>JANXRM010000044.1 GCA_025353015.1 Hyphomicrobiales bacterium
GGCCGAGATGACCGCGGCCGGCGTCAAGGACTTGGCTCTCGCCGGCCGCGCCGCGCGACCGGCGCAGTAGAGAACATCGTGGAGTGCACAAGGCGACGCCGTAGTGCGCCGAATGGGCGTAAATGAGTGTCAAATCGGTGCAAGGCGCCTTCGGCTTTCGCACCCTCCTCCCTACTTCTTCTTCGCCAGCACGACGCCGGATTGGCCAGGGCGCCAGCGATAGCTGATGCTGAAATCGAGCGGCGCTGGTCGCGCCTGATCGAACACCGCCTGCATGTCCTTCTGGTACTTGTTGGCGAAGACTGGGATCGGCCGCGCGTAAATGCCGAACGGTGTCAGCGCCCATTGCTCCGGCTTCAGCATGCGAATGGGGACGCCGGTATCGTCCTGCAGAATGTTGACGCTATTGGCCAACAGGAACTCGCGCGTGCTTGCGAACGCATCGTTGTGCAACAAATAGGAGGCGCTCTTGATAAAGCTGTCGCCGGGCCCGAGCGTCGCGAGATACGTCAGGAAGCTGCTTTTGGCGACGCCGCCGTTCGACAGGTCCGTGTTGAAATAATAAAGCGTCTGCTCGGCGCCGTCAGCGCCTACGAACGTGATCTTGACGGCGCGCGGACGCTCGCCCGGCGCCAACTCGCCCAAAGGCTTGACGCTGCCGTCAGCCTCGAGGCGCATATGCTCGACCGTGCGGATGGTCTTGCCGGCGCGCGCCAGAAAGACATAGAGCACCGGCAACGTGCCCGGCATGGTGCTCTGGCGCAGGTGCTGATCCATGTAGCTCGTGACGAAAAAGCTCTTGCCGAGAAAGAAGCTCAGCGAATGCTTGAGCTGGCCGAGCGCGTCGGGAAGCTTGGCACGCGGCACCTTCGTCAGATCGGGAATGGGGCCGACCGGCTCGAGGCCGACGAGAACGTAGGTCTGAGCTTTGGGGAAAAACGCATCAGCGTAGAGAAAGTCGGGGCCGCTGAACGTGTAGAACAGCGTCTTCTGCGGCGACGTCAGGTTTCTGGCCGAGAAGGCGCGGATCTTGGAAAGCTGGCGGGCTTCGAGGCTCGCCCACTCAGAATCGAAGAACTTCGCGTTCGCCTGCGCCCATGGCTCCAACATCAAGGGGGCCAACAGCGAACCGGTGGCCGGCGGCATCCCCGCTAGGAAGCGCGCCGTATCCGCGGGGCTGATCGACTGGCCCGGTGGCACTTCGATGCTTTTCACAGGGGCAGACGGCGCCTTTGCCGGGGCCGCCTTGGCCTGTGCGCCCTTGGCTGGCTGCGCAAACGCCTCTTGCATCGCGAACGTGCCGAACGACAACACGACGGCTAACGTCCAAATCCCAACCTTCCGCATTCCCTAGTCTCCATAGCGCTTAAAAACAATCGGCAATAAGTCCGGCCGTGTCAGTCGAAATTGATCTGCAGTCCATCGTAGGCCGGCACGACGTGCGGTGGCAGTTCCGCCGCGAGCTTTGCATAATCGAGATCGACATGCAGGTGTGTGAGAATTGCGCGTTTTGGTTTCAATTCCTCGATCCATCCGAGCGCTTGCTTAACGCTGAAATGCGCGGGATGCGGGATATAGCGCAGCGCATCGACGATCCAGACGTCCAGCCCGCGCAGCAAGGCGGCCTGGTCCGGCGACAAGCCGCTGATATCGGGGGAATAGGCGACGCTCCCGAGGCGAAAGCCGAGCGACGTCATATCGCCGTGCTCCTGCACGATGGGTTGTAGCGCAATCGGGCCGCCCGCCCCATTCACCAGGACTGGCCCCGGCACCTGGATATCGAAGGCGTTGAGGATCGGGGGATAGGTGGAGCCGGCGGGCGTCTGGAAGCAATAGCCGAAACGTTGCAGCAGCGAGGCGCGCGTCGCGGAATCGAAGTGCACGTCGACGCGCCGCTTCATGTTGTAGGCGAGCATCCTGAGATCATCGATGCCGTGCGTATGATCGGCGTGGTCGTGGGTGTAGACGACCGCGTCGACGGCCCCGATTTGCGCATCGAGGAGCTGCTCGCGAACGTCGGGCGGCGTATCGATCAGCGCCACCGTCCGCCCACGCCCGGAAATGCGCTCGATCAGCGCCGCACAGCGCCGCCGCCGGTTCTTCGGGTTGTCGGGATCGCAGGCGCCCCAATTGTTGCCAAGCCGCGGCACCCCGCCGGACGAACCCGTGCCCAGCAGCGTCAGCTTGTAGCTCATGCCGCCTCGCTACCGTTCTTTGGGCTCACCGCGGGTCGCACTTCGGGCCTTTGGGCCTTGCTGTAGAGGCGGAAGAAGTTCTCGGTCGTTGCGGTCGCCATCTCGCCAACGGTAATCCCTTTGACGCGGGCAAGTGCCGCGGCCGTGTGCACGACGAAAGCTGGTTCATTGCGTTGGCCGCGATGCGGATCGGGCGCCAGAAACGGCGCATCGGTTTCAACGAGCAGGCGGTCCAGCGGCACGTTCGCCGCAATGCGCCGGAGCTCGTCCGATTTCTTGAACGTGACGACGCCTGAAAATGAAATATAGAGCCCGAGTGCCAGTGCCTGCCGGGCGAGTTCGGCGCCGCCGGTAAAACAATGCAGCACGGCCTTGAAGGCCCCCCTCGCCATCTCCTCGGTCAGGATCGCCGCCGTATCGGCATCGGCGTCGCGGGTATGGATCTCGAGCGGCAGGCCCGTCCGCCGCGCCGCCTCGATATGACGGCGAAAGCCTTCGGCCTGTGCCTCGGGCGGCGACTTCCGGTAGAAATAATCGAGCCCCGCCTCGCCGATGGCCACGCATTTCGGATGCTGTGCCTTGGCCACGATCTCCTCGACAGGAATATCAAGTTCCTCGTGCGCTTGATGCGGGTGCGTGCCGACCGAGAAGTAGACGTCGGGGAAGGCCTCGGCAATGCCGCGATAGACGTCGTAGTTGCGCACGCGCGTCGAGATGGTGACGAGCGTCGCGACGCCAGCCGCCTTGGCCCGCGCCACATAGGCCGCCCGGTCCGCCTCGAAGTCGGGGGAATCCAGGTGGCAGTGATGATCGACGAGCATCAAGCACCGTCCCCAGTCTCTGGAGTTGCCTTGGCAATCTTCGGCTGCTTGGGTGGTTTCGGCGGTTTGGCCGGCTTTTTCTGGGCCTCCGCTTCCATATCGACTGGCTTCACATAACGGGGGAACACGCCTGATGGCGCCGGCAGAACCGTGCCGGGCGCCAAACGATGCGCGCTGCCGAGCGACGCGAACGTGCGCGCCGCATCTGGCTGTCCCAAAAGATCGAGCAGCTTGCCCGCCGACTGCGGCATCGCCGGCTGCACCAGGATTGCCAGTTGCCGCACAACCTCGGCCGCGACGTAAAGGATCGTGCCCTTGCGTTCGAGCGACAGCGTCTTGTCGAAGGGTTTTTCCGAGGCGAAGTAGCGATCGGCATCTGCAATAACCGCCCACACCGCATCGACCCAGCCCTTGATGGCCTGGCGGTCCATGGCGGCGCGAGAAGCGGGATAGATCGCATCGACGGCAGCCAGGATCGCCTTGTCGGCGTCCGTGAAGGGACCGGGTGTGGGAACCTTCCCGTCGAACCCCTTGTTGATCATGGTCAGCGAGCGCTGCGCCAGGTTGCCAAGACCATTCGCGAGGTCGGCGTTTATGCGCGTTTCGATGGCGTCCTCGGAATAGACGCCGTCCTGGCCCAGCGCCACCTCGCGCAGGAAAAAATAGCGCACGGGGTCGACGCCATAGGCCTTGATGAGGTCGAAGGGATCGATGACGTTGCCGACCGACTTCGACATTTTCTCGCCACGCGAGTTGAGAAAGCCGTGCGCGAAGACGCGGCGCGGTAGCGCCACGCCGGCCGACATCAGGAACGCTGGCCAATAGACCGCGTGGAAGCGCACGATATCCTTGCCGATCATGTGCACGTCGGCGGGCCAGTAATGCTGGCGCGGATTCTCGCCCTTGTTGAGAACGCCGGTCGCGGTCACGTAGTTGTTCAGCGCATCGACCCAGACATACATGACGTGCTTCGGGTGGCCGGGAACTTTGATGCCCCAATCGAGCGAACCACGCGAGACCGAGAGATCCTGCAGCCCACCCTCGACGAAGCTTCGCACCTCGTTGCGCCGCTCCGGCGGCAGGATGAAGTCCGGGTTCGCCTGGTAGTGCGCGAGGAGCTTGTCCTGATATGCCGACAGCTTGAAGAAATAGGTTTCTTCCTCGGTCCACTCGACCGGCGAACCCAGCGGTTCGCGGCGCAAGCCATCGGGGCCAAGCACAGTTTCCTTCTCGTCGAAATAGGCTTCCTGACGGACCGAGTACCAGCCCGCATATTTCGACAGGTAGATATCGCCATTGACCTCCATCCGGCGCCAGAGCTCGGTGCAGGCCTCGTGATGGCGCGGCTCGGTCGTGCGGATGAAGTCATCGTAGGAGCAGCCAAGCGCATCTTCCATGCGGCGGAATTCAGCCGAATTGCGGTCGGCGAGCGCTTGCGGCGTCAGGCCTTCCTTGACCGCAGTCTGCTTCATTTTGAGGCCGTGCTCGTCGGTGCCCGTCAGGAACATCACGTCCTTGCCACACAGTCGCTCGAAACGGGCGATCGCATCCGTGACCAGCGCCGTGTAGGCGTGGCCGATGTGCGGTACGCCGTTCGGGTAGAAGATCGGCGTCGTAATATAGAATTTATCGCGCGTGCTCATGAGCTGCCAATTCCTATGGCCAATTCCGTTGGCCAACTCCTATGGGCCACTCCCTTGAGCCGCTCGTAGTGTGGTGACGGATAAGCTAGTATTGTTGATCGCCAGCGGCTCGACGGATACTAGCCCCGGGCAGTCATCTCGATGCGCCGGAATGTATCGAGAATCAAGGACTTGCGGTCCAGGTTGAGCGCCATCGCGTCGCCCTTCTCGCGGACGACTGTTTCCCACAGCTCGGCCCAGGTGGCAAGCCTCGCCTCCGGAATGAGGCGGGCTGCGAGCCGGCCCTCGGAGCTGTCGGCCACGCCCCGCGCCCGGGCCCGTACCATGCGCGCGAGTGCTTGCAAGAGGAGATCGAAAAACATTTCGAATTTCTGTGCCGCAGCCCCCGAGCCCAACTCGTCGCCAAGTGTGTGCACGAGCCCCCAGTCGACGGTCGGCAACCCCTGAAGCAGCTTTTGTAACCGTTCCTCGAGTTTCAGCCCATCACCCGTCCACAGTAAGAACAGCCGCCTGACACTGCCCTCCGACAGCGCGAGCAGCCGCACCCAGTCCGAGGCTCCGGGGGGCTCACCGTCGCTCAGTTCCATCGCCTTCATAGCGGCGCGCTTCAGGTTGGCATCGGCCAAAGGTTGCAGATCCAGCGTTCGGCAGCGCGAGCGAATGGTCGGCAGCAGCCGGCCCGGCTCAGACGTGATCAACAGAAAGAACGTGTGCGGTGGCGGCTCCTCAAGCGATTTCAGCAACGCGTTGGCGGCGTTGACGTTGAGCTCGTCGGCGGTATCCACGATGACCGCCCGGTGTGTGCCGCCACCCGCCGTGTGCGTCACGAACGAGCGCAGCCGGCGGACCTCGTCGACGGGAATGGTTGCCGTGAAGCGCTTGGCCTTCGGGTCCCAGGGACGGCGGATCAGAAGAAGCCCTGGATGCGACAGCGCCAGCACCTGCCGGGCAGCAATCGTATCGCCGCCAATCTCGAGGCTTCTGCCGGCGGGATCGCGCTCCTCGGGCCGTGCCAGGATGTGGCGTGCAAAACGATAGGCGAGCGTCGCCTTACCAATTCCCGACAGTCCGGAAATCATCCAGCCATGATGCATGCGACCGCTGGCGAAGGTCGTTGCGAGCTGCTGTTCGGCCGCCTCATGACCATAGAGCAGCGGCGTCTCGCGTGGGTGTGGCGCCCCCTCCAGCCGGTCGGCTTCGGGGACGGGCTCGACTTCCTGAATGGCGGGTGCCCGCGCCATCAGGCCTTGCCCCAGCGCTGCTCGATCGCGGCTGCAATGTCGAAGGCGATGACGTTGGCGGCGCGGGCCGCATCCAGCAGAACACATCGCGCGGGCTCGGCTGCAGCGATCGACCGGAAGCCGTCGCGAAGGCGCTGATGGAATGCCAAATCGCGGTCTTCGAAGAGGTCGCGCTCCGGCGTGACGCTCTCGGGCGCGAGCTCGCGCAGCCGCCGCGCCTCCGCCCGCGCCAATCCAGCCTCGGCTGGAAGGTCCAGAACGAACGTCAGATCCGGCGTCAGCCCCGACAGAACCACCCGTTCAAGCTCGATGAGCTGGGATGCCGGTACGCCGCCGGCTGCGCCCTGATAGGCCCTGGTCGAATCCGCGAACCGGTCGCAGATGACCCACGTGCCCTTGTCGAGCGCCGGACGGATCTTGCGCTGTACGTGGTCGGCCCTGGCCGCATAGAACAGCAGCGCTTCCGCCAGCGCCGTACCTGGCTGCGTTCGCGCCGGACCGAACAGCATGAAATTGCGGATTTCCTCGGCAAAGGGCGTGCCGCCGGGCTCCCGGGTGAACGTCGCGTCGACGCCCTTTGCGGAGAGCGCCTTCTGCAACATCAACGCCTGCGTGGACTTGCCCGAGCCCTCGCCACCTTCGAACGTGATGAACCTTGCCGTCGACCGGGTTGCCATGATGCAGGCGTCGCGCCGCAGCGCGTGCCGAACTCCTCTTGCGGCTGAGCGCTCCCCTCGAGCCTCAGAGCGCCCACCGGAACGCCATGTAGAGGATGCTGTCAAGGCCGCGGCGCCAGGTGCCGGCCCCCTCGACATCCTCGGCGGCGTACAACGGCAATTCGTTGACGGCTTGTGATGTGCTCGTGACGCGCAGAATGGCGACGGCATCGCCCTTCTTGATCGGCGTCTTCAACGGGCCCTTGTAAATGATCTCAGCCTTCAATTTCTGGTTGGCCGGATAGCGCGGCAGGATCACGGTTAAATCGCCGGAGCCGGTCAATGGCACATACATGCGGTCGCCGCCCCAGACGCGGGCCTGACCCACCACTTCGCCCGGCTCGAACAACTTGAACTCCGTGAAACTCTTGAAGCCCCATTCCAGCAGCCGGATCGCCTCGCCCTTGCGCTCATCCATGCGCTCGAGACCGTTGATGACAAGGATCAGCCGCCGGTTGTCCTGCTTGGCCGAGACGACGATGCCATAGCCCGAGATACTGAGGTGGCCCGACTTCATGCCATCGATGCCGAGCCCGGCGCCGAGAACGGGATTGCGGTTGACGAACTTGTGCTTGCGATAGAGCAGTTCGCGCTGGGAAAAGCGAGCGTACTGCTCGGGATATTCGCGGATGATGTGGCGGGCGAGAATAGCAAGCTCACGCGCCGGCATGAGGTGCTCGGGATGAAAGAGCCCCGTGGCATTGCGGAATTCCGACTTCTTCATGCCGATCTTGCGGGCTTCTTCGACCATGATGCGGGCGAACGCATCTTCGGTGCCAGCCAACCCCTCGGCGATGGCGATGCAGGCGTCGTTGCCCGATTGCACGATCGCGCCCTGCATCAGCAGATCCAGCTTCTCCCGCGTGTTGACAGGAACCAGCATCGCCGACGTTCCCGACGGTGCGCCACCCCGCCGCCACGCGCTCACTGAAATGAGCATTTCGTCGTCGAGCTTGATCTGGCCTGACTTCAAGGCCTTGAACACGACGGCCATGGTCATGAGCTTGCTCATGCTGGCCGGGGGCACCATCTCGTCGGCATTATGCTGAAACAGCACCGCGCCGCTATCGGCATCCATCAGGATCGCCTGCCGCGCCTTGGTGGTAATTTCGGTTTGCGCCGATTGCGCTTTCGGACCGGCGGCATGGGCAACGGGACCAACGCTCGATGGATCGAGCATGAGCAGCCAACAAAAGACTGACGAAATCCCGGCAACGCGCCAAAGCCGCGCCGCGGCTGTCGCAGAGATCAGCATGCGAGAACCCGATATTTAAAGGTCATATGAAAGTATCGCGGCACAATGCTATTGCTGTCAATTGATGTTCCTGTTCGCACGCCAGCGCAAACCAATTCTTCCAAGTCATTGAAAACGCAATGGCGGACTGTGACGCCGTTTCAACGCCCGCTCAACGTATCAACGCCTGCTCAACGCATCAACGCCTGCTCAACGCATCGCGCCCGTCTTGAAATCAAAGATCCGGCCAGTGTCCTTGCAGTCGGGCGACGCCAATTGCAGGAACAGCGGCACCAGATCTTCAGGCGTCTTCAGGGACATGGCATCCTCGCCTGGGAAGGCCTTGGCGCGCAGCCCCGTGCGGATCGGACCGGGATTGACGATATTGACGCGGACGGGGGTCTCGGCAAGCTCGCTCGCCCAGGTTTTGGCCAACGCTTCGAGGCCTGCCTTCGACACGGCATAGGGTCCCCAATAGGCATTGTTGCCGGTGGCGGCACCCGACGACACGACGATGGCACGTCCCGCCGTCGAGAGGCGCAGCAGCGGATCAAGCGCCCGGATGAGATGCCAGTTGGCCGTCAGATTGACGTCGATCACCTCGCGCCAGGCCTCGGTCCGGATGTGCCCGAGCGGCGACAACGGCCCGAGGATCCCGGCGTTGGCCACCAGAATATCGAGATGGCCGAACCGTTGCAGCAGCGACGGTCCGAGCGCGTCCAACTCAACGGTTTTCTTCAAATCGAGCTTGATCAGGGTGGCGGCGCCGCCGGCTGCCCGGATCTCGTCATCAGCTTCTTCCAGCCCTCCGACCGTGCGGGCGAGCAAGATGACGTGGGCGCCAGCCTTAGCCAAGCCGACGGCCACAGCACGCCCGATGCCCCGCGATGCCCCGGTCACCAGGGCGAAACGGCCGTCCAGGGGTTTTGCGTCGGACATCGGAGACCTTTAAGGAGACCTTTGGAACGGCTGGCGGAGAGGCTCGGCAATAGGGCCGAGGGACGGTGGCAGCCCTTGCTAGCGGCTCCGCCCTGTTGCGGCAAGGCTCGGCTCCTGGACGCATGGAAGCAGCTCGGGTCAATCCGATGATACACTGCTGCTCGCGCGCCCAACAGCAAACATGACGGCAATTTAATCTGACCTGGCGATGCACACGTCATGCTTCCCCCTTACATCTGTTGTTTGAGAGGACTGCAGCCCCGCGTTCGGCTGCGAAGGAGAGCGCCATGAAGACCCAGACGATGCGATCCGCCGCAATAGCCCTGGCCGTGTTGGCGCCTCCCGTATGCGCGCCTGCGCAAGCTCAGGACATCAATACCGGCGATGCGTCAGGTGCTTATCATCAGAGTTTCTGCCCCCGGCTCGAAGCCGAGTTAAAGCAGGCGAAATTCAGCTATACCTGCAAGACGTCCCAGGGAACGTCCGAGAACCTGAAGCGCGTGATCGCCGATCCGCGCCAGATCGGCTTTGGGCAACTTGACATCCTGGCACTGAATGGCGTGCTTTTGGGCGCATCGCCAGGCGCCGTGGCACCGGTCACACTGCTGCGCCGCGACGATGCCCGGGAGTGCCTGTTCGCCGTCACCCGCAACAAGGACGTGGCTGCCTACGGTGATCTCGCCGCCAACGCCGCCAAGCTCCGCTTCATCCTGCCGCCCGTCGACAGCGGCAGCGCCGGCACCTTCCGCTACCTGAAGACCATAGACAGCGACGGGCTCGGCCGCGCCGTCACGGTGACGCACGCAGCCACAACCGACGACGCGATCCGCCAGGCGCTCGCCGCCGACGACACGGTCACGCTGTTCGTGCAGTTCCCGGACCCGGATAACGCGCGCTTCAAGCTCGTCGCGGAGCTTGGCGGCCACTTCGTTCCCGTCATCGACCGCAGCATTTTGCGGCCGCAGGTTGCCGGGGAAAAGATCTACTTTGCCCAGGAAACCCAGGTCGCCAACGCCACCTGGGTAAAATCGGGTGCCAAGGTCGTGACAGCGTGCACGCCGCTCACCGTCTTTGCAGGCGCTGCCGAGCGCGTCAGCGGAGAAAAGGCCGCCCAGGACCACAAGGATTTGATCGCGACCGTGCGCGCCATCAAGAGCGAGGCCATGCTGCCGGCCGAAACGACCTTTGCCCGCTGGATCAGGCGTTCGAAGGAAATTTCAGGCGCCAGTACCGAGCAGCTTTTGAAGCTGTCCGAAGAGGCGCGCGAGAAGGCCAAGCCGATGATCGAGCGCGCCAAGGACGTCGGTGGCAAAGCCCTGGAAGCGGCCAAGCCCGCGCTAGAAAAGGCTACGGAAATGGGCAAGCAGGCCATCGAAAAAGCGGAAGACATGATGAAGGCTAAACCGCCGGTCGAGGAGAAGAAATAACGCGATGTGTCATTCCGGGCTTGTCGCCGGAACCTATGGTGCAGAGAACTGAGCGACCGGCGATTGCTGCAAAGTTGCGGCAGGCTCATAGTCCTTCCAGTTGCGGCGCGGTGTCATCCTAGCGACGAGCGCGAGGATGACACCGCTAGTTGTTATCTGACAGCACAGAACGTTAGTATCTGACCGCACAGAACGTTAAAGTAACTTCGCGTCCGGCGGCGCGACCGGCGTCCACAAGTCAGGGCCTTCATTCCGGAAATTCGAGACCTTCGGGTTGACCGCGAGTATCTCCAGCAGATCCGCGGGCTCGGGTTCCAGGAGGTCGCCGATGCCCTCGGCGCTGCCGCCGCGGCAGTCGAGCCAGCGGTCGAAATCGCGTTCCGCCACGATGACCGGCATGCGGTCGTGGACGGCTGACACCGTGGCGTTCGCCGCGGCCGTCACGATCGCCATGGTATCGAACTCGCTGCCATCGGCGCCGAGCCAATGCTCCCAGAGCCCGGCAAAGGCCATTAACGCAGCCCCCGGACGCCGGATAAGATGTGGCACTTTGTGCCCCGCGCGTCCCGTCCACTCGTAAAATCCGTTGGTTGGAACGATGCAGCGACGATGCCGGAGCGCTGCCCGGAACGAGGGCTTTTCCGCGGCTGACTCCGCCCGCGCGTTGATCAAGGTCGCAAACTCCCGCGGGTCTTTCACCCAGCCGGGGATCAGCCCCCAGCGCGCCAACGCGAATTCGTGCTGCCCTTTGAAGTCCTGGCGAATGATGGCCACGGGCTGTGTCGGGGCGATGTTGTAGCGTGGCGGATAATCCGGCACCTCGGTGAGCTTGAAATAGGCGCGCACGGCCTCCGGCGGCGACGTCAGACTATAGCGCGAGCACATGCGGGGTGGGCCCTCCGGGAGAACGCCTGACTTTGCCTAGATCTCTTGACTAAATTGGTAGGACAAAGGCGTGTTGCAAGCCAAATGCCTTATGGCAAGTTGCAAGCGTCTCCAGGAGCGGCCGTGGCCGAATCGAATCTGACGGGTCCGAAAATCACAACACCCGACCCCACCCCCGTCTGGCCCCGCTGCGGGGCGAGCACCGTCATCGTGCGCGGCAAAGATGTGTTGCTGATGCAGCGCTCCAAAGGGGCATTCACAGGCCTCTGGAGTTTGCCTGGGGGCCATATCGAGCCCGGCGAGAAGGCCCGCGATGCCGCCTTGCGCGAGGTTCGCGAGGAAACGCTGGTCGACGCTGAGATCCTGGGGCTGATCGATGTCCACGATATCGTCGCCCGCAAGCCAGATGGCAGCGTCCTATCGCACTATCTGCTGGCCGTCTATCACGGCCGCTGGCTTTCGGGCGAACCGGCCGCCGCCAGCGATAGCCGAGCCTCGCGTTTTTTCCCTTTGGCAGAAATCGACAGTTTGCCCATGACGGAGGGAGCGCAAGACTTCATCCGGCGTGCCGTGGCGCTGCAGCAGGCGGGCAATCCGGCTGGTGGCGCGTGATGGCTCGGCCGGCTCCGCACCCCAATGCGGCCGCAAAACTGGTCAAGAATCGAAATTGATGCCAGATACACGCTAGGGCGCCGATCTCGCCCAACCGAAAGCGCAAGAGAACCCTGGACAGATGCCTTCGTTGGTGAACCATCGACAAAACTTTGCAGCCGCTCGGCGCCGGGCCAGTGCATTGCTCGTGGCGTTCGTCGTCGGCGGCAACCTGCTGGCGGACCCCCTCCGCGCTCAGGATGCCGATACCAAGCCCTATGACGACAAGCTGACGCGGCTGGCCGAAGTGCTGGGTGCCGTGCACTTCCTGCGCGAGCTTTGCGGCTCGAGCGATGGGCAGCTCTGGCGCGAGCGGATGCGCGAAATCCTGGATGGCGAAGGCTATACGGACCTCCGGCGCGCCAAGCTCACCCGCAGCTTCAATTCGGGATACCGCAGCTATAGCCGCACGTATCAGACGTGCACGCCGACAGCCCAGACGGCCATCAGCCGCTTCCTGGCCGAGGGCGTGCAGATCGCCGACGCCCTGGTCAAAAACGTGCCTTAGTCACAAACGGGTGCCTTTAGGCTTTCGGTACGGTGCCGATGACGTCAGCCTTGGCGAGCGCTGCAATCTGCGCATCGTCCAGGCCCAATAGCTCCTGCAGGAGTTCCGCGTTGTGGTCGCCGAGCCCTGGCGCGCGCGTCTTGATGCGCACCTCGTCGTCGGCCATCGCGAACGGCATGCCCTTGGCGAAGGCGCCGTCCGGACCGCGTGCGAAGGCATCGCGGATCTCGCCGCGTTCGACGGCGGTCAGAATATCATCGCCGGTCCAAACGGGAACATCATGTCGGCCCGCAAGATGCACGACCCATTTGCCATCAGCGTTGCGCACGATGTCGACGCGAGGCAGGGCGACCGGCGATAGCCGCGCATCGGCCGATGTCGCCGCCAGCACATGCTCGCCGATCAGAAAGGTTGCGAGTTCGCGCTGGGAGATGTCGAGGCGCGCGCCCTGCCCCGTCCGCCGCAGATTTTCCACCGCCAGCGCCACAATGCCAGCCGCGTAGATCGAGACGATCTGATCGGGGTAGTTGAGAAGTATCCCTGAGATCAATGGCGCGCCCGCAGCATCGCGCGTGAGATCCGCCAAGCCCGAATTGGCTTCCAGCGTCGAGCCGTAGGAGGCGGCACCCGCGTCCGGCCCGGTCTCGCCCTGGCTGGTGATGGAACACAGGATCAGCTTTGGGTTGGCGGCTTTCAGCACATCCCACCCAAGGCCCAGCCGCTCCAGCACACCGCGGCGGAAATTCTCGACAATGACGTCCGAGCGCGCGACGAGGTCGAGAAACAGCGCCTTGCCTTCCGGGTGCTTCAGGTCGAGCGCCAGGCCGCGCTTGTTGCGGTTGGTGAACTGGAAGAAGCGCGATTGGTTCCACCAGTCGGGCGCGCCCAGGCCCTTATCCCACAGGCGAAAGGGATCGATATAGGCCGAGGATTCCACCTTGATGACGTCGGCGCCGAGATCGGCCAACAGCGCCGACGTGCTGGCGCCCGCCGTGATGATCCCGAGGTCGAGCACGCGCGTACCGGCGAGGGGCGCCTTATTGTCGTCATCGCGGCGTCGTGCGGTAAGCATGCTTTCAGCGTGACTGCCGGGATCCACGCGCGTCAAAGTGGATTTCGAATAACCGTCGTGGGTGCCCACCTGCGCGGGCATGGCGTTTTCCGGGCGCGGAGGAAACCGCAAGCCATTCCAAACCGTCGGAATAGTCGGCACTCGCGCGTCCGGCGCTTCGAACCTGCCCGCCGGCACCGCGAAGAATTGCTGCGCGGCGTATTGCGGGTCGCCGATGAGCTCGCGCACGGACAGCACAGGCGCGATCGGCAAACCCTCCTTGCGCGCGGCAGCGGTAATCTCGGCACGCGTGCGCGCGGCGTACCAGGGCCGCGCGATCGCGTAGACCTTGGCCATATCGGCGCGGCGGCCGGCCTGCGTGTCGAGCGGCGGCTTTGTCAGTCTCGGATCGCCGATCATGCGGGCGACGGCCGGCCAATCCCTTTCGAGATAAACGAGCGTGGCGTAGCCATCCGCGCATTTGACCGCCTGCCATTCGGCGAGATGGCCCTGTCGCGATGGTGTGCGGCCGACATAGAGGCGTTCCGCAAAACTTTTCCAGTTGGACCAGAGGCACGCCTCCAGCGCCGAGACGCGCACGGTGCTGCCGCCACCACCGTTTTCACGCTTCGTCAACGCAGCCATCAATCCCGAAAACGCTGCCAAACCCGCGATGCCTGCTGCCTGCTGTCCACCGAGTGGCACCGGCGCCTGATCGGGATGCCCGACGAGATCGAGCATACCCGACAGCGCCAGGATCGCCGCGCCCGTCACCGCGGCCTCGGGAATACCGAGGTGAGCGGGAATGCCAGACGACACGACGATCTTGATCGGTACAGCTGCCCATTCCTGCGACAGCACGGACGGCGCATCGGAAAGCACCGCGTCGATTTTACTGCGCACGCTGCCGTCGATCGCGGTTACCTCGCGCTTGCCGCCATTGAGAAAAAGGTGCATCGCCAATTCGCCCGCAAGCGTATCGGAGCCTTCGGGCACAACCCGCACCACCAACGCCCCGAGATCCGCAGCAATCCTCCCGGCAATGGCGATCGCGCGCCGCGTCACCTCGCTCGCGCCTGTCTCGCAGAAGCCCTGGCGCACATGCTCGACGATGGTCCGGCCCGCAAGGGGAAGGTGGGCGTTCATTGTACGGGGTTTCCCTGACATGGCTGCGCGCTGTCGCATAGGGTTTGCGGATGCGCGGCGCTGTGTCAATGTTCCCGAAAAAGACGCGCAATAATCCACTGGGGAGAGATCGTTGATGCCGAGACCGCCGCACCATTCGACGTCGATCGTTGGCATGATCGCCACCACACTCGGCATCCTCACCGCATCTGTCCCAGCCCTCGCCCAGGACGCCCCGCGCCACGGCGGCACGCTGACCTATGCGGTGATCGGCGATCCCCCGACCATCGATTGCCACGCCGCCACCAGCTTCGCCAGCATGCACTACCTGTCGCCGCATTATTCGCTGCTGATCGTGATCGATCCTAAGGACACCTCAAAGGTCGCCCCCGATGTCGCCGAAAGCTGGACCGCGTCGGACGACAAGCTGACGTACACGTTCAAGCTCCGGCGCGGCATCACGTTCCACGACGGCACGCCGTTGACGGCGGCCGACGTGAAAGCCAGTTTCGACCGCATCCGCACGCCGCCATCAGGCGTCGTCTCTATCCGGCAGTCCGTTTACGCGCGCATCAAGGAAATCGAGACGCCGGACGCACAAACCGTCATTTTCCGGCTGTCGGTGGCCTCGCCCGCCTTCCTCGCGACGCTGGCGAGCCCGTTCAACTGCATCTACAGCGCTGCCAGGCTCGCCCAGGACCCCGCCTATCCGACCAAGGAGGTGATGGGTTCGGGCCCGTTCGTATTCGGCGAGCGCGTGCGCGGCTCGCATTGGACGGGGAAGCGCTTCGACAATTATTTCCTGAAGCCCCGCCCCTATCTCGACGGTTTTCGTGCCGTGAATACGGCCGGACCGAGCCTTGCCTCGGCGTTGCAGAGCGGGCAGGTGATGGCCGAGTTCCGCACGCTGGCGCCCGCCGTTCGCGATCAATTGCAAACCGCCCTCGGCGATGGCATCCAGTTCTATACCAAGCCCTACGATTTCCTGGTGGTCGTCGCCTTCAACACGGAAAAGCCGCCCTTCAGCGACGCCCGCATCCGCCGCGCGCTGTCCCTCGCCATCGACCGGCATGGAGCGGCCAAAGCCTTGTCGCGCGTCTCGTCGCTGACGTTTGTGGGCGCGACGCAGCGGCCGGAATCGCCCTGGGCCGCTTCGGAAACGGAACTTGCGGCCTATCCCGGATTTTCAACCGATATCGCGGCCTCACGTGCCGAAGCCAAACGCCTGTTGAGGGAGGCCGGCCACGAAAGCTTGTCGCTAAAACTCGTCAACCGCAACATCGCCGACCCCTACACCTCGGCCGGCATCTATCTGGTCGACCAGTGGCGCCAGATCGGCGTCACGGTGGAGCACGCGCAGGTCGACGTCGGCTCGCTGACCAACGCCATGCGATCGGGCGCCTTCGATGCGATCATCGATTTCCTCGGCGAGAACGTCGACGATCCCTCGATCGCGCTCGCCCGCAATACGTCGGCCGACATCTCGAGCTATAATCCCAGCCGCTTCATCGACCGCACCATCGATGGTCTCTTTAGCCGGATCGATACGTCCTTCGATCCGGCGGAACGGCGCAAGCAACTCCGCGCTTTCGAACAGCGCTTCCTGACCGAGGCCTATCAGGTGCCGTTCCTGTGGCTCAACCGCACGGTCGGGATGTCGTCGAAGGTGCGCGGCTTCGAGATGACGCCGACGCACTTCATCAACCAGGATCTGGGTGGTCTCTGGTTGTTACCTTGAACGGCCATGCTGCCGCTACCGCGCCTTGTGTGCCCGGAAGAACGTCATGATTTCGGCGTTGAAGGCGTCCGGCTGCTCCCACTGAACGCCGTGGCCTGACTCTGGGATGACCACGACCTGGCTACCGGGGATTTTTGCAGCGACTTGGCGCAGCAGCGACGGCGGGATCCACAAATCCGCGTCCCCCGTCATGAGCAGCACCGGCACCTTCAGGCCGGCCAGCGTCGCCCACGTCGTCTTGTTGCGGAAACGGACGCCGATGCTCTTGCCCGCCCGGTCGTGGCGCGCCTTCCACTCCGCGACGCCGGCGGGATTGGCGGCACGGTAGCTCGGCCCCAGTTCCCGCACCTCGGCCGGCAGTTCCGCGAACCCTTTCGGGCGCAGCGATGCCGACACGGCCTGATACTCGGGTTCCGAGATGCCCATCATGCTACAGGCCAGAATCAGGCTCCGCACGCGTCCGGGATGGCCGAGTGCCACGTCGAGCCCGACATAGCCACCAAGCGCCGTGCCGACGGCGTGGAACGTGTCCACCTTCAAGAACGCCAGCAGCGCCAGCAGATCGTCGAGTTGATAGAACGTATCGGCATCACGGCCGGTTTCTGAATTCGCGTGGCCGCGGCGCGAGTATGAAATGACCCGGTAGCCCGCGGCCGCCAGAACGGGTTGCTGGAAGGGAAAGACCTCGTGGCTGCCGGAACTCGGATGCAACAGCACGACGGCCTCACCCGGCCCACCGGTATCCCAATACCAAAGTTTGACAGTCCCGAGATCGGCAAGCCCCTCTGTTACCCGCGCCTGCGGCGGTAGCGGTGTCAGGAGGCCGTTGGCCGGGCCAGCGGTGACGACTTGTGCTTTTGCCGGCGAAAGATTGGCCGCGACCGCAAGCCCGCCGATCACGCCCACAGCGACACCGGCCGCCACGACACAGCGCCGCGAATTGGCACCCGCATCCCCTTTGTCCCGATCCGTCATCGTTTCCCTTTCCAGCAGCAACCACAGCCGCGACCCTGCCGATTCGAACACGTAATCCACCGGAAAATAGATCCGACCGCAAGAGTACACCAACACCCCGAGCGGTATCGAGATCGCGCGGAGACGGAGGCTTGCGATGCCGTCATTAACTTTTTGTTAACCATTGGGGCGCAGCGTCGGCAGATCAGGGATGATGAGTCGTCTCGCAACAGCTGTTCCATGCCCGTGGAGCAGCCTCACCGGATGCGCACTGCCTGCATCCGACAACAAGGCTGCAGCAGATCAGCCTGCTGCGGTCCAGGATCGAGCCAATTAGCTCTTTCCCATGACACTGTTCTCTGTCTCAAGCGACCCAGAAGAGCGGCTCGGCCGGTGATAAAACACCGCCGAGCCGTATCGCTGCCGTGCGGGTTGCGAGGCCCGATTTGTCGTCGATTTCCACCGCGATGCCGGCGAGCGTCGCGGGGCCCATCGCCGGCTCGAACCGGCCTCTGGGAATTCGCGTCAGAAAGCGATTGACCGGCTCCTCCGGTTCCATGCCCAACACCGAGTTGTAGTCCCCACACATGCCCGCATCGGACATGAAGGCCGTGCCGTGCGGCAGCACACGCTCGTCGGCGGTCGGGGCGTGCGTATGGGTACCAACGACCAGGCTGACGCGACCGTCGAGGAAGACGCCCATAGCCTGTTTCTCGCTCGTCACCTCCGCATGGAAGTCGAGGACGATGGCATCGGCGCCGGACTTGAGCGGGCATGCGGTCACGGCCGCCTCCACGGCATGGAATGGGCAATCCAGCTCGTGCATGAAAACGCGACCCATGGCGTTCATGACGAGGACATCGGCACCGTTCTTGGCGCGGAAGAGACCCGTCCCCTTGCCGGGCGTGCCCTTGGGATAGTTGAGCGGGCGCAGCAGCCGATCCTGGCGCTCGATGAACACCAGCGCCTCGCGCTGATCGAAGGCATGATTGCCCAATGTCACCACATCGGCGCCAGCGTCGAACAACTCTTGCGTGATGGTTTCGGTGATACCGAAACCACCGGCGGCATTCTCGCCGTTCACAACCACGAAATCCAGCTTGTAGCGCTGAATGAGACCCGGCAGGCCGTCGACGACAGCCTTGCGGCCAGCGCGGCCGACGACATCACCAAGAAATAAGAGACGCATGAACACCGACAGGACGGGGCCGCTGGGAAACAGGGTGCGGCAACCAACCGGGTCAACGCTTTGTGCGGCGCGGACCTGTTGGGGTCAGCACCCAATCAAGCCGCTCGTCATAATCGAGATGCGGCACCGCGTCGACCACTTGTTCTTCGAAGGCCAAGCCAATGGCAATGACAGGCTTCTTTTGCCGCAACACCGTGAGGGTACGATCGAAAAAACCACCGCCATACCCAAGGCGATGCCCCTGCAAATCAGCCGCCAACAACGGTACCAGCAGAATGTCCGGTTCCAGTGCAGCCTTTTCGGGAAAGGGCTCCCGGATGCCCCAGACCGCGGTCGCCAGCGCATCGCCGGGCGCGTAGGTGCGGAAGAGTAGCGGCTTGTCTCGGCCTTGCATGACCGGCAGGCAGAGCGGATGGCCTCGGTGATGGAGCGCCACCAACAGCGGCGCGGTATCCAGTTCGTCGCCAATGGCGAGAAAGCCGGATATAATGGCTTGCGGCAGTGGCGATGGGGTCAACCAGCTGAGACCGCGCTCGGCGACTTGGAGCGAGCGTTCGGCGCGGAGGACCGTGGGAATGGCCGCGCGGCGCGCCTTCATGCTGGCGCGGAGTTGCAGCTTGGCGTCGACCACCGGCGCGTCCTCGGCCATGTTGACGCTCCCTCGATCTTCGGATGGCATACGATGACTTTAGGTCATCAGAGGGGACGATTTAGGTCATCAGAGGCGATTTGGGTCATCAGACGGGATTTAGGTCATCAGGGGGACGATGAAGAGTGCAGAGCCGCAGAAGCCGTCGCGGCGTGGATCCCGCGTGGTCCCTACGTTTGTAGGTGGGCACCATGTAGCCAAGCCCACGAGCCCGGCCAGGGACAGCGCCCATGCGAAGATTATAGGCCCCCGGGTCATGTAGCCCTAACGCACCCCGCAGCCCTGCGAGTCGCAATGTAGTGCAAAGCCGACCGGATTCCAAACATCCTGACGAGATAACGATCAGACCGGACGAACGAATGCCGGCGCGAGCCCTGTCACTTGTTCAGGATCGCCACCAGTGCCTTGACGTTACCGCCATGTTCGGACACGTAATTTTCGAAAATCTTGCGCAGGAACGGCGTCATCCAGAAGCCGTAGACCATCGCGTCCCGCACGCGGTAGGTGTTGCCGTACTTGGACAACAACCACCTGACGTCATAGGTCGACCCGTCCCTGAGCGTGATGCGGCTATCGACCATCAAGCCCGATCCTCCCTGCAGACTGGACAGGATCTCGTAGCGGGCGACGGGATACTTGGGGGCCTGTTGGGCAGCATAGCGGCCGATAAAGCGCGTCATGCCGCTGACATACGAGGGCTTGTCGGCCGCATTGAGTTGGTTGCGATAGGTACCGAGAGAATAACTGCCGATGTAGCCCGTGTCGCCGTAGCGCGCGATGACGCTGGAAATCAATTCCGGCGACTTGGAACGCGTGGCGGCCAGCAACTCCCGCGCCACCTTGTCCATGAAGGCAACGGCCGGGTCAGCAGCCCTGGCCGATGCCGCAGCGAGACCGTGCCCGAGCGAAACCACGAGCAGCGCCATGGCCAGAACGCGCCACGGCAGTGTCGGCCACTTCAAAGCGGGCACCTTCAAGATGGGCACCTTCAAAGCAGCTCCAATCAAATCAGGCCACCGGAACGCCTGAGCGCCTTGCGCATTGTTACCGATCATCGTTCCCCACGGCTCACCACCAAAGAGCAGGCCACACGGACCAGCAAGTACAATGTCAAACCCTATACCGCCGCGCACTGGATCACAGAACCAATCCGCAAGTCAAAATGATGCTTACGATACTTTATTGCACTGAAGAAGATGGCGGTTTTGGGTACATGCTGTTCAATTGCCCCGAACGCCCCCAAAACAGCCGCCAACAGCCCTGGGCAACGCCGACGTCAGCCTTGCGATTGAACGGCAACCAAGGCAGTGTTCCCGTATAATGAATCGGTGGCGATTTCGCATATGCCGGCCGGGCGGTTGTTCGGGCGCTGCCGCCGTATTTGGGGGAATGAATGGCGGTCGAGAACGAGCCGATCGAGGGCGACGCCAAACGGGCCGACACCAAACGAGCCTTGGCCTTCACGTTCGGCCTCGAGCGGCTGGGGCTGGTCGCCTTGGCGCAGCCACTGCTCGCTGGGCTCGCCGTATTAGCCGTTTCGATCGTAGCCGTCCTCGGGTTCCTCCGCCTGCAGGTGGACGATAGCCTGTCGGAGCTCTTCCGCACGAATACCACCGAGTACCGCCAGTACGAGGAGATCGACCGGCGCTTTCCCTCCAGCGAATACGATATTCTGGTTGTGATCGAAGGGCCGAACCTGCTCAAGAAGCCCGGCCTCGAAGCGTTGAGCCGGACGATCATCGACCTGCAGTTGACGGATGGCGTCAAGGGCTTGGTTTCCATGCTTTCCGCCCGTGGCAAGCCCGATGCCAAGGGCTATGCGGCGCCGGTCGTGCCCGACGAATTGCCCGACGGTCCGGCCTTCGATTCCATCGTCGCCCAACTTCGCGCCAACGAGATCGTCTCAGGCAAATTCCTGTCGACCGACGGCACGCTGGCCATGGCCGTCATCGCGCTCGACCGCAAACTCGTCGACGAACAGGGCGCCAAAACCATCATCGGCGGCATCAAGGACGCGGCGGTCAAGGGTCTCGAAGGCTCGGGACTCAAGGTCCAGCTGACGGGCGCGCCGGTCATGCAGCTCGAGATCCGCAATGCCGTCGAGCGCGACCAGATCGTCTACAACGGCCTCGGCCTGCTGTTCGGTGCAGCCATCGCGCTGGCCTTCTTCCGCCGCATCTCGCTGATGCTGGTTGCAGCCGTGCCCCCTGTGATCGCGGTCGCGTGGTCACTCGGCCTGCTCGGCTGGCTCGGCTTCAAGATGAACCTCTTCCTCAATGTCATGACGCCGCTCGTCATGGTCATGGGGTTTGCCGACAGCATGCAGGTGACCTGCGCCATCCGCGACCGCTTGCGCCAGGGCGATACCAAAGATCAGGCGTTGCGCTTCGCCATCCGCGTCGTTGGGCCGGCCTGTGTGTTAGCCCATGCGACGGCCATGATCTCGTTCATCGCGCTGCTGTTTTCGGAATCGGCGCTGATCCGCAACTTCGGGCTGGCCGGCTCGCTCTCGACGCTTGTTTCGTTTGTGGCCGTCATCGGCGTCATGCCCTTGATCGCGCGCCTGCTGTTGCCGAACGACGGTTCCTTGAGCCAGGAACGCGTGCCCTCCGATCGCGCCATGGATGCGCTGGGGGCGTTTGTCGGGCGCATTGTCGATGCCGTCGTGCGCCGGCCGGTTTTCGTTTCGCTGGTGGGCCTCGCCCTGTTCATTGTCTTTGCGGTGGCGCACGCCAATCTGAAGCCACGCTACCGCCTCGCCGATCAGGTGCCGGATCGCGAGCAGGCCCTGAAAGCGACCGGCCGCCTCGACCAGAAGCTGACCGGCGCCAACCCCGTCCATGTCATGATCAGCTGGGACGACAAGCATCAGCTTTATGAGACGGCGACGTTTGACGTCATCACCAAAGCACACACGATCCTGGAGAAACTCGCCGGCCTCGGCAATGTCTGGTCGGTGGACAGCTTGCGGCGCTGGTTGACGGAAGCCGGCGATGGCAGCCTGCCGACCGTCAAGAGCTATGTCGATATCCTGCCTGAGCATCTAACGCTTCGCTTCATCGCTGCCGACAAGCAGGCTGTGCTCGTGACAGGGCGCCTGCCGGATGTGGATTCGAGCCAGATCCTGCCCGTTGTCGACCGCATCGACGCCGCACTGGCTGATTTGCGGCGCCAGTATCCGGGCTACACGATTGCCGTGACCGGCTTGCCGGCCATCGCGGCCCGCTCGTCCTCGCGCATGATCGCGCAATTGAACCAGAGCCTGCCGATTGCCGTGGTCGCGGTCGCCGTGCTGATCGGGCTTGCATTCCGCTCGCTGTCGAGTGCCGTGTTGAGCTTCCTGCCGAGCTTGTTTCCCGTGGTCGCGACCGGCGCCATTCTGTGGGCCACAGGACAAGGCATGGAGTTTTCCAGCGTCGTTGCCTTGCTGGTCATTTTCGGGTTGGGCGTCGATGCGCTGTTGCATTTCCTCAACCGCCTGTCGCGCGAAGAACGGCCTGGCGAAGATCCTGCCATCGCCATCCGCCGCGCCCGCGTACTGGTCGGGCCCGCCATCATCCTGACGACGGTGGTGCTCGCTTTCGGCCTCGGCGTGACGGTCTTCTCGGACCTGCCGTCGCTGCGGCTGTTCGGTGCGGTGTGCGGCATCTCGCTGCTCGCCTCGCTGATCGGCGACCTGGTGTTTTTGCCGGCGCTGGTGGCGGTGTTCCGCCGGTTCTGGCCGGTCAAGGGCGATGGGTCAGGCGATTCGGGCACTGACAGTTCAAACATGGGTGGCGCGAGTAAGCGGCCGCCCAGGATCGTGCCGGATACAGCCACCCGAACGCCGTCATAGACGGCCCGTCCGTCCCAGCAAAAGGCGAGCCGCCCCATGGCCCTGAAGCTCGGTTATCTCCTGCCCACGCGCGAACAGATCATGGCCGGCGAGCCGAAGACGGGCGGCATGCTGGATCTGGCCACCCGCGCCGAAGCCTCGGGCTTCGATGCCATCTGGGTCGGCGACTCCCTCACCGCACGCCCCAGGCACGAACCGCTGGCACTGCTGGCAGCGGTTGCAGCCCGCGTACCCCGCGTCGAACTCGGCACCGCAGTCCTGCTGCCGGCGCTGCGCAATCCTGTCCTGCTGGCGCATCAGGCCGCCACCATCGACCAGATCTCCGAGGGCCGCCTGATCCTCGGCGTCGGCATCGCCCGCGACGTGCCCTCGATCCGGGCCGAGTTCACAGCTGCTGGCGTGCCCTTCGAACGCCGCGTCGGCCGGATGATGGAGGGCCTGGCGCTCGCCCGCGCGCTTTGGAGCGGCAAGCTGGTCGACCACGAGGGCTTCTGGAGCCTCAAGGGGCAGTCGATCGGGCCGGTGCCCTACCGGCCGGGTGGTCCGCCGCTCTGGATCGCGGGCGCGTTGCCGCAAAGCCTCGAACGGGCGGGAAAGTTTTTCGATGGCTGGCTGCCGAATTCCGGCGACCCCGCACTGTGGGGCCGGCAGTGGCAGGAGGTCGGCGCCATCGCGCGGGCGAACGGCCGCGATCCCGGACAGATGACCGGCGCCATGTACCTCACGCTGTCGATCGATGACGATGTGGCGGCGGCCAATGCGCGGCTCGACGCTTATCTCGAGCAATACTACGGACTGCCCGCCGCAGGTTTGCGCCGCCGCCAGGAATGCTTCGCCGGTCCGCCGTCCGCGGTCGCCGAATACCTTGCCGGATACGCAAGAGCTGGGGCCGGGCACTTGGTGCTGCGTTTTGCCGGTGAGCACCAGCGGCATCTCGATACCGTCGCGCGGGTCCGCAGCCAGATCGCCTGAGCGCGCGATCAGGCTGGCGCACAGGCGCTTGGATTTGCCCGCTCATGGCTATCAACAGCCCACCCTGTTTGCGGCCTAAAACGGCGTGACTTTGCCAGGATTTGCGGGAATATGCCTGAGTTGGCGAGGCATCTTGCCCGCGCTGCGCCGCCGGGTGCAGGGCGCAACGAATTCGCTTGTTGCAGGGATTGAAGGGAGACACACGATGAACAAATTCGTTTGGCCGAGGCTTTGCCAGGCCATGGTGTTGGGCCTGAGCCTTGCGCTCGCGGGCGCAGCGCAGGCGCAGATCAAGGTTGGCGTCGCCGGTCCGATCACGGGCCCGAATGCCTCCTTCGGCGCGCAATTGCGGCAGGGCGCCGAGATGGCTGCCGAGGAGATCAATGCCAAGGGCGGCCTCAACGGCCAGAAAATCGAGATCGTCATCGGCGACGATGCCTCGAAGCCCGAGCAGGGCGTCTCGGTGGCGAACAAGTTCGTCGGCGATGGCGTCAAGTTCGTGATCGGCCATTTCAATTCGGGCGTCACGATCCCGGCCTCCACGGTCTACGCCGAGAACGGCATGCTGATGGTCACGCCGTCGGCCACCAATCCCGAGATCACCGAGCGCAAGATGTGGAATATCTTCCGCACCTGCGGCCGCGACGACCAGCAGGGCGAGGTCGCCGCGAAGTTCTTGGCCGAGACCGCAAAGGGCAAGAAACTCGCGATCGTCCACGACAAGACCACCTACGGTAAAGGCCTCGCCGACTTCACCAAGAAATATTCGAACACGCTCGGCATCAACGAGGTGCTCTACGAGGGCGTCAACGTCGGCGAGAAGGATTTCTCCGTTCTCGTCTCCAAGATCAAGGCGGCCGGCGCCGACTACCTCTACTGGGGTGGCCTGCACACCGAAGGCGCCTTAATCGCCCGCCAGATGCGCGACCAGGGCGTGCAAGCAATCATGATGTCGGGCGACGGCATCACATCGAACGAGTTCGGCGCGACCGGCGGCGATGCCGTCATTGGCACGCTGATGACGTTCCCGGCCGAGCCGCGCGCGCGCCCCGAGGCCAAGGACATCGTGGCGAAGTTCAAGGCCAAGAACTTCGATCCGGAATCCTACACGCTCTACAGCTATGCGGCGCTGCAGATCATCGCGGCGGCAGCAGCCGAGGCCAAGACCAACGACACCAAGAAGGTTGCCGAGACCATGAAGAACGGCAAGCCCTGGTCGACGGTCATCGGCCCCATCGCCTTCGACGCCAAGGGTGACATCAAGCTGCTCGACTACGTCGTGTATCGATGGGATGCCAAAGGCAACTATGCCGAGATCGAACCCGGCAAAGGTACCTGATTTATTTTGAGGTGAATGACATCAACCGCTCCGGGCAAACGGAG
>JANXRM010000045.1 GCA_025353015.1 Hyphomicrobiales bacterium
GATCGCTTTCGCTACATCCGGCGACCGCGGCAGTCAGCATTTCACGGTATTTAAACAGCATCACAGCTGTTGCCTGCCGCGGTCATACCACGCCCACGCAACGTATGGATCTGCCCACCCGACGTTTCCACCCCCCAAACCATACCTGCATGCCGTCCTGCAGGTTCGGCCATGTTCACGCTCGCCTTGCTTTACGCTACGCTGCAATCACGCCCGGCACGTCATTCCAGGACACAACACATGAACAGCGCCATTGATTGCAAGACGGCAGCAGACTGCATTTGGGATCACTGGCGGGCTGGCACGGTGCTCACAGCGTTACCAGACAGCGCCCGTCCCCAGAACCGCCGCGACGGCTACGCCGCCCAGTCCTTGCTGGCGATGAAGGCGACGCGCGGGCTCATCGGCTGGAAAATCGCCGCCACCAGCGCCGCCGGACAGGCGCATATCAACGTCGATGGTCCGATGGCCGGCCGCCTGTTTGGCGAGCGGACTTTTCCGTCCGGTACCACGCTATCACTACGGCCAAACCGCATGCGGGTCGCAGAACCCGAGTTTGCTTTCAGGGCAGGGCGCGATTTGGGTCCGAAAGGCGCGCCTCATAATACGGAGCAAGTTCTCGACGCCATGGACGCGCTTATCCCTGCGCTGGAGGTGCCGGATTCGCGGTTCGCCGACTTTACAACCGCTGGCACAGCGCAACTCATCGCCGACAACGCCTGCGCGCATGAGTTCGTGCTCGGGATCCCGGCGTCGATTGATTGGCGCAATCTCGATCTCGCGGCCTACCCTGTGCATGCGACGCAGACCAAGGCATCTGGCGGCAAGATCGAGCGCGATGGCGTCGGTAGCAACGTCCTCGGCGACCCGCGAATTGCCCTCACGTGGTTTATCAACGAGATCGCGAGCCTCGGCCTGACACTGACATCTGGGCAGATCGTCACAACCGGCACCTGCATGCTGCCGTTGGCCATCGAGCCCGGGGATCATGTCCATGCCGATTTCGGCATCCTCGGGCAGATCGAGGCGCGATTTGAATAAGTGCTATCGCAACCCGACTACTCCAGCCACGGCTTATCGGCTCCCGCCCCACGTTTCCAATCCGCGATGATCTCCCGCGCTGCATTGTGCCCAGGCACGCCCGTGACGCCGCCGCCCGGGTGCGCACCGGAGCCGCAAAGATAGAGCCCCTCCAGCGGCATCCGATAGTTGGCATGGCCGAGAACCGGCCGCATCGAAAACAACTGATCGAGGCCAAGCTGGCCGTGGAAGATGTCGCCATCGATCAGCCCAAAGCGCCGTTCGAGATCGAGCGGTGACAACACCTGCCGCGCGATCACCGCGGCCTTGAAGTTCGGCGCGTGGCGATTGACGGTATCGATGACGACATCGGCGAACTGCTCCTTTTCCCGTTCGTTCTGCCAACTCCGCCCCTCCGGCAACACAGGCATCACGTGCTGCACGAAGAGGCTCGCGACATGCTGTCCCGGCGGCGCCAGGCCCGGATCGAGCGTCGAAGGGATCAGCATTTCGACGACCGGATCGCGTGACCAGCCATATTGGCGGGCATCGAGATAGGCGCGGTCGAGGTAGCCGAGGCTGGAACCGATGATGATTCCAGAGCCGTGGTGTTCCTGCGCATGGCGGCCCGGCCGGCAGTTGAAATCTGGGAGCTCCGAAAGCGCAACGTTCATCCGGAATGTCCCGGACCCCGTGCGGATCTGGCGGAATCGGCGCGTGAGGTCGGGCGCAACAGCCCCCTCCGGCACCAGGTCCCGGAACAGCAATTTCGCCCCGACATTCGCGGCCACGGCCCTGGCGTAGATCTTGGAACCGTCCTCGAGTTCAAGCCCAACCGCACGGCCACGCTCGACAATAACCTGGGCGACGGCGGCGTGCGTGCGCAGGTCCGCGCCGGCGCCGCGCGCGGCTGTAGCTATGGCATCCGATATCGCGCCCATACCGCCGATGGCATGTCCCCAGACACCCGGCCGGCCATTGACCTCGCCGAAGCTGTGATGCAGCAGCACATAGGCTGTTCCCGGCGTCCACGGCGAAGCAAACGCCCCGACGATCCCGTCAAAAGCAAATGCCGCGCGCACGACGTCGCTCTCGAACC
>JANXRM010000074.1 GCA_025353015.1 Hyphomicrobiales bacterium
AGGACCAGGGCTACCGGACGGCCATCCTTTCCAACGGGTCGCCGGCGATGTTGAAAGACGTCGTCGAAGGGGCGCAGCTCGGTTCTTTGATCGATCATGTGCTTTCGGTCGAGGCGGCCGGTATTTTCAAGACGCATCCGAGCGTCTATCAGCTGGCGCTCAACCGATTGGGGTTGCCTGCCAGCGCCATCTCGTTCCAGTCCTCGAACGGTTGGGACGCCTATGCCGCCTCGGCCTTCGGGATGCGCGTCGTGTGGTGCAATCGGTACGCGCAGCGACCAGAGCGATTGCCGGGCCAACCCGACCATGAAATACGCACGCTTTCCGAGCTTCCGGGATTGCTCACGCTCGGCTGATCCCTTTGCGGTGCGTATCGGACTTTGCAGCGACCAGAAGGAGACTACCTTGGCACGTCTCGAAGATATCCCGCAGGCGACCCGGGAGGTCGTCCTGGCTCTCGCTATGCCGGAGCTGCCAGGCCAACCGTGGGTGCAACCGAAACCCCTCGCCCAATGCCGCATCGCCATTCTGACGAGTGCGGCGCTACACCGGCGGTCCGAAATGCCGTTTGCGGCTGGCACGGCCGAGTTTCGCGAGTTGCCGGCATCGCTTGCGGCCTCCGAGATCGCGATGAGCCATATCTCGATCAACTACGATCGCGTGGGCTATGCGCGCGATATCAATGTTGCCTACCCCATCGACCGGCTGAAGGAGTTGGCGGGCGAAGGCGGCATCGGTAGCGTTGCGGCCACGCACTATTCGGTCATGGGCTCGACCGATCCGGCGACAATGGCGGAAAGTGCCGACGGCATCACGGCCCGGTTGAAGCAGGAGGGCGTCGACGCGGTTATTCTCGCACCCGTTTGACCGTTCTGTACGCGCGCCGTGAGCGTGCTTGCCCATATGATCGAGAGCCGTGGGGTTGCGACCGTTGCCATTGGCCTCGTTCGGCCGCACATCGAAAAGACCCGATCGCCGCGGGGCGTTTGGGTGCCGTTCCCCCTCGGCCGGCCGTTTGGCGAGCCGGACGACAAGGCTTTTCAACGCCGGGTTCTCATGCAGGCCTTGGCTTTGCTCGAGCGTCCGCAAGGGCCAGTTCTGCTCGAGGATTTCCCGGATGACGCTCCAAGTATGAAGGATCGTGCCGACTGGGAACCGCAAGTGGTGCTGCCGCCATTGCAAACGCCGACGCTCGCCGATAGTGCGGCCTGGATTGCCGGGATGGGCGCGGAATTGACATCCGTCGCGCCGCATTGGGAGGCAGCGAAGCACCGCTTCGGGCATACGAACGTCGGGCTGTCGCGGGTTGGGATGGACGCGTGGGCGCCCTACCTCGCCACCTTCCTTCGGGGCGAAATTCCGGAAAGTCCGGTTGCCAGCCTCTCGCCAGCGCTGGTTGCCCGTTATATCGCCGACGATATGAAAGCGTTCTACATGGAGGCAGTGCAAGCAATCGGCCAACAACCGTCCGGGTTGCAGGTAAACCGTTGGTTTTGGGACGGGACGCTGGCCGCCGAACTTCTCAGGGCATTGCGGACGGCGGCGTTGAACTCGGAGAACAATGGATTCAAGACCGCAGGTTCGCGGTTCATCGTACCGGCACCGTTCGTGGCTAAGGCGTGATCGTTTCCCTAGTTTGAGGTAAGCCGGGGGCAAACGTCTCGGCTGCCTCCGGTCGCCGATTTTCAGGGGCGGCGATGACGGCCGCAATTTCGATTACCTTGGACTTCAATGCATAAGGCGGCTAATTTGCGCCGCTGAGTGTGGTCGAGCGAAAGGCGGCTGCCCGGGGTTTGATGATAGGCATCGTTGACGCGCCTGCGATTTCGAACGCTACGGCAACCTGCTCTCGAGGCAATTAAAATCGCACCACCGAAACGTTAGCCATGCCCTTCAGGGCGGCGCTCGCACTCAGACATGCAATCATCAAGCCTGTGACCTATGGCACCGCGCGATGTGCCTCGGCAACTCATAACAGACGACGAAATTCAGAGGACGAAATTCAGAGGACAATATGGCGACAGCAACAGCATTGGCCGTCAACCCGCGCGGCTTAAAGCGGAAATGCCAGAACGAGGCCTGCGCGCTGCCGTTCTATGATCTCAACCGCGGGTCGTTTGCCTGCCCGAATTGCAGCACGCCCTTCGATACCGAGTTGCAGGCACGCATGGAAGCCGCCGCGTCGGCCGGCCGTGGCATGGGCAAGCGAAACAACAAGCACTTCCCGTTACCGGTCGTTGCTGCCGCTGTCGAGCCGGAAGCAGCGGAACCCGATGTCGAAGCTGTCGGCGACGAAATCGCGGATGACGGAGCGTCGGTCGCGGGCGAGGACGTCATCCTGGAGCAGGAAGACGAGAACGAGAGCGCCGTCGACATCGGACCTTTGCCGGAAGACGGCAACGAGGAATAAGATCTGCGCAGCCCGGTTCAGTTGGACCGGGCTGAACGCTGCTTATTGATGTCGCGCCCTTACGTCACGCCCTTACGTCACGCCCTTACGTCACACACTTACGTCACGCCATCAACATTCGTGGTGTAACGAATCGTGCGAGCCGCGCAGTACCCGGTCCGACTTTTGCCCAGTCGCCGTGGTCGAACTCGAGCATTACCAGCCCAGCGGTCGGCAACTTATCGCTGAGATCCGCCAACGGCTTCGAGTTTCCTTTGCCGATCAACTCCAGAGCCAGCGACTGCAAGCCCGGATTGTGGCCAACGATCATCAGATGCCGTACAGTTGCGTCTACCCGCCGGATGCGTGCCAGGAGTGTCCTCACGCTCGCGAGATAAAGCGGGGCCTCGAAAACAATCTGCGGCGGCGGCGCAAGCGCTGCGAATGCCAGGGCACTCGTGGCGCGCGTCCGGGCCGCCGGCGAGCATAGTACGAGATCAGGCGCCAACTGTTCGTTCGCCATATAGGTGCCCATGACCGGAGCGGCGGCACTGCCGCGATCCGACAACGGCCGGTCTATGTCCTTTTTCCCTGATACGTCCCAGCTCGATTTCGCGTGCCGGAATAACGTCAATGTCAACATGGTTTGCAGCAGCCTCAGCCTGAAAAAATTGGAATCGTATCGGGTGATAGCAAAAATGGTCGCAGCGGCAAATGCGCTGGCCAATGTTGTGGTCATTGTCCGGACAGCAGGTTAATTTGGCGTTGGATCTTGATCACATCAAGACGGCGTGCTGCGCGCGCCGTCGAACCAGCGGGAGTGGGCGCATGGCGCACAAGGGCTTGAATTTCGGCATTTTCCTGGCGCCGTTCCACCGCGCGGGCGACAATCCCACGTTGGGCATACGCCGCGACATGGAACTGGTCGAATGGCTCGACCAACTGGGATACGACGAGGCTTGGATCGGCGAGCATCATTCAGCCGGCTGGGAGACGATCGCTTCTCCGGAGCTGATGATCGCCGCCATCGCCGAACGCACGAAGCATATCCGCCTCGGTTCGGGTGTGACGAGCCTCCCCTACCATCACCCGTTCATGGTGGCGCAGCGCTTCACACAACTCGACCACATGACGCGCGGCCGGGCGATGCTCGGTTGTGGCCCTGGCGCGCTTGTTTCTGACGCCTACATGCTGGCGATCGAGCCGTCAACGCAGCGCCGGCGCATGGATGAATCCCTCGACGCCATTACACGCCTGCTGCGGGCCGACGGCGGCGTGACGATGAAGACGGACTGGTTCGAGATGCGCGACGCGCGCTTGCATCTGGCGCCCTATTCGGACCCGCATTTCAAGATCTCGGTGGCCTCGACGCAGACGCCGGCTGCCATGATTGCGGCCGGAAAATACGGGCTCGGCGTGCTTTCGCTCGGCGCCGGCATTCCCGGTGGGCCGGATGCATTGAGCCAACAGTGGAAGATCGCCGAAGACGAGGCCGCCAAGCACGGCCGCACGATGGACCGCAAACAGTGGAGCCTCGTCGTCAACATGCACTGCGCCGAGGATGACGAGACGGCGCTGGCGCAAGTCCGCAAGGGCGAGCGCGTCGAAACCATCTCCTATTTCGAGGAAACGCTGGGACGCCCGGCCGGCCGCGCCGACGATCCGCTGCGTCAAGGTGTTAAGATGGGCACGACGCTGGTCGGCTCGCCTGAAACGATCATCAAGGGCATCAACCACCTGATTGGCGCTTCGAAAGGCGGGGTTGGCGGCTTCCTGTTTCGCGCGCACGAATGGGCCAACCGCCGGGATACGTTCGAGAGCTTCGAGTTGTTCGCCCGCTGGGTGATGCCGCACTTCCAGGGTTCGCTCGACAGCGTCATCGCCTCCCGCGACTGGGCGCGCGCCAACCGCAAGGACATCTTCGTCCCGTCGATCGCGGCCGTCGAGAAAGCCTATACGGACGCCGGCCGGGCAGCCCCTTCCGATTTTAAGGCCCGTCTGCTCGGGACCATGGACGAGGACAAGAAGTAATCGACAACGCGAGCCCGGAGTATTTGCAATGCGCGCCTATGGAGAAAGCACGTTGGCTCCGGGTATCCGGTCGCGGATGCTGCCAAACGGCAATGGCCTGACGATGCACGTGCTGGAGGCAGGCGAGGCAGGAAAGCCTTGCCTGCTGCTGCTGCATGGATTTCCAGAACTCGCCTACAGTTGGCGCAAAGTCATGTTGCCGCTGGCAGCTGCCGGCTATCACGTCGTGGCCCCCGATCAGCGCGGCTATGGGCACACGACCGGCGCCGACACCAGTTATGACGGCGATCTCCGGCCCTATCGTATGCTCAACCTCGCGCACGATGCTGTTGGCCTTCTCGCAGCCCTTGGTATCCACGAGGTTCGCGCTGTGGTCGGCCACGATTTCGGATCGTCGGTGGCGGCTTGGTGTGCGCTACTCCGGCCAGACATCTTCCGGTCCGTCGCCCTGATGAGCGCGCCGTTCAACGGCCCAAGTGCATTGCCGTTCGACAAGACCGGGCGGCCTTTGAGCGACGACGAAACCGCGCCTGGCGTCACGCGGATCACGCCGGCGCTCGCTGCATTGGTGCCGCCGAGAAAGCATTACCACGCCTATTACGCGACGCGCGGCGCCGATGCCGAGATGCGCCAGTGTCCACAGGGACTGCACGCGTTCCTGCGCGCCTACTACCATCAGAAAAGCGGCGATTGGGCTGGAAACAAGCCTTATGTCCTGGCGTCCTGGACGGCAGGTGAGCTGGCGAAGCTGCCCGATTATTACGTCATGCCCCGCGACAAGAACATGGCCGAGGCGGTGGCGCCGTCGATGCCCCAGCCCGCTGAGATCGCCGCTTGCCGTTGGCTTCCGGACCAGGAACTGGCCGTCTACGCGCAGGAGTTCGGGCGCACCGGCTTCCAAGGCGGGCTCAACTGGTATCGCTGCCGGTTGGAGCCGCACCTTTTGCGCGAGCATGAACTCTATGCCGGACGCACGATCGATAGTCCTGCCTGCTTCATTTCGGGTGGCAGCGATTGGGGCATTCATCAGACGCCGGGGGCATTGGACGCGATGGAACGTAAAGCCTGCACGCGCTGGCGCGGTACGCATCTCATTCCGGGCGCCGGGCATTGGGTGCAGCAGGAACGCCCGGGCGAGGTTGTGCAGCATCTGCTGCGGTTCCTGGCGGCGTGAGCATACCAGCGGGTTAATTCGAGAGAAGGCCTATGTGCCTAAAGCGGTTGGCCCTTGAATGGCGTGACGGCGCAGCGAAGCTGCTTGGCTTTCAAGCGTTCACAGACCCGCGCGGCCTCTGCCGGTGTTCCGGCCGGGCCGGCGATGAGTTGGAACAGCCCGCCGTCCGTGCTGCTTTCGACAAAACGCGGCTCATATTTTCTGAGCGTCGCCCGGTGGTTTTCGTTCAAAAGTTGCCAACTCAAGCGAACCGCGTCCAACGAGGGGCCAGAGGCCAACAACAACCCCTGCGGCGGGTGGGCCGGCTCGGCGGGTTTTGCAATCGGCGTGCTCGTTACGCTGGCAGTCGCTGGGACAGGCGGGCTTCCCTCCCGCAAAACGCGCGTCGGACGCTCCTCGATCGTGCCTTCGATTGCGGCACCTGACAACATATTGGCAGCAGCCTTCGCCGGTTCCGTCCGCTGGGCAACTGGAATTGCGTGGCTTACCGGCAATTGGTTGGCCTTCTGGCCGGCTTCGACGGCGCCAACCCGCGCTTCAATGCTCAGGCGGCGTTGCTGCTCCGTGGCCAGCGCCGAGCGCACATCCTGAACATCGCCCTGGAGCTTTCCGATGGCCATTTTGGCTGCGCCGAGTTCGGCCAGAACCCGCGACATCGAACGCTGATGCAGGTTGTTTTCTGGCGTCCCGTCGAGCGGGCGGAGCGAAAATCCGGCGGCGAGATCCGGACGGATTGCAAGGAGCGCCAGATATCCGAGTGCGATACAGGCCAATAGTCCCCAAACGGCGATGTAGCTTGATGGCAAGCCTGAAGCGTTGGGCAAACCCGACGGTTGCAACAAATTTGGAGAAGTGTGTTCAGCCACCGTTGTCCCCTACATCTTGGGCGGGCCTGCGACGTCCCGTTTCGCGACTCAATGCGAAGTGCCCACAGAGAAACCTAAGGCCGGGCCCAACGTCATGGTCAAGAGTAGCGGCGCTGCAGGATGTGGACAGGTCCACCGGAGCGGCCAATTGAGATCGAGGATCGAGATTGGCCGGGAAGACCGTCCGTGGAGACTGGTCCGCCGGCATCGCCGTAGAACACCGGCATTGCCAAATCGCTTGGCCTCCGGCAAGCAATGGGCATGCGTCAATCGAATCAGGCTCTCGAACGTCGCGCGGCGCCCCGGCTGGGACGGGGGTGCATGAGCGCTGGCAGCGGCCTGCGCACGCGGATGGCTGGCGGCCCATGAGCGACGATCGACTGCTGACCGGGGTGAAAAAAGAAGCGGACGCCTTCGAAGCGACGATCCGCCCCCAATCGCTCGACGACTTCACTGGCCAGGAACAGGCGCGCGCCAATCTCAAAGTCTTCATTCAGGCGGCGCGCGCGCGCGGCGATGCGCTTGACCATGTTCTGTTCGCTGGCCCGCCCGGTCTTGGCAAAACCACCTTGGCGCAAATTATGGCGAAAGAAATGGGCGTCGGCTTCCGGTCGACATCGGGGCCCGTGATCGCCAAGGCCGGGGATCTGGCGGCACTGCTGACCAACCTAGAAGACCGCGATGTGTTGTTCATCGACGAGATCCACCGCTTGAATCCGGCGGTCGAGGAAATCCTTTATCCAGCAATGGAAGATTACCAACTTGATCTTATCATCGGCGAGGGGCCGGCTGCCCGCTCCGTGAAGATCGATCTGGCGAAATTCACGCTCGTCGGCGCGACCACGCGAGCAGGATTGCTGACCAATCCGTTGCGCGACCGGTTCGGCATTCCGATCCGGCTGAATTTCTACACGCATGCGGAACTGGAGCTGATCGTTTCGCGCGGGGCCCGGGTGCTCGGCGCGCCGATGGGCAAAGACGGCGCGATGGAAATTGCGCGGCGTTCGCGTGGCACGCCGCGCATCGCCGGCCGCCTGCTGCGCCGCGTGCGCGATTTTGCTTCCGTCGACGGCGCAAAAGTCATCGATGCTGCGGTCGCCGACAAAGCGCTGCGGATGCTTGAGGTCGACAGCGAAGGTCTCGATGCCCTCGATCATCGCTATCTGAATTGCATCACCAAGAATTACGAGGGTGGTCCGGTCGGCATCGAGACGATATCGGCGGCCCTTTCGGAACCTCGCGATGCGCTGGAAGAGATCGTGGAGCCGTACCTGCTGCAACAGGGGTTCATCGGCCGCACGCCCCGTGGCCGCATCGTCACGCTCAAGGCCTACAAGCATTTGGGGCTGTCGGGGCCGGCGCGAGCGTCGATCCCTGATCTCTTCGATGCGGACCAAGAGGACGGGCAACCGGGCAAGTCGAAGTCAGGTAATTAAGATCTGATTAGTGACCAGGCCGGATTGTGGGCAGCCGAGCTGCGCGATTCTGTGGATCTTGCATCTTGTGCCGCAATTGCGGGGCATAGCAGCCGGCTGGCTGCCAATGACCGATTTGAACGAGGACCACGCGCGTGCTGACACGTCGCCGTTTCATCAGTGGACTTGCGGGCGTTGCCGCGGCCGGTGGCGCATTCGCGAGCTACGCGTTGGGCATCGAGCCCCTGTGGCGCCTGAACATGACGCGGTACCGGCTGAAGCCGCAAGGCTGGCCTGAGGGTATGAAGCTCAAAATTGCAGTCGTTGCCGATCTGCACGCCTGCAAACCCTACATGCCAGTCGCCCGGATCGAGGAAATTGTCGCGGCAACGAATGCTTTGGGCGCCGACATCACGGTTCTGCTCGGCGATTTCATGTCGGGCCATCGCTTCACCAGTGGCCCCGTGGCGAGCGCAGACTGGGCGCGGGCACTGGGGGGGCTCATGGCTCCGCTCGGCGTGCATGCCATTCTGGGCAACCATGACTGGTGGGACGACCGGACGGCGCAGCGGCATCGGAAGGGACCGATCGAGGCGCGGCTTGCGCTAGAGGCCGCCGGGATTCCGGTTTACGAGAACCACGCGATCCGCCTCAAGAATGGCAGTCATCCCTTCTGGCTGGCGGGACTTGGCGATCAGATCGCGTTCGTCATCGGCCGCGGCCGCTTCATCGGCGTCGACGATCTCCAGGCGACGCTGGCTAAAGTGACCGATAACGCGCCGGTGATCCTGCTGGCGCACGAGCCCGATATTTTCACGAAAGTGCCCGCGCGTGTTGCCTTGACCCTTTCAGGACACACGCATGGCGGGCAAGTGCGTCTGTTCGGATATTCGCCGGTTGTTCCATCGCGGTACGGCAATCGTTTTGCCTATGGCCATATCGTGGAAGACAATCGCAACCTGATCGTGTCGGGCGGGCTTGGCTGCTCGATCATGCCAGTCCGGTTCGGCATGCCGCCTGAAATCGTCGAGGTTGTGCTCGGATAGCGCGGTTGCTGGTGGGCAACAAATGCGCAAACTAAGAGTGCGGCTGCCTAGCTCGCAATCTATTCCTGCTTGTGCTTTGTTTCGGACATGGGCGGGGCAACCCCGCCGGGAGGCCGGAGGGTGGGACAATGACGTCACGAGCGGATGAGCCGGCAGGTGCAACGGCGGGTACTTCGGATAAGCCGTTGAGCGAGGCGGAGCTCCAGAAACTCGAGGCCAAGCTGGACCCGGAAATGTCGTTCCGGCCGCTTCTTCCTGCGACGGCATGGCTCGTCGCTGGCCTGCTGCTGACGCTGTCATTTTTTCACTATTACACGGCTGGCTTTGGCCTGCTGCCGGAGACGACGCATCGCGGCATCCACATGGCGTTCGTCATTGGATTGATCTTTTTGGTCTTTCCGGCCTTCCGGCGGAAGGACCACACCGTCGCGCCGGCAACCGCAGTCGCGCCGTTTGGAATCGGCCTCCTCGATTGGGCCGCAGCAATCGCGGCCGTCACGACCAGCCTTTATGTGCCATGGGTGTTCCACGACCTGCAGTTCCGGGTCGGCAATCCGTTGCCGATGGACTGGATCATGGGTTCGATCCTCATTGTCGTGCTGCTCGAGGCCTGCCGGCGCAGCGTCGGCGCCGCGTTGCCGATTATTGCGGTCGTGCTCATGGCTTACGCGATGCTCGGGCGCTATTTGCCGGGCATCCTCAATCATGCCGGCAACGACTGGAAAGGTGTCGTCAATCATCTCTATCTGACGAGCCAGGGCATCTATGGCGTGGCGCTCGGCGTGGTTGCGACCTACGTGTTCCATTATGTGCTGTTCGGTGTGCTCGCGACGCGGATCGGGCTCGGGCGCTTCTTCATCGATCTGGCAACGGCGGTGGCCGGGCGCTATGCGGGAGGACCGGCCAAGGTTTCGATTTTCGCCTCGGGCCTTTTCGGCATGATCTCCGGCTCGTCGATCGCTAATACGGTGACCGTCGGCTCGCTCACCATTCCGATGATGATACGGATCGGCTATCCCCGGCATTTCGCGGCGGCCGTTGAATCGACGGCGGCCACGGGCGGCCAGATCACACCGCCGATCATGGGTGCTGCCGCCTTCCTGATGGTGGAGTTCCTCGGGCTTTCCTATCAAACGATTGCGCTGGCGGCGATCGTGCCGGCGTTCATGCATTTCTTCGGCGTTTTCTGTCAGGTACATTTCGAAGCGAAAAAACTCGGCATGCGTGGCCTCACCAGCGACGAGCTGCCGGTCGTTGCCGACGTGCTGCGGACAGGATGGCCGACGTCGATCCCACTGTTCGTGCTGCTGCTGGTCCTGTTCTCGGGCTTTACGCCGTATCTTGCGGCTTTCTGGGGCATTACGGCTTGCATCGTGATCGGGTTGACTGAGCGGAACGCAACCGTTGCCGTGGCATTTCTGGCGGCAATCGTCGCCGCTGTTTTCCTCGACCAGTTGACCGAACCGCTCGGGCTCGGGCTCATCATCGCCGCTACCATCGCCGTATCCGTCTGGGGTGTCGCGCGTGCGAAGGACAGCAAGGCACTTTTGGCCGATATTGCCGACGCGTTCGTGCTCGGCGCCAAGTATGCGATCAGCGTCGGTGCGGCCGCGGCAACGGTCGGCATCATCGTCGGGATTGTGACGTTGACGGGCGTTGGTTTCAAGCTCTCGGGAATCGTGACGGGCGCTGCAACCAGCCTCGCGCAATTGACGAGCTATGTGGTGCCCGTTTCGATCTTCAGCGCGCACGGTCTGGCGCTGTTTTACACGCTGATCATGACGGCAATCGTGTGCATTCTGCTGGGTACCGGCGTGCCAACGACGGCGACCTATATCATCATGGTGACTGTGGCCGCGCCCGCGCTCGCGATCATGAAGGTGGAGCCGATCGTCGCCCACTTCTTCGTGTTCTATTACGGGGTGCTCGCCGACATCACCCCGCCCGTTGCGCTCGCGGCCTATGCGGGGGCCAGCATGGCTGGCGCTGATCCCTTCAAGACGGGCAACACGGCCTTCCGGCTCGGCATGGCGAAGGCGTTGGTGCCGTTCGTGTTCGTCTACTCGCCGGCGATGCTGCTCGTGACGAAAGGCTTCACATGGCCGGAGTTTTTCGAGACGACGACCGGCTGTCTCGTCGGCATTGTCATGCTGGCGGCCGCGCTGACGGGGTTTGGGCTGGCGCACATGAAATCGTGGGAACGGCTGCTGCTGTTCGTGGCCTCGGTGCTGGTGATCACGCCGAGCCGGAGTTTGACGATCATCGGGCTCCTGCTGTCGACGCCCGTGCTGGCGCGGCAGTACCTGGCGCGGCCCACGTCCCCGGCACCGGCACCGGCACCGGCGATGTGAGAGGCGATTGAGGCGTCTGTACAGTCAAACGGGGCGCTTCCTGATTCCTAACCTTTTTGGGTTACACCGTTCTTGGTTGCGCGAATGTCATTAGTCGCGGCGAGTGGGGCGTCCCGCATGCCGTGCGCGGGAGCACCATGCATATTCTCTCCATCTACAAGCATTTCCAGAAGAAGTTCCGGCCGCTGCGCATGCGCCGCTTCGTCGAGTTGTTCGGCGTGCGCGATGCCTCGCG
>JANXRM010000080.1 GCA_025353015.1 Hyphomicrobiales bacterium
CGCCGTGTCCGCCGGCTATCTCTCTGTTGCCGTGCTGAACTGGAGCCAACTTAGCGCTGCCGAATGAATAACAAGTAAAAATGGACACTTACGGTGAGAGCCTGAAATCTTAATGGGCAAGATCTTGCAGCAACAGGCGAGGTGTTTTGGCGTATGTCATGATTAATGCTTAATTAATCGCAGATTATAAAAATTATGACTTCCGATTTTCTTTGGATGCGAGAGATTTATTTGGTTTATTAGATGTTACGGTACCCGCGGGACCACGCTTTGGACTTCCAAGTTCAGTTGCAGCCCATCGTTTCGCTTCGCTGATGCAGGAATTGGCCGAAGAGAGCCGCAGAAATCTGGGAAACGGGGAGGACGATACCTTCCAAATCCGCTATGCAGCGGGCCATGACGCGACATTGGGACATCACAATTCCGGAATCCGAGCTTTCGGAACAGTTCATCCGGGCATCAGGACCTGGCGGCCAGAACGTCAACAAGGTCTCGACAGCGGTCGAACTGCGGTTTGACGTGCGGAGTTCGCCAAGTCTGCCGCCCTCCGTGCGATTTCGCCTCGTCCGGCTGGCGGGAAACCGCCTGACGAAGGACGGCGTGCTGGTCATCCGTGCCGACCGCTTCCGCACGCAAGAGGCGAACAGGTCAGACGCCCGCAGCCGGCTGCACGACCTCGTCGCCGAGGCGTGCATCGAGCCGAAACGCCGCGTCAAGACCCGGCCGACCAAGGCCTCCAAAGAGCGCCGCCTGCAGTCCAAGACCAAACGCAGCGACGTGAAGCGCGGGCGCGGCAAATCCTTCGCGGACGATTGAAACGCCGGAATACCCCGCTTGCCGGCGGATAGGCCGGGTCATTTTGAGGTATCACGTTCAACGTTTTCGCTTGAGGCACAAGCGTCCGCGAGCGCCCATGCTGCCGTTCGCGCCGCAACTGGAGACGACCCTTGGCCAACACCAACGCCAACGACATGGCTGCCGGCGACAATCAAGCGCCCATGCCATCCAGACCGCCAGGCTGGCGCGCTCGGATCCTGACGCTCTATCCTGAGATGTTTCCGGGACCGCTCGGCATCTCACTTTCGGGGCAAGCCCTGAAGAGCGGCCTTTGGCGGCTCGATACGCTGAATATTCGCGACCACGGCCTCGGCCGCCACGCCCAGGTCGACGACACTCCGGCAGGAGGCGGGGCGGGCATGGTGTTGCGTGCCGACGTCCTCGGCCCCGCCATCGATCATGCTCGGGCGGACGCGGCCGATTTGCCGCTCCTCTATATGTCGCCGCGCGGCGAACCCCTATCGCAACCGCTGGTGCGTGAACTTGCAGCCGGGCCTGGACTTATCGTCCTCGCCGGGCGCTTCGAAGGCATCGACGAGCGCGTCATCCAAGCCCGGGGACTGCGGGAAGTTTCGATTGGGGACTACATTCTTTCGGGCGGCGAGTTGGCGGCCATGGTGCTGATCGATGCGTGCGTGCGGCTGTTGCCGGGCGTCATCGGGGCGGCCCATTCCCTCACCGAAGAAAGCTTCGAGGGTGGCCGGCTTGAATATCCGCACTATACCCGCCCGCGGGACTGGGACGGGCGCGCTATTCCCGACATTCTCCTGTCAGGCGACCACGCCCGCATCGCAGCCTGGCGCCGGGCGGAGTCCGAGCGCATTACGCGCGAACGCCGCCCTGATTTATTGACACCCAAACGATAGGTTTTCTGGATTACCAGGACCGCTTCTCGCCATTGTCGATGTGAAACAGGCCGCCGCCGTAGTGCTTGACCGCGCCACCGTGAATGCTGCGCAGATGCGCGTGGGCGGCTTCATAATTGCCATGGACGCGGAAATCGGCGGCATCGCCCGTCAAGTGATGGGACTTCCTGGCGCCGCCGACGCTGGCGTTGTGGCTGTGGCTGCGGCAGGTCGAGGAGACCGTGACGGAACCGTAAGCGGAAACCGACGAGATGACGCCTGACAGATTCGAGCTGAGACAGCCCGAGCTCGCGACGTAGCGCACCTTGCCGCTGTCCGATCCGCCGCTTGAGAACAGCGATCCAAAACCGCCGCCGGAGCCTTCGCCATCAGATCCGTTCGAGCGCCGGCCTTGGCGCCGCCCTTCCGACGGACCGCCGAGATTGCTGCGGCCGCTTGATGCGCTGCTCTTGTTGAATACGCTCGACAGCCATTGATCCACTTCGGCTGCAGCCGCTTTCTCCGGCGCGACGATCAAGGCAAGGCAAATGGCGAACAGGGCGCCAAGGCATGCCGATACGCGGCCTACGAGATAATTGTCTACTTTACGCATTACGTCACTCCAGATTGATGCCATCAGCATTTCGCTGATACTGGCTGAATATCTGGGTGACGTATAAATTGTTGAAATCATTATATCGGTGGTTAATCTGGATCTGAAAACCGAATGGTTAAATTTGAGACTGGAGATCTTAATTTTACGGTTAATCAATATCTTCAAGCGCGCGCCATAATATTTATACTGCAATAAAGCTATCGCAACCGTCCAACAAGATTAATAGACAGCAGTCCGCAACGCGCCCCGAATCGCGCCGCGCACATCACCATTGGCGATCATCAGACGCGCCTCACCAGGCGGGCGGCGTCCACGTCACATCCTCGTCCAGGGGATAGGAGGGCCTGGGAATCCGGCGCCACTGGTGGCGCTCGAGAACCGGCGACGTCAGGCCCTCCGTGTCGACCTCATAGACCCGATCTGGCGAAAACCAGGGAATGAAGCCGGCGCGAAAATGCCCGCGCGATTTCACCGCAACCGTATGCGCCTTGCCGATATCCAACCCGAAAATCTCGAAGAATCCGGGGTCGGCGGTCTGCGACCGGTCCGAAATCACAATTGCCGTCACGCCGCCGATTTTCAACGCCGCCGATGGCCCGAGCTTCAACGTCCGCCCTTGCGCATATCCAAGCCTGCCGACGAACGTGCCGTGATGCAAGGCCACGACCTCGGCGTCAGCCTCGAACGGCGCGTCGCACGGCAACCCCGGCCCCGTGTTGAAATGCGCTCGGATCTTCGCACCGACGCCGGCCTTGTGCGCCACCGCTGCCAGCGGCGGGTCAAAGAAGCTGCCGATCAGAATGTCCTCGGCGCCGGCCCAGACAAGGGCCGAGAGAAGCTCCGTCGTGCGGCCCGTGCCGCCGCCGCCGGGATTGTCGCCGGAGTCAGAGAAAATTACCGGTTTGCGCTCCCGGTTCCGCGCAATTTCGACGGCCTCGGAGAGCGGCGTCAGCTTCTTCTTCCAACGCGCCTTGTCCTTCCAGCCGCGCTCGGCGATCTCACGCGCCAGCATCCGCGCGCGGGCCCCATCATGGCGCGCGGTGACGACGATGCCGACGCCGTTTTTCTCGCTGTCGGAAAACACGAACCCGCCAAAGATCGAAACGTTGAGGATGTCGCCGGCAAGCTCGGCCCGGCGCCGGTTACCGTAATCGATCATGTCGCCATAGGGGCCGTTGGCCGTCAGCAGGCTCACCGAGGCGGGCGTCAGCGGCAGGCGGATGAACGCTGATTTGGGATCCGCGAGACCCGCAAACATCAGCCGCATCGCCAGTGCCGCCTCCTCACCGCGCTCGATGTAGTCCACATGCGGGTTCGTGCGGTAGCCGACGATCAGGTCACAATTGTCAACCATGCGTTCGGAAATGTTGCCGTGCAGGTCGAGCGTCACGACGATGCGCGCGCTCTTGCCGGCAATTTCGCGGGCGAGCGCGATCACCTCGCCGTCGGGATCGTCGCGGTTGGTGGCGATCATGGCGCCGTGATTGGCCACGTAAACGGCATCGAGGGGGCCGGCAGCTTCGAGCCCGGCGCGGATCTTGGCGAGATAGGTATCCATCAGCGCGCCGTCGACCGGCCCGTGCGGATGGCAGGCTGCAAGTAGAATGGGAATGGGTTCCCATGGACCCGTTGCATCCATGGTCTTCACGAAGCCCGCCGCCTCGCCGATGATGAACGGGTTTTTCGCCCGCGCTGCGTCCAAGATCGCGGGCCCTTCGAGCTGATAGAAGCTCTTGAAATCGGCTTCCTTTGCGACAGGCGCCTGCCGGTTGCTTTCCAGCCAGACGCCGATAATGGCGACGCGCGGGGTCGCGGCGGCTGTTTTGGCGGTCATTTCAGCATCTCCCAGATTTGGCCGCGCGGTCGCTCAGCGCTGTGCGGCATCGTAGTTGGCCACCAGCTCCCGCACGCGCGGAATTAGTTCGGCACCGTACTGCTCGGTGTCGGGCACGGGATCGTAACCGCGGATCAACAGGCTTGTCGCGCCCAGTTTGTAGTATTCGAGCAAGGCCGCTGCCACCGTATCCGGCGTGCCGACGAGCGCCGTCGAATTACCCCGCGCACCGGTCGCAACCGCGATGCGCGCCCACAAACAGGTGTCGTGCACATCGCTTGCGGCGGCCGCAGCCAGCAGCCGGTGTGATCCCGCATTATCCGGCTTCGGCGGCGCCGTCCCGCCAGAGAGTTCGGTGATGCGCGCCAAAATGGAGCGCGCGCGGTCCCAGGCCTTGGCCTCGGTATTGGCGAGGATCGGCCGCGTCGAAAGGCTGAACTTGGGAGCCCGCCCATATGGTGCGGCTGCACTTCGGACACGATCCATGAAGGTCTGGGTCTCGGCCAAGGGCTCGCCCCAGAGCATGAACACGTCGAGATGCGGGGCGAGGGCTGCGATCGCGTCGTCCGAGCCACCGCCGCCGAAGATCGGGATATGGGGGACCTGCCGGCAGCGGATGTCGGAGAGCGTGCCACGGGATTGATAGTAGATGCCGTCATGGTCGAAGGGCTGGGTTTCGGTCCAGGTGCGACGCAGGACGTGGATATACTCCTTCGACCTTGCATAGCGGCCGGCATGGTCGGTGAAGTCCCCATCCTTGGCTTGATCGGCATCGCTGCCGCCCGAGATGATGTGGACGGCGAGGCGGCCGTTCGAGAGTTGATCCAAGGTCGCAAGCTTGCGTGCGGCAACGGTCGGCGAAACAAAACCGGGCCGGTGCGCTAGCAGCAATCCCAGCCGCTCCGTCGCGAAAGCGGCCTGAGCAGCAACGAGGAAACCATCCGGCGCATTGGAGAAGTAGCCGATCAGGACCCGATCGAATCGGGCTCGCTCGTGCAGCCGCGCCGTCATCGAAACAACCCCGGCATCGAAGGCCGGCCCCGTCGCTGGAATAATTTCCGACGACACCCGCGGTGTGGCCCAGCCGATCATGTCAACGGGCATTGGCGCCTCCATTATTCAAACAGAACAAGCGGGTAGGCGGGCCAACCTGTCAACGGGCGTCGTTGGCCTTCAGCCGCTTATCGGTTGACAGCCCAACTTGCCACAAAGAAGCCGCTTGTAGATGACGTTGATTGCGGCTATAGGGTGCCATCGACTTTGGCCGGACGATAGGGCCGTAGCGCATCGGCAGAGACCAGCGCACGTTCAAAAAACCCCCAAAACTCGAGATCGAGAACCTGCGTGCGTACCTCATGGTGCGCTTGCCAGTTCGTTTACACGTCATGGACCAGCAAAAGGAAAATCCATGGATAAGGGCACCGTCAAGTTCTACAACGAGCAAAAGGGCTTCGGCTTCATCGCTCCCGACAACGGCGGCAAGGACGTTTTCGTCCACGCCACCGCTCTTGAGCGCGCCGGCATGAACGGCCTTCGCGAAGGCCAGAAGGTCTCGTTCGACACGGCTGAAGACCGCCGCACGGGCAAGATCGCCGTCAACAACATCCAGGCTGGTTGATCCAGTCTCGCTGTTGCAGCGGTATTGAATAAGCGGGAGGCGTCATCGCGAGGTGGCGCCTCTTTGCTATTGGGCGCTTGGTGAAAGCAATGCGAACTAAGCTGACAGCAACCGCTGCAACCATCTCGACCTGCCAGTCGTGCGGTGCCTGCTGCGCTTACGCGCGGGATTGGCCGCGCTTCACGATCGAGGACGACGACGATATCGCCCGCTTGCCGCCGCATCTGGTGGAGCCCGATGGCTCGGGTATGCGCTGGACGGGGGACCGGTGCGCGGCCCTTTCGGGCGACATTGCGGTGCACGTCGCCTGCACCGTTTACGCCGACCGGCCGGACGTCTGCCGCGCCTGCGTCGAGGGCGACGACGCCTGCAATATGGCCCGCGCAAGGCATGGTTTGCCGGCGATTACGGGGTGAACGGCGCGCGTAAGGTGCAAAAGCCGAAGCCCATAGCACCGATCGATCTTGCATCCGTCCACTACGGCGGCTAAGGGTCGCCGTATTGCATGGAACGGGCCGACAATAACCGCTCCTTCGGTGCGCAGCGGCTTGGCGTCGTGCACCCGAAGTAAGCCGCCGCCGGTGTCTGGCTTTAGCCTGACACCATTTGTAGTTCGTGCCGGTGCCAGGCTGAAGCCAAGCACCCATTTCCGGTGCCCGCAACAACCGCGCTGCCTGTAGGTTGTGGGTTAGCAGGCCCCTACCGCTTCGTGAGAGCCTCGGCAGGTAACCCTGCGCAACCCGGCATTGCGGGCGCCAAATCGTGAGTGCCGCAATCCGTTGGGTTACGGGCGGATTGGGCGTGGAGATCAATTCGCTCGCTCTGATGCCGCCCGAACCAAGCCGACGTTGCCGCCAGATCTTCAAGTATCAAATTAATCCGCTGTCTCTAATTTTTTATTCCAGTCGATGGCATAAGAACGCGCAATGAGGCGCCGGCACCCACGAATTAGAAACCGTCCCTATTTCTTCGTCCCTATTTCTTCCAGTCCTGACCAGAAGCCTTGGCATGCCGCATCACATCGGACCCCATCACATCCGCCGGTAGCGCAGCGGCAGCGGTGGGTTCGCGGACTCCGATTCAGCCAAGGCAGCAAGTTCGCCATGCCGGGGGGATTTGCTGCAGGCGGGGTCGGTATTGGCCGCGTCGCCCGTTAGCGCCATCGCCTGGCAGCGGCAGCCACCGAAATCGAGGGTGCGGAGATCGCAGCTCCGGCAGGGCTCCCGCATCCAGTCCGTGCCGCGAAAGGCCTGGAACGCCGGCGAGGAGGCCCAAATCTCTGCCAGCGGCCGCTCCACGACGTTGTCGAAAACAAGCCCCGGCAGCGTCTGCGCCGCATGACACGGCAATGCCAAGCCCGACGGCGTGACGTTGATGATGCCTCGCCCCCAGCCGCCCATGCAGGGCTTCGGTCGTTCGGCATAATAGTCCGGCGCCACAAAATCGATGGTCAGCACGCCTTTGAGGCGTTCCCGCGCGCTGGCGACGATCTCGATGGAGCGATCGATCTGCTCTCGCGTCGGCATCAACGCCGCGCGGTTGGCCAGCGCCCAGGCGTAGTACTGCACGTGCGCGACCTCTAAGCGCAGTGCACCCAGGCGGACGGCCAGCGCGATGATGTCGTCCAGCCGGTCGAGATTCTGCCGGTGCACGGGGGCATTGACGGTCAATGGCAGCCCGAGCGCCCGCACGTGTCCCGCGACGTCCATCTTGCGTTGAAATCCGCCGGCATAACCGGCGATACGGTCGCTGTTGGCCGCATCGGCGTCCTGGATCGAGAGCTGCACGTGATCGAGGCCAGCGGCAGCCAGACGTTCCAGCCGTGACTGCGTCAGTCCGGCGCCCGACGTGATCAGGTTGCTGTAGAGCCCGGCCTTGGCCGCGCCGTCGACCAGGGCTTCGAGATCGCGCCGCGAGGCCGGTTCCCCGCCCGACAGATGCACCTGCTGGATGCCGATGTCGCCGGACTGGCGGAAAACGTCGCACCATTGCGCGGTGGTGAGTTCGCCGCGCACCGTCTCCAGGTTCAACGGGTTCGAGCAGTAGGGGCATTGCAGCGGGCACCGGTGCGTCAGTTCCGCGAGCAGGCCAATCGGTGGTTCCAATAGCGCCGTCATCGCGCGAGATGCCCCTGGTCGGCCAGATCCTGCAACAACGGCAGGATATCGGCGAGAATGGCGTTCGCGGGCGCCGCATAGGCCCGTGCGAGTTCGCCGGCGATGGCCTCAACCGTGCGGACCCCGTCACAGAGCTGCAGAACCTCCACCGCAGTCTCGCTCGGCGTTAGGATTTTCTCCGGTGCCAATAGGATCCATTGCTGGCGAACGGCGTCGTGCTTTAAACGAACGTGGCGCGCGAGCCTCGGCGCCGACGACGCTGTGAGAACCAAGCGCGCGCGTGCTGCGGTTTTGGCCGTTTTCCCGTCGGACTTTTGACCATCCGCGCTCATGTGGGCTTCCCGGCCTTGGCCGTATAATCGGGGCGGCCCACGCCTTCGGGCACGAATGCCCCAGGTGGAATCCAACCCGGCGAAACGTAGGCATGGTGCAGCGCATCGAGTTGCGCCCAGAGCACGCTGCACTTGAACCGCAATGCGTCGAGCACGGCGGCCTGCTGCTCAACAGTTCGCGCATGCTGCTTGACGTAGCCGAGCGCAAAATCTGCGTCATTGGTGGCCTGGTCCAGCCGCCGCCGGAAATACTGCATGATGCCGTCGCTGATGAACGCGTAGTTCTCCAACATTCCTGAAATCCGCTCGCGGTGAATGGTCGGCGCGAACAACTCGGTCAGCGACGACGCCACGGCTTCGAGCAGGCTCTGCTCGCGCACGAAACGGACATAGGCTTCCACGGCGAACCGGGTCGCGGGCAGCGCGCCGCCGGTCGAGATCACATAGTCGCGGTCGAGACCGAGCCCTGATGTCAAGACAAGCCACCGCTCGATGCCGCCTTCTTCGCTGCCGCCACCGTCGTGATCTTCGATGCGGTGCCGCCATTCGCGACGCAACTCGCGGTCCACTGTCCGGCTGATCAGGGCGGCATCCTTGCGCGGAACGGCGGCTTGATAGCAGTAGCGGTTGAGCGCCCAGGCTTGCACCTGCCCCTTGTTCAGCTTGCCGCCGTGCAGCAGATGATGGAACGGATGCTTGTCGTGATACTGCGCAGCGCCGATCGCGCGCAGTGCCGCCTCGAGTTGGTCCGGACTAAGGATCGCCGCTCCCGAACCGTTCCCGGCAGTTGTGCTCACAGCGCGATCTCCATGCCGTCATGCGCGATCTCCCAACCCACCGCCCGCACGGTGCGAAAGGCAGCACTCGCTGTGCTCAGGGCAGGATTGGAATTGTTGATGTGAATATAGACCTTCCGGGCGACCGGGATCGAGGCAAAAGCGGCAAGCGAGCCATCCGGCCCGTTCATGCTCATGTGGCCCATGCGCCGCCCGGTCTTGGCGAGCAAGCCTTGGCGGATCATTTCGTCGTCGTCGTAGAGCGTGCCGTCGAAGAAGAGGAGGCTCGCGCCATGCAGCCGCATCGATAGCGGTTCATCGATGCGTGCACAGGCCGGAATGTAGAAAAACTCGGAACCGTTTGCATCGCGCACGCGCAGGCCGATGGTGTCGCCTTCGCTGGTGCCGAGATCTGGCCCCGCCTGCTTATCCTCGAGATAGAGCGCGATCTTGCCCGGAACCGGGAAGGCCTCAATGGTGAGCCCGAGGTCGGCGCCATGATCGCGGATCTGCAACGGTGTCGCGAGCGCCAGCGGTCGCCGGTCGACGCAGGCAGGCGCAAGCACATCGAAGATTCGGTTGCTGGCAAGCACATCGAGTACGCGCCCCGCCGCATAGATGGTGAACGCGTGACCCTCACGCAGGGACAGCAATCCCGCCACGTGATCGACGTCGGCGTTAGTCAGAACGACGGCCTTGATGGGGCTGTTGCGCCGCGGCTGGTCACGGCGCGGCTGCAAGGCGCGTGTCGTACCGATTTGCGACCGGATATCAGGTGATGCATTGAGCAGAACCCAGGCGTCCCCATCGGCGCTGACCGCCAGTGACGATTGGGTCCGCTGTACAACGTGAGGTTCGCCGTCCCAGGCGGCGCGGCTGAGGGCGCCATTGCAGTTCCACTGAGGAAAACCGCCGCCGGCCGCAGACCCGAGCACCCTGATCAACATGGCATGATCCCAACTGTTGGTGCCGCAGTCCGATCGACCTGGGCCACGCCGGTGATACCCCGCCGGCACGCACCCAGAGTGCCCAACAAATGCAAACGGCGACCCCGAGGCCGCCGTGTACGTGGTCCTGAAAGACCGCAAAACTGCAAAGTCACTTCGCGGTTTTGATCTCGGCCGTGGCGTAGCTCGTGATTTCAAGGCCGACGCACTGCTCGGTGATGACGGGTTTCGTCCAGACTTTCTGCATGTCGCATCCTCCTGGGTTGACGGAAGTCTCTGGTCGTTTTGAAGCGTAGAACGACTAAAACACAGGTCGAACAATCTGCCCAATTGCGTGCAACGTCAAGATGGGCGACGTCAAGATGAACATAACAAGATGGGTGACGTCAAGGTGTCCGGCTGAGGCTGTGCGCGAGGTCGACGATATTTTCGTCCGTCAGCGTCCGCATAACCTCGATCATTGCTGGATCGTAGCCGGTACGTTCACCCGACTTGTAGGCTCTCAGCGATTTCAGCAGGTAGTCCTCCCGCTGCGCAGAAATCCTCGGGATCTGGTCCTGTCCAGCAAGGTTTGCTTGATGGCACGTCGTGCAGCGTGCCGACGCCAGGAGGGTTTTGGCGCGCTCCATGCGGGCGGTATCGGCTGGTGGGGTGGTGACGGGTTGCGGCGGTGGTAGTTTGGCGATGATGCCGGAGAACGTCCGGAGGTCGTCGTCGGACAGCGTTTTCGCCATCTCGTTCATCAGCTCGGATGTTCGCAGCTTCTCCCGGAACGTGAACATCTGGGTCAAGAGGTAGTTCTCCGGTTGCCCGCCGAGGGAGGGCGTGTCCGGCGTCTCCGATTGTCCTTTGACGCCATGACAGGTCAGACAGACGCTGATGCGATCCTCCACAGTTCCCGCGGCTGGCGTTCCCGCTGCCGGGCCGGCCGCCTGCAGCGGTCCAGCCAAGCTGCATGCCGCCAGTGCGAACGCCAAACGAACGATGAATTTGGGCAAGGTGCCTCGCTCACATGCAACAACGGAAGAAGAACGGCTTCGCAAGGCCTTCGGCGGCCGTTAGCACGGCTTGCGGTGAACCGTGTGTGATCACTGATTTGTGTGATCTCTGTGCGATCTCGGAAGCCAACGACCCAGATGCGAAACCGCCCCTGGGTCGATCGCAAGACTAATTCGTACTGGCTTGGTTGGCGTTGTAGCTCAAGCGCCAAACCGCGCCGTTGTAGTCGTCGGAGATGAGCAGCGATCCATCCTTCATCTGAACCACGTCGGCGGGACGCGCCACGTAGTTGTTGTTCTGGATGAAGCCGGTCACCAGCGGCGTCACCGACCGCACCGTGCCGTCGGCGTTCAGCTTCGCCACGACCACGTCACCGCCAGCCTTGACCGTCTTGTTCCATGACCCGTGACGCGCAATGAAGAGCTGATTGCGATATTCAGCCGGGAACATTCTGCCCGTATAGAAGCGCATGCCGAGAACGGCGGTATGCGGCCCCATCTTGGCGATGGGCTTCTCGAATTCGCTGCACGAACGGCCCCAGCCGAGTTCCGGATCGGTGAAGTCGCCCTGATAGCAGAACGGTGCACCGAAGTGCTGGCCGACTTTGGTGACACGATTAAGCTCGTCCTCTGGCAGATCTTCCGAAGCCCAGTCGCGGCCGTTGTCGCCGAAATAGAGCTGTTTGGAAACGGGATGCCAGTCGAAGCCGACGGTATTGCGCACGCCGCGCGCTACAAGTTCGACGCCGGTGCCGTCGAGGTTCATCCGCCGGATCTGGGCGTGGGTGTCGGGGGGCAAGCAGTTGTTGCATGGTTGCCCGATCGGCACGTACAGTTTGTTGTCGGGACCGATGCCGATGAACTTCCAACCGTGCGCCTCGTCC
>JANXRM010000140.1 GCA_025353015.1 Hyphomicrobiales bacterium
CTGGCAACGGCCAACCACGCCCTGCCGGCACACATGCAGGTGGCTTGATCAATCCAACCGCGTTCACGCCGCGCCTTCGGGAAGCGCAACGGCCCTGGTGATCACCAGGGCGATGCAGCACCCACCGCGATGCAGCCCCACCAGCGACACAGCGGCAACGGCGACGCAGTTCCCCGTGGTAACCGGCTCTAATCGCCGGACTCTGAAAATCCTGGGACGACCCGAAACTCGAAGCCTTTCAGAATGATCATCAACTGCGGCTCGATCTGCGCCATCACCGCGTCGGGCTCTAGCTTCTCGTAGATCGCCCGGCGCAATCCCAGTTGATAGGCCGCCAGCAGGAGGCTCGATGCCGCCCGGAAATTGCCTGGATTGATCTCGCCCTGGGACGCCCCGGTATCGAACAAATCGATGACGGCCCCGTGCCATTCGAGCACTGCCCGATTGTTCTCGCGCTCGCGCTCGTCGCTCCAGCGCCAAGCGTAGGACTGGATGGCAGCCGCGATCCGGGTACGCTCCAGATCATGCGAATAAAAATGGTGCAGTAGATATTTGACGCGTGTCGCCAGCGTTCCGTACTTCGGGGGGCGGCGACGAAGCTCCGCCATGGCTCGATCCGCGATCGACCGCGCAACGTCGTAAAGCAGGACATCCTTCGACCCGAAAACAGCTTCGAACTGGCTTTTCGAAATTTCCGCGCTCTCGCAGATCTCCTCGACGGAAACCGCTTCGAAATCCTGAGTGCTGAACAGACGGACGGCCCGTTCGATCGTCCGCTGGCGCACCTCCGCGCTTGGCGCCATGATTTCATCGATCTTCGCATTCAAGGCACGCGCAAGCCCGGTGAGCCGTTTGGTGGAGGGTTGCGTCACGTCCGCTTCCCATTGCGAGACAGCGTTGCGCGAAACCCCCGTCAATTTTGCAAGTGCCGTTTGAGAAAGTCCGGCCCTCTCTCGGAATTCGCGCAACCGCTTACCAAGGCTCATAAATTCGACCCATCTGCGCTGACCGCAGCCCCATGCCACCTCACATTTGCACTCTATAGTCCACAGTTCCACTTGACATAAGTCGTAAGTTTAACTTACCCATAATGCACGAATGCAACTTTTAGTTGTTATTGTTCACGCACTTCTCGCAATCGGCAATTCGGGGGACGACCGATGTCAGAGCGGCATGATTTTTCGTACCAGGGACCACTATACGAGCAGGTCCATAAGGCCCTTCGATCCCGCATCCTGGCGGGGGAATGGGAGCCGCGCGAGCCCTTGCCGGGGGAGGCTTGCCTGTCGCGCGAGTTGGGCGTCAGCATCGGCACAGTCCGCAAGGCCATGGATCAACTCACGCGCGAGAACATTGTCGTCCGTGAGCGAGGACGCGGCACCTTCGTCCGGCGCGACAACGAGTGGCGGACGAGTTCGGCATTCAGGTTGTGTGAGCATGACGGTTCAGCCATCACGCCTGAAATAAAAGTTGTTGGCAGTGACACCGCCATCGCCACAGAGGCAGAGGCGGCTGACTTGAAGATCCGAAGCCGCAACAAAAGTACGCCCTCCGTCCTCCGGCTGCGCCGGGAATGGCTCGGCAACGGTCAGATCTTGTGCCACGAGACGATCGTTGTCGAGGAGGTACGGTTCCCACGGCTACGCCACGCCATTGATGAGGCAACCGACACGTTCTTCGCGATTTATGCCGATGTCTACCGGCATGCGGTTGACCGGATGCAATGGGCCATCGGGTCACCAGCGGACGGCGGAAGCCTGGATGCGGCAAGCAATCATCAAAGGATCACCAACTCTCTGGCAATCAAACGCATAGCGCTCGATGCCCGTGGCGTTCCGCTCGAGGTTTGCGAGCAGCAGGTCGTGATCGGCAAGTGCCACGTCCAGATCACGCGCTGACCAGTCGTCTCGCGGCCCCAGCACGGCGAAGCGCTCGCCTTGGAGCAGAGCTTAGACTTTACGGCCAAATGCCGATTCCATGAAGGTTTTTGCTGACGGCCTGCCAGCATGCTGGCAGGCCGGGCAAGATGGTCTGAAACAGGTGTTCGAACTCATTTGGCGCTGGCGGTGCCGTTGGCCCGGGACTTCCAGGCAAGCCCGGCAGCCATCGCGTCATTGGCCTTGCTATCGATCGACTTGGGGCGCCAGTCCTGGATGCTTTCTTCCGCCTGTTGCAAGGTGATGGCATCAAGCTTGGAGCGCAGGATCTGCTGGCGCCGGACAGCTTCTGCGTCCCCAGTGCGGGCTGCGATGGCGTACCATTTGTAGGCAGCCACCGGGTCTTTCGTCACGCCAAGCCCGCTCTCATAGAGGACAGCCAGGTTGTACTGGCTGTCGGAGAGGCCCCGTTCGGCGGCTTCACCGAACCATTGCACGGCGGTCGGGTAATCAGTGCTGCCATGATCCCGGCTGGCACTGAGAACGGCAAGATTGTGCATCGCCTTGACGCTGCCCTGCTCGGCTGCGCGCAGATACCAGACCCGGGCACGCGCCGGATCAGCCTTGACGCCCAGACCACGCTCGTAAAGCGCGGCCAGCCGGTACTGCGCTGTGGCGAGGCCCTGTGCCGCCGAACGCTGATACCAGAGGGCAGCCTGCGCGAAGTCCTGCTTGACGCCCTTGCCTTCGGCCAGCCGTGCCGCAATCTCGAATTGAGCGGATGGATCGCCCTTCGCTGCTGCCAAACGGAGTGAGAGGGGCCCGAGATGTGCTGGTGGCAATTCGAGAACCGACTGGCCACCGGTGGCCGTTTCGGGCTGCGCCGATGGCACGTCGCCGGATTGCAATGCAGCCGGAACAGCGGCCGGCGGGATCGCCGAGTTGGCGGCGGCGTGCAGGGCCGTCTGCTGCGAAAGCGAGGCAATTTGTGCCTTTTCACGGGCACGCAACGCGTCTTCGACGGTCATGGCCCGGCCCGTTTGCTGGATCGCCATTCCGGGCACAGGGCCAGCGACGACACGTCCACCGCCTGATGCCGCCGTGGTGGCGGCGATCGATCCCGTTTCGAGGAGCGGATCATTGACCGTTTCCGTCGTCTTACGGCCGCGCATCGGCAGCACATCGGACCGCTGCTCCGGCTTCTTCATTTCCGGATTGGTTAGCGGGGCAGGCTGAGGCGGCACAAGCTCGAGGTTATCCGACGGCGCCAGGGAGCGCGGAATCTCCAGCTTTTCGGTGGGCGCGATCCCAGGCTGGCCGATTGGGGCTCCCGGGGCAGCTGGATTGATTTCCTCGATGGTCGCAGTCACAGGGACTGCGGCTTTCTTCGGCGACGCGATGAACCAGAAACCAGCCAGCAACAGCATGGCCAGCGCTGGCACCATGATCGCGACGGGCCGGATCCCACCTTTGGCGGCGTCATTGGACGCACCGAGCAAGCGGTCGCGGATCCCTGCAGCCTTGGGCTTCGGCGCATCCTCAGGCGCCGGCGCCGCGACTTTCGCCTTTTCAGCAGCCCGCCGTGCGGTCTCGACCACCGAGCGGCGGTCATTGGGGGCGGGCTGCCCCCCACGGCCATTGGAACTGCGCGGATCGCCAAGGCCGGCGAGCTCACCGGCGCCCCGCGTCGTCACGTCCGGGCCGTTGTGATCGAGCACCGGCTCAATCCTGTGGCCTGCATCACCCTCGGATTGGGCCCGGGCCTTCGCGGCATTACCCGAACCGGCGGGCATACGGCCGACAGCTGCCGCAGCAGCCGCGGCTTTGGCAGACGCCCGGATATCCTCGAAGGCATCGCGCGACTCGGGGACAGCCGCATATGCAGCAGCCTGACCGGCGTGCCTCTGCGGCGCGGGCATCGCGTGCGGATCTGATCCCTGACCTTGGAGCTGCGCCTGATGCACTTCCGGCAGGACCTGATGCGTCGTGTCGAGCGCGTCAACGCGGTCGAGCACGTGCTGCATGGCATGCTGCATCGTTTCCAGGGCTTCGGCGGTCTCGGCTTCGCCGCGCCGGCGCTCGTCGATGAAGCTCGCAAGCAGGTCCTGCAGGGCGCTGAGCCGTTCGGTCGAATCTGCGTGGGCCGCTTGCACCAATTCGAGATGCTCGGATGCGAACGCGCTGACCGCTGGCATGGCTGCGGCCGCATGCGGCACCGGCGCCGGCATCTCGGCAATCATCCGTGCGGCTGTCTTTTCCGCGGCCTGCTCGGCGAAATGCGACAAATCGGCTTCCGTGGGCACGAGGTTGCCAAACAGTCGCACGACCTGCTCGTCGGTCAATTGATGACCAAGCTCGCTCAGCTGGGCCTCGATGGAGTCCAGACGGGCGAGTTGAATCTGGGTCTCTTCCAGGCGGCTGGTCAGCTCGGCGATATGCGCTTCGACAAGGCGCAAGCCTTCGACATCGGACCGCGTCGCGACATCACTGAGCGCCGTGCTCCAGCGCTCTTCCAATTGATCGAAGCGACGACCAAGATCCGCCAGAGAATTTTCTGGCCTGAGGTCCGCCAGCGACTGCTCGACGCGGGCAGCGATGTCGTTCAGGCGTTGGTCCAGCCACTCCCGCTCGATCTGCTCTTTCACAAGCACAGGTGCGGCCTCGGCAAGCGGGGCAACTTCAGGCTGCACGAGTGAAAGCACCGTCGGCTCAGGGCGCAAATACTCGTGACTTTGCTGCCGCGACCGCAGACCGTCCTCGACGGCGTCGTAAAGTTTCGTCAGGGCTTCAGCGGCTTGGTTATCCCAAGGTTCATCACCGCCCTGCGGCATCGCAGGCGCTGCCGGCTTGATAGCGGCGGCGGCCAGCGCAGCTGGCTGATCGGTATCTGCTTTCAGATCCACCGCCCGGATGGGGCTCTCGGGGCGTGCCCAATTCGTCGAAGTATTGGGCATTACGGCTGATTTCAGGGCTGGCGGCGACGTCAAGAATGCAGCGCGCGAGGGATCTGACCAGCTCGGAACGGCAACCGGGTCTGCGTCGGCGTGAATGTGGCTTTCGGCGTCGTCATGATGACGAGCAGGGCTGTGGAACGCGTGCCCGGCGGGAGCAGCCTGGCAGGGAGCCGCAGCCGGCGCCTCCAGCGACGTGGCACGGACTTCGATGGGGCCAACCTGGGCCTGGCTGCTCGGCGCAACCGCCGGCTCGGCTGCTTCGGGTTGACGGGCGTGATCCGATTCGGCGATTCGCTGGGCCAGGGACGCGACGCCGTCCTCCAGCCGCTCGAGATCGGCGGAGAATTCCTTCGGCAATGCCGCTTTCAAAGTTTCAGTCTGCCCGCCGAGACGCGACAACCGCTCGTGCATGTCGCGCAGAACGACGCTGTGGCGCCGGTCAGCATCCGCGATCTGATCGGAAAGTTGCTGCAGAAAACCCTTGAGGTCGTCGGCCTTGCAACCGGGCACGCCACGCCCCACAACGGAGCCGTTACCGGCGCCGATACCAGGATCGATTTCCGAACGACGTTGCTCGAGTGCCGCCATGTTGTTCCCCGTCAGCCACGTTGGGCCAAAGACACGATCCGCGCGTCGAAACTGGCAGCTCGGTCCCTTGCGGGGGGCTTAGTCGGGTCCGACCCGTTCACCCAGTGCCACCATCGACGTCAATGCAATGCCCCGACGCGGCACGAAAAAGGACAACCTGCCGAACCTTCGCAGGCCCTCGTAAAATTTCAGTTAACGGTGGTTTACGATTGGCACAAAGATTGAGGCGGATATCATTGCCAGCAGCGCGTCGACCACCCATATTGGCTGCCAAAGCCAGTTGGTCGCGCACTACGGAGTGGCCCTATGCCCCGATTTTCATCTTTGATCGCCGGTTCCTCGCTGGTTTTGGCCGTTTCGGCACTTGGTCCAGCTTGTCCCCAAGTTCAAGCGGCGCCGCCAACCGAGCCAGACCGCCAGGGCCGCTACATCATGCAGCCGGTGGATGGCGGCGTGCTGCGCATGGACAGCGAATCCGGCGCCATGTCGTTGTGTGTCAAACGCGGCTCGGCGTTAACGTGCGAGCCGGTTCAGGATGACCGAACGGGGCAAAAAGAAGCCGAAAGGCTGGCCCTCGAAAACCGCGAGTTGAAGGCCGATATCAAGCGCCTGGAGGAGCAGTTGGGCCTCGGCGACAAGCCACATGCCCGTGCTCCAGTGGATGGCGCCCCCACCGACGGCGGCCGACCGGATGCAGGCAGGCCCGACGAAGGCCGTTCCGTCAACCGTGGCAACAAATTCGAATTGCCGTCCGAGGAAGACGTCGACAAGGCGCTGACGTATGTAGAGCGGATGCTTAAGAAATTCCGCGACAAGTGGAAAGACATCGAGGGCCATTCCGGCAGTAAGGGCACCCCGCTCTAGGGATGCCCTTAAGGCCGCGGTACGAATAAGGCCCCGGTACAAAACCCCTCGCGTCGTTACCCGGCAAGGACAGGACGGGCGTCGGTCAGGTTGTAGGATCGGCGCCGCACAGTCGGATACCATAACGGGCGGTGCTCCCGACGTCCGCCTGGCGCCAGGGCTCCCGCAGCATCGCCACATAAAAAGCGGGCAATTTCCGGCCTGACATCGCGTCGCGGGTGATACCCACCACGGGGGGGATACTTTGCCGATGATTTGGGCCAGCGATGGGGACTGTCACTGCGACAGCCGCTGGGGTTGCGTGGTAGGACATCTGGGCTAATCTCTCACGGCCTGCAACCTTGCCAGTGCCTCGCACGTCTCAAACCGGAACAGCCCGCCTCATGGCCACAGCTTCGCCTTCTGCCCGCCTCTCTGTCGATGTGGGCGGCACCTTCACCGATGTGGTTCTGGATCTGGGAGCCACGCGACACGCCACGAAGGTGTTGACGACGCCTGATGCCCCCGAACAAGCTATCCTTGAGGGCACGCGCAGTGTTTTGGCTGAGGCCGCCATCGGATTTTCCGATCTGGCCGTCGTTGTCCATGGCACGACACTGGCCACGAATGCGATTATCGAGCGCAAGGGCGCCAAGACGGCTCTCATTGCAACCGACGGCTTTCGCGATGTCATCGAAATCGCAGACGAAAGCCGCTACGACCAATACGACCTCGAGATCGAAAAGCCTGCCGTGCTGGTCCCCAGGCGGCTTCGTTTTACCGTACCAGAGCGCGTCGACGTCGAAGGCCGCGTGCGATTGGCCCTGGACGAGGCCGCCGTCGCCAAAGTCGCCCACCTTATTGTGAAAGAGAAATGCCGGGCGGTCGCGATCGCGCTGATTCATGCTTACGCCAATCCCGCCCACGAGCAGCGGGTGGCCACCATCGTCGCCGAGATAGCGCCTGACATCGCGATCACGCTGTCGAGCGAAGCCTGCCCCGAGATGCGTGAGTACGAGCGCACATCCACAGCAGTTGCCAATGCCTACGTGCAACCGCTGATGGCTGGCTATCTCGGCCGCCTGGAGACGGCGTTCGCCGCCGAAGGCTATCGCCGTCCCATCCACCTCATGACGTCGGGCGGCAATCTGACCAGCCTATCGACGGCCCGGCAATTCCCGGTCCGGCTGATCGAATCCGGTCCCGCAGGCGGCGCAATCCTGGCCGCAGTGGTGGCGGCCGAACGGTCCGAGAAAAAAGTGCTGTCGTTCGATATGGGCGGCACGACCGCCAAGATCTGCGTCATCCAGAACTATCAGCCGTTCAAGGCGCGAACATTCGAGGTCGATCGCGCGGCGCGCTTCCTGAAGGGCAGCGGTTTGCCGGTTCGCATCCCCGTGATCGAAATGGTCGAGATCGGGGCCGGCGGCGGCTCCATTGCCCGTGTCGACATCCTGAAGCGCATCACCGTTGGGCCGGAAAGTGCCGCATCGGTACCGGGCCCCGCCTGCTACGGTCGCGGCGGCACGGAGGCGACGGTCACGGACGCCGATGTCGTCCTCGGCCGCATCGACGTCGAAGGCTTTGCTGGCGGCATGCTGAAGCTCGAGCCAGAGCAATCGGTGGCAGCCGTCGCGAGCAGCGTCGGCGCGACGCTTGGCCTGTCGGTTGAAAACGCCGCGCATGGCATCGCCGAGATCGTCGACGAGAACATGGCCAATGCCGCGCGCGTCCACTCGGTCGAGCGCGGCGTCGTCATCGCGGAACATACGCTGGTGGCTTTCGGCGGCGCCGCTCCCTTGCATGCTTGCCGGTTGGCCGAAAAACTTGGCATCCAGCGCATCGTCATACCCGAAGGCGCCGGTGTCGGGTCAGCGATCGGCTTCCTCAAGGCGCCGGCCGCCTTCGAACTCGTGCGCAGCCGCTTCATGTTCCTCGACGCCCTGGATCTTGGCGCCGCGAACGCACTGCTCGATACGATGAGCCGGGAAGCCAAGGCCTTGGCCGCGCCGGCAGCCCTCGGCCGTCCCCTCTTCGAGGAACGCCATGCCTACATGCGCTATACCGGCCAAGGCCACGAGATCGCATTGAAACTGGCATCAGGCCAGATCACGGCGGCTGATATGGCGGGCCTGCGCGAGGCCTTCGAAGCCGATTACCGTCGCCTGTTCGAACGTCACATTCCCGGTGCCCGGATCGAGATCCTCTCGTGGTCGGTGTTGGTGTCGACATCGGCTGAGCCCGCGAAAAAACTCGCCGCGCGCCGGGCCTCCACGGCTGCCGCAAAGGCATCCGGGTCGCGGTTGGCCTGGGATCACCACGCGGGCAAGTTCGGCAAGGTCGAAACCTACGACCGCGCCACCTTGAAAACGGGCCAGCGCGTGCCAGGCCCCGCGTTCATTCTTGAATCCGGCACCTCCACCTATGTGTCGGCCGCCTTCGAGGCAAGTCTCGACGCTGGCGGCGCGATCGTGCTCGACCGCCGGAAATCCAGCTGAAATCACAGCTTCGCCAAAGCACCGCTCCAAGAGGCCTCAGACCCATGGCGACCACAAGAACAGCGATCTCAAAAACGGCGTATTCCAAGCCGGCGCGACGCAAAAGCGGCCCCACCGCTGCAAGAACCGGCCATCTCGGTGATATCGAGTTGCAGGTGATGTGGAGCCGGCTGATCGCGGTGGTCGAGGAGCAGGCGCAGACGCTACTGCGCACCGCTTTTTCGTCCATCGTCCGCGAGGCCGGCGATCTCTCGGCCGGCGTGTTCGATGCCCGCGGCCGGATGCTGGCGCAGGCCGTGACGGGCACGCCCGGCCACGTCAATTCGATGGCGGAGTCGGTCGTCCATTTCATCCGCCATTTCCCGCTGGAAACGATGAAACCTGGCGACATCTACATCTGCAACGATCCCTGGATGGGCACCGGCCACCTCAACGATTTCGTCCTGACGACGCCCTGCTTCCATCGCGGCAAGCTGGTGGCGCTCTTCTCCTGCACCAGCCACTTGATGGACATCGGCGGCATCGGCTTCGGCCCCGACGCGACGGATGTCTTCATGGAGGGGCTCTATATCCCCATGCTGAAGCTCGCCGACGGCGGCAAACTCAACTCAACGCTGATGGCCATGATCCGGGCCAACACGCGGCTGCCCGTCGATACGGAAGGCGACGTCTACTCGCTCGCCAACTGCAATGACGTCGGCGCCCGCCGGCTGATCGAGATGATGGTGGAGTTCAATCTCGACAACCTCGACCAACTCGCCGACCACATCTGTGACAGGAGCCGCGAAGGCGTGCTGGCCGAAATCGCCAAGCTGCCGCACGGCTCCTGGAAGAACAGCATGACCATCGACGGCTACGACGAGCCGGTCGACCTAGTCGCGACGACAACGATAAGCCCCAAAGGCATCCACGTCGACTACACCGGCACGAGCCCCGCGGCCCGGCGCGGCATCAACGTGCCCCTGGCCTATACGACGGCCTATACGGTGTTCGGCCTCGGCTGCATCGTCGCCAACCGGATCCCCAACAACGCGGGTTCGCTGGCACCGCTCACCGTTTCAGCGCCGCTCGGCTGCATCCTCAATGCGCCGAAACCCAAGCCCGTGCTCGCCCGCCACATCACCGGGCAGATGCTGCCAGACGTCGTCTTCGGATGCCTCCGGCAGGCGATCCCGCACCGGGTGCCGGCCGAAGGCACGTCCTGCCTTTTCAACATCACGCTCCGCGGCCAAACCGGCGACCAACTCCGCGGCAACTACGGCTTTGCAACCACGTTCACCTCGAACGGCGGCACCGGGGCAAGGCCCAGCAAAGATGGCCTCTCGGCCACCGCCTATCCATCGGGCGTCAAGGGCACGCCTGTCGAGATCGCCGAGCAGATCATGCCAGTGATCTTCTGGCGCAAGCAACTGCGGGAAGACTCGGGCGGGGCAGGCAAAACCCGTGGCGGCCTCGGACAAGAGATCGAAATCGGCAGTCGTATCGGGCAACCCTTTGAGTTGCTCGCAGCGTTCGACCGCATCGATCATCCCCCGCGCGGCAAGGATGGTGGCGCCAACGGCCAAGCAGCGAGCGTATCACTCAGCACCGGTAAAAAGCTCAAAGGCAAGGGCTTCCAGCTGATCCAGGCTGACGAACGCCTGATCATAAAGACACCGGGTGGAGGTGGCCTCGGGAATCCCATCGACAGGGCTCCGGACGCGATCGCTGAGGATTTGGCCGAGGGCCGGGTGTCCAAGCGGACGGTGCAAGATATTTATGCAGCCGGCACGGATAAAACCGCCTCACCGCGCAAGGTAAAGTAATTCGCTCCGAACCGCCTTGCCAAAGACGGCTTGAGCAGCAATCGTAACGAACCAAATTCGGTTGGCAATGCATCCGCGGGGCAGGCGGTTCACAGAAATGGGGGGCTATCATGTTCGGGTTGTTCTGGCCCCACGTGGCGCTCGCTGCTGCATCGATTTGGCTGCTGGCTGCCGACATCACGTGGGCTGGAAAGCGGAACGACACCCTGATTTGGTCCACCGAGCGCGACAATCCGATCGCTGACCCATTCTATCTGAATACCCGCGAAATGGTGATCATCGGCCATCACGCCTGGGACACGTTGATCGCGCTCGATCCCAAGACTGGAACACTGAAGCCCTTGCTCGCAACCACCTGGACCTGGGTCGGCGATACCACGCTCGACCTGGAATTGCGACAAGACGTCAAGTTCCACTCCGGCAAAAACATGGAAGCCGAGGATGTTGCCTATACGCTGAACCATATCACGAACCGGGCGAACGCGGTTCTCAACTTTGCCTTCTTCAATTGGATCAAATCGGCGGAGATTTTACAAAAATACAAAGTCCGCATTCACCTCACGCGACCGTTTCCGCCAGCGCTGGCTTATCTTGCCGGCGACGCCTTCATCATGCAGAAGGGCCATTATGATGCTGCACCGGTGAAACCGGACGGCAAAAAGGACTTCGGCGCAGTCACGCCGAACGGCACCGGCCCCTATCTCATCCGCGACAGCAAGGCGGGCGAGTACATCCTGCTCGAACGGTTCGATGGCTATTTCAAGGATGGCATCAAAGGTTCAGCCAAAATCGGCCGGATCAAGTTCCGGACGATCAAGGACAATAACACACGGGCCTCCGAGTTGATGACCGGCGCCATCGATTGGATGTGGGAAATGCCGCGGGTCGTCGCAGAACATCTCGAGGCGACGCCGACACTCCGGGTCGAGAGCGCGAAAACCCTTCGCATCAGCTATCTGCAGTTCGATGTGACGGGCCAATCCGGCCAGAAGTTCTTCATGGACAAGCGGGTCAGGCAGGCCGTCGCGCACGCCGTCAACCGCGAAGCGATTATCAAAAACCTCGTCGGCCCTGGGTCGATAATCCCCTCAGGTCCTTGTCATCCTGAGCAATTCGCCTGCGCCAGCGACATCGCGAAACACGACTACAATCCGGAACACGCAAAGCGACTACTGGCCGAAGCTGGCTACGCAGAAGGTTTCGAGTTCGATTTATACGCCTTCCGCGATCGTGAAATCGTCGAGGCCATCATCGGCGATTTGACCAAGATCGGTCTCCGGCCGAGGCTCAACTTTATGCAATACGTCGCGTTCCTGGACTTGGTGCGAAGGGGCCGCGTCCCGCTCGGCTATGCGGCTTGGGGCTCGAACTCGATCCGCGATGTGTCGGCTGCAGCCGCACATTTTTTCTCCGGTGGGCCCGACGATCTGGCGCGCGACCC
>JANXRM010000142.1 GCA_025353015.1 Hyphomicrobiales bacterium
TCCAACACGACGTGGGCATCTCAAGGCGCACCAATAACCCGCGGCTCGAGCGGGATGGCTCAGAGAATGCCCGCGTTCGGCGCCAGGGGGATAAGTTTTGTGACCGTAGGGTGCATGTATGGGCGGCGCCCGGGATGCAAGTGGATGTCTTCGTTTTGCGCCCGCTCGCGGAGAAAAAGGACGGCCTCGGCGTTGCCTGGTTCCACGCGATCGAGGTCGCAACCCACAATCAGGAGACCAATTCGACAATCTTTGGTCCAGCGATCATCGCGCGCTCGGGCCAAAACGAGTTGGCATTGAACCCCTTCCTGGAGAAGACGTTCGGCCGCAACGCCGAGGACGGCATCGACTTCGTCTACGGCTGGCAGGCCCGTCGCGAGATCAACAGCCACGTCGCACTCGGCTTGGAGGGATATGGCCGGATCCCGGATCTCGGCGGCGGTACGGCTTCGTCGTTGCAGCAACACCGTGCTGGCGTGGTCATGTATCTGAAGCCGGACGGCGATGCTTCGCGCCCAGACAAACCGACAGCGCCGCGCGGCAAGCCTCAGAAGACCGGCGACGGAAATGGTGCCGGCATGGAGCCAGCCAACGGCTCGCCCAAGAAGATCTAAACCGAGTTCGAGTTCGGCGTGATGGCCGGCATGACGGACGCAACGCCCAATCTCACGGCCAAGGCCAATATGCACGTCAAGTTCTGAAGTCGTGGTTCCGTATCGTTCCGGCCTGCGCCGCCACCCACGCCCACCCTCCCTTGTCCGCCCGCCACGCAACCGCTAGTGGACTGGGGCGGCTGTGGCTCAGGCTTGGCCGCGCGTTTGCTCATCGACCCTCCTGCACCACTTTCCTGCACCACTTTCCTGCACCACTTTCCTGCACCACCGGGCTTTTCCATCCACCATGCCGCGCTACCGCATCACGATCGAATATGACGGCACGCCCTTTTTCGGCTGGCAAATCCAGCCGGACCGGCCGACGGTCCAAGGCCAGATCATCAAGGCCATTGCCGCGTTTTCTGGCGAAACGGTCGCCGTGCGTGGTGCCGGGCGGACGGACACGGGCGTGCACGCTCAAGGCCAAGTCGCGCATTTCGATCTGTCGCGGACCTGGCAACCCTTTCGCATTCGCGATGCCTTGAATTATCATCTGAAACCCGCGCCCATCGTCGTACTGGATGCCAGCGAGGTGCCACCCGACTTCGACGCGCGGTACTCGGCCACGGGGCGGCATTATCTCTACCGCATCCTGCCGCGCCATTCGCCGCCGGGGCTCGAGCGGAACCGGGTATGGTGGGTGACGTGCGAACTCGACGCCAACGCCATGGCGGACGCTGCTAAGCTGCTGATCGGGCGGCACGATTTCACGACGTTTCGCGCCACCAGTTGTCAGGCCTTATCGCCGGTCAAAACGTTGGACCGGCTCGACGTCGCCCGCCAAGGCGCGGAAATCCGGATCGAGGTCGCCGCCCGCTCGTTTTTGCACCATCAGGTCCGCTCGTTTGTCGGCAGCCTGAAAATGGTCGGCGAGGGCCGCTGGCGTCCGGATGACCTGCAGAAGGCGCTCGACGCGCGCGACCGGACCACCTGCGGGGCGCTGGCGCCGTCGCAGGGGCTTTATCTGGTAGGGGTCGACTACGACGACGTAAAAAATACCGTTTAGTATGACCAGCCCGTCATCGCTTCGAAGGATGCATCCAGTCACTCTTCCCCACGCGGAGGCAAGCGTTATCGCCCGCAGCCACAACAGCGCTGCAATAGGGCCACGCCGCTGCGATAGATCTTGTTCGCAATCCTTTATTGGTCGTCTGCATTGGCTTTTGCCGGCGCACGCAAGCTGCTAGAGTCAGCGCAAGACAATTCCAGTCGATCGCCTGAAGACCCTCGGTCCTGTCCAACCGGACGGTGCGGTGGGTAAAGCGAGATCCAGGCCCTGGGGACAGACGTTGGCAAAGTCCGGCGAAGAGCAGGATGGGGCGCAATCCGCATCCGTTGACGACTGCAATGCTGCGGGCGCAAAGCCTGCAAGCAAGTCGCAGGGGCATGTCGAACGCCAAGCTTATGCCCCAAACCAATCTAAGGCCCGCACGGCATCGTCGATGGGCGGCTTCGAGCAATCCTATGGCGCGCTCGACCTTGGTACGAACAATTGCCGGTTGCTGGTTGCCCGTCCCACACGCCGCGGCTTTCTGGTTGTCGACGCGTTTTCGCGCATTATCCGGCTCGGCGAAGGCATTGGCGCCACCGGCCGCCTTTCCGAACAAGCGATGAACCGGACGCTGGATGCCCTCAAGATCTGCTCGAACAAGCTCGAGCGCGCCAATGTCGCCCGCTCGCGACTGGTCGCCACGGAAGCGTGCCGGGTCGCCGCCAACGGGCCGGAATTCCTCGAACGCGTGCGCCTGGAGACCGGCCTCGACATCGAGATCCTATCGCGGGAGTCCGAAGCACGGTTGGCCGTTTCGGGCTGTGCCGCCTTACTTGATGGCCGCTCCGACTTGGCCCTGGTGTTCGATATCGGCGGCGGCTCATCGGAGCTTGTCTGGCTGGACTTGAGCCGCCGCGGTACCGACCGTTCGCGGTCCTTGCAGGAACGCATGGAAGCGCAGAATTGCATCGCCGCCTGGACGTCGCTGCCGGTCGGCGTCGTGACCCTTGCCGAGAAGTTCGGCGGCCGGCACGTCACGCGCGACGATTTCGACGCCATGGTCGATCATGTCCACTCGCATCTCGAGCCGTTCGAGGCCAAACACCGGTTCCGCGATCGCATGCGCCATGAGAAATCGCATTTCCTCGGAACTTCCGGCACCGTGACCACGGTTGCGGGAATTCATCTGGGTCTCAAGCGCTACGATCGTTCGCGAGTCGACGGCTGTTGGATGCGCACGTCTGACGCCCGCGCCGTGACCCAGAGCCTGATCGACCAGTCCTATGACGAGCGGGTCGCCGAACCCTGCATTGGCCGCGATCGCGCCGATCTTGTGCTGGCTGGATGCGCCATTTTGGAAGCAATAACCGAAACGTGGCCGTGCGAGACACTGCGGGTTGCCGATCGTGGCCTGCGCGAAGGCATTTTGTCATCCTTGATGGCCGAAGACGGGGTCTACCGCCAGCAACGGCGCCAATTCGACGATCGCGGACGGAGGGGTGGATGAGCGGCGCTGGCGGCAAAACGCGCGGAAAGACGGCCAATAAAGTGGGTGGTAAAGCTGGCAGCGCTGGAGCCAAAGGTGGCGGCTCGCCCAGCGACGGCCCGAGCGGCGGCGGCCCAATCGGCAGCGGCCCAGTCGGCAGCGGGAAAGGCTCGATCAAGGGCCAGGGCGGCGTGCGCGGCATGAACGTGCGCCTGAAGACCGCGCGCGGCCGCACGGCCTCGTCGCAGCGCTGGCTGGAGCGGCAGCTGAACGATCCCTATGTGGTGGCAGCGAAGCGCGACGGCTGGCGGTCGCGGGCGGCTTTCAAGCTGATCGAAATCGACGACAAACATCATTTTCTCAAACCTGGCGGGCGGATCATCGACCTCGGCGCGGCACCAGGCGGCTGGTCGCAGGTCGCCGCCAACCGCACCCACGCCGTGGAAGGACAAGGCCAGGTTGTCGCCATTGACTATCTCGCCTTCGACCAGATCCCCGGTACGGCGATCCTGGAACTCGATTTCATGGACCCGAGCGCACCGGGTCGACTCAAGGCGCTGCTGCGCGACGGCCGGGCCGATGTCGTCCTGTCGGATATGGCCGCACCGACCACCGGCCACACCAACACCGACCATTTGCGCATCATGGGACTGGCCGAAACAGCCCTCGCCTTCGCGCTCGAGGTGTTGACGCCTGGTGGCGCGTTTCTGTGCAAGGTGTTCCAGGGCGGCACCGAGCGCGACCTGCTCGACTCCTTGAAGAAAAGCTTTGCCAGTGTCCGCCACGTCAAGCCGCCCGCCAGCCGCGCCGATTCCGCGGAACTCTATGTGCTGGCCACGGGTTTTCGGCGAGTCAATGGTTGAACCCAGACGGTTGAACCCGGGTGGCTGAACGAAGGCGGTTGATCCATGTGGCGCATCTGGGTAGCAGCCCTATTCTGGGGGTTGAACTGGCCCATCGTGAAGGTCCTGCTCGATGGCACGGGACCGTGGACCATGCGGGCGCTCGGCCTAAACCTCGGCTTTCTGGTGCTCGCTGGCACAGCGCTCGCGACGGGCCGATCGATGGCCGTGCCGCGCGATTATTGGGGCCGGCTGGTTGTCGCCGGGTTTCTCAATGTCGTTTGCTTCAATATTTTCGCCGTCTTCGCGCAGATGTCGATGCCGGCCTCCCGCGCCGTGATTCTCACCTACACGATGCCGCTCTGGTCGGTGGTTTTTGCCCGCATTCTGCTGGGTGAAAAGATCGACGAGCTTCGGGCCACGGCCCTGGCACTCGGTGCGGCGGGGATCAGCCTTTTGACGAAACCGTTCTGGCCGGCGCTGATGGCAGGCCAGCTTCCGATTGGCCTCGTTTACGTGATGGGGGCGGCGATCACCTGGGCTGCCGGCACCGTCTATATGAAACGTGCCCAGATCCCTGGTGTGCCCATGGCGTTGACCGCGTGGCAGATCCTACTCGGGTCGATGGTCTCCTATATCGGATTGGCGCTATTCGAAACGCCGCGGCTCGAGCTGCACCGGCCGGAAATTGCGCTCTCCTTCGCCTATCACGTGATTTTCCCGCAGGCCGCCGCCTATGCCCTCTGGTTCGGGTTGATGGCGCGCGTACCCGCCTCGACGGCGGCCCTCGGCACGCTGCTGGTGCCGGTGTTCGGCGTGACAGGCGCTGTACTTCTGCTGGGCGAGCGGCCACCACTGCTCGATCTCGTCGGCTTTGCCATCATTCTGACGGCCGTCATCCTCGATCAGGGCGTGCGACGCTGGCGGACCCAAGGCGCGGCTGTGGCGGCAACGTGAGCCATCTACCCAACCTTTGAAAGCCTTGCGAAAAAGCCTCCCACACACTAGGCATCGGCGCCATGTCCACCATTCCTACGCAGAAGCTCGATCGCTTGGTCGAGCGTTGGCAATCGATCCAGTCGGAGCTCAACACGGGCCCGGCGCAGGCTCGCTTTGTCGCGCTGTCGAAGGAGTTCTCGGACCTCGACCCCATCGTCGGCACCATCAACGCGTTACGCAAGCTCGAAACCGAGCGGGACGAACTCGATGCCATCCTGGCCGACCACAAGGCCGGCAAGAATGGGGCCGACAAGGACATGGCGGAGCTGGCCCGCGAGGAGCGCACCAGCCTGCTACCGCGGATCGAAACGCTCGAGCGGCAGTTGACGCTGAGCCTGTTGCCGAAGGATGCCGCCGACGACCGCAGCGCCATCCTCGAAGTGCGCGCCGGCACGGGTGGCGACGAGGCCGCCTTGTTCGCCGCCGATCTCTTCCGCATGTACAGCCGCTATGCCGATCTCCACGGTTGGACCATCGAGATCATATCCGCGTCCGAGAACGACCTCGGCGGCTTCCGCGAGATCATTGCCGCGATCAATGGTAAAGGCGTTTTCGCCCGATTGAAGTTCGAATCCGGCGTGCACCGCGTACAGCGAGTACCGGTGACGGAAACCAAGGGCCGCATCCACACCTCGGCCGCGACCGTCGCCATCATGCCGGAGGCCGAAGAGGTCGACGTCGTCATCCGGCCCGAAGACATCCGCATCGACACCATGCGGGCAGGAGGTGCCGGCGGGCAGCACGTCAACAAGACCGAATCCGCGGTGCGCATTACGCATCTGCCGACAGGACTGATCGTCGTGTCGGCGGTGAAGTCGCAGCATCAGAACCGGCGTCTCGCCATGGCGGTGCTGCGCACCCGGCTTTACGATTTGCAGCGCCAACAGGCGGATGATGCCCGCGCCCGGGAACGCAAGACACAAGTCGGCTCGGGCGACCGCTCGCAGCGCATTCGCTCCTATCACTGGCCCGAGGGGCGCGTCTCCGATCACCGCATCAATCTGACGCTCTACAAGCTACCCGCGATCATCGCCGGTGATGGCCTCGACGAGATCATCGATGCACTGATCTCGGAGCATCAAGCGAACTTGCTGGCGTCGCTGGGCGAGACGAAGCGTGGGTAATCATGGGGAGCGGTCTGGACCTGACGGAGCGCCAGAAACGCTGGATGCGGCGCAACGGCGGCTGGCCGCGTTGTTCCGAGCCGCGGGTCTCGATACGCCGGTACTCGACGCGCGCCTTCTGGTGACGGCAGCAATGGGTCTCGACGCCGCGGATGGCATCCGCAGCCCCGAAACCAGCATCGCCTTCGAGTGCACCCCGACCATCGACGGCTTCGCCCGGCGCCGCCTCGCCCGTGAGCCGGTTTCCCGTATTCTAGGCCGCCGTGAATTCTATGGATTGGAATTCGAGATTTCACCTGCAACCCTCGATCCCAGACCTGACACCGAGGTTCTGGTGGAGGCGGCCTTACAGCTGATGCGCGAACGACACCCCATCGGCACAGGCGGTCAAACGCGCCCAGGACTGCGCATTCTGGATTTGGGCACGGGGTCGGGCGCGATTATCATCGCCTTGCTCGCGGCCCTGCCCGATGCGCGAGGGGTCGCGACCGATGTCAGCGCTAGCGCCTTGCAGGTCGCTGCGAGAAATGCACAGCGCCTCGGCGTCTCGCAGCGTTTGCAAACCGTTGAAACGAGCTGGCTCGATGGCGTCGACGGGACCTTCGATCTCATCGTTTCCAATCCGCCCTATATTCCCAGGTTTGTGATCGATACTCTTGACCCCGAAGTTGCCGTTTTCGATCCGCGCGGGGCCCTTGACGGCGGCGCAGACGGACTGGACGCCTATCGCAGCCTTATTCCCGCAGCAGGCCGGGCGTTGGCGCCCGAGGGCTGGTTGGCCTTGGAAATCAGCCAAGGTCAGCAGAATTTTGTTTCCGATATTGCCGCTATTTGTAGCAATTTTGACCACGTGCTTGGCGCGCGCCAGTGGCCAGATCTCAATGGCCTCACCCGATGTGTGGCGTTTCAGGCACGGGCAAAAACCTAGTCAAAAAAAGGCTTTGATTTCCGGACTGATCGGGTTAGGCTTTTTATCAAGCCACTGCGTAAACGGTACTCCCGGCCATTGAGTTTAATCGAGCCGCTGGTCGGAGTGAAGCGCAATACTGGCAGAACCAAGCAGCGACGTGCTCATAGAATTGTGGCTGCTGGTGCCGACGAAACCCTTGAAGATGGTATCGGCTGTAATTGGCGTCCCTGGATGTGGGATGTATTTGCGATCGAGCAGCATGCAATGAACCCAGACTATTCGCCGCCTGCTTGGGCAGGCTGGGGACACGCGCGAACGGCCGCAAGGCGCGCCGGTGCGACGTCGATTTATCTCAACCAGGATCATCCCGGGGACGGGACATGGGACAGGAATTGGTAGGCCGTTTGATATGGCTGCCAACTGACTCGGCCGCCCAGTGACACAGCTGCAGAGTGACACAGCTGCAAAGCGACAAGGTTGCAAAGTCACACGGCCGCCAAACTGAAATTCGATTTGGCATCAATATGAGAATGGGAGCCCATGAGGCAGGGACAACAACATCGCCGTAGTCGCGGACGTAATAACAACAATGGCGGCAGCGGCGGCAGCCAGCATCAGCAGCAAAATCAGCGCAAGGGCCAAAACCCGCTGTCGCGGAGTTTCGAATCGAACGGCCCGGACGTCAAAGTGCGCGGCACACCCGCCCACGTGGCGGAGAAATATCTGCAGCTGGCACGCGATGCACAATCGTCCGGAGATCCTGTTCTCGCTGAAAATTACCTGCAGCACGCCGAGCATTACAATCGCATCATCCTGACCTATCGCGAGCAGCAAGGCCTGCCGAATCCCCAGAGCGACGCGAATAACGGCGGGAATCCGCGGTCGCGCTTCGACAGCCCCGATCAGGACGATCAAGGCGACGATGGGGCATCCGACGATATCGGCCAGGCCGAGCAGCCGATGGTTCCACGGTTCGCAAACGAGCAGCAACGGCCCCACGAGCAGCCCCGTCATGACACCATGCGTCATGAGAACGTGCGGGACGACCGCCCGCAGCGCACGCATGACCATCAACAGAAAGAACAAGGGCAGCACCGCTTTCGCGACCGCAACGAGCGGCAGGAGCGTCCGCGGAACGGTAGACCGGAGCGCTTCGAACGGCCGGACCGGCCGGATATGCGCTCGGACCAGCGGGCAGAAGCGCGCCATGAGCCACGCGCCGAAGCTCGCCCGGAACCACGCCACGAACCACGCGCCGAGCGCGGCTCAGACCGCGGCGACCGCGGATCGGAACGCGGCGAGCATCGGACCGATCGCGGCGACCGCTTCGACCGGGCTGATCGTGGCTTCGACCGGGATCGGGGCGCCAATGGCGACCGGGCCGTCGAGCGCGTCCCGATTGCCGATCGCCAGACAGACGAACGCTTGCCGGACGCTCGAGCGAGCGAAACAAGATCAATGGAATTCCGCGAACCGAAAGTCATGGAGCCCCGTGCGCCGCGCGCCTCGCGCGAGCGCCAGATCGAGGATCAACCGTTGCCGCCAGTCGTCGAAGCGGCCGCCGGTGCACCTGTTCGAGCCGAGGCACGCGCTGAAGCACGCCCCGACGCACGCCCCGACGCTCCGGCCAGGGTCCGGCGCGAGCGCTTTGCGCCAGGCGAACAGCCCGATTTCCTGCGTCGTCCCGTTCGCAAACCACGCCGGGAGGCCGAGGCTGTTGCGCCGCCGCTCCCACCGACCGATTCTGATGAACCATCGCGCGAATGAGGGCATGAAAATCTGCGTCCCCGATCCAGCTTGGACTATGCGCAATGCGGCCACGTTGGCGGTGCTGCCCTTGACGGCGCGGGAACAGCAGACATTTGATCGAAGCACCCGTTTGCCGTTAGCCCGTTTGCCGTTAGCATAAGGTCAGATGTGTGACATGGTAGCAGTCGCGATACCTTTGATATTGTTACCGTTAGCTGGTGTCTCAACTGTTTGAAGTCTAGCTGGCGTCTCAACTGTTTGATGTCGGCTGCAAACCAAGGTCCCAGGCGTTGGCCCGTTGGTGGCCGGCGATGTTCACTAGGGCGATGTTCACTAGGGCGGTGTCCACTAGGGCGGTGTCCACGAGCAGGAGTCGATGAAGCATGGCTGACCGCGACAAGACGCAAACCGTCCACATCCCGGCATCGAAACCGATACGCCAGGGCGGCGCCGATATGGATAACGTGTCGACGCAGGTTCTGTCGGACACGTCGAACATCAAAGTTGGTTTTTTGACCGTGATAGTGGGGCCTGGTAAAGGCGAGTCTCGCCCCATCTTCAGCGGAACCAATCAAGTCGGGCGCAGTCCGGACAATCGCGTCCCGCTGGATTTCGGCGACGCGACGATCTCGCGCTTGCAGCATGCCGTTGTTGTTTATGACGGCAACGCACGCACGTTCCGCATCTTCGACGGTGGCAAACAGAACCCGATCCACGTCAACGGCGAGCGCCTCAGCGGTGACCGCCCGATCAACCACGGCGATACGGTCAAGATCGGCCTGACGACCCTCCGCTTCACCGTTGCGTGAAGGTCTGCGCATTCAATGACCGGTTTTTCACCCCGTGAGATCGTTTCCGAACTCGACCGTTACATCGTCGGGCAAAATGATGCCAAGCGCGCCGTCGCCATCGCACTTCGAAATCGCTGGCGCCGCCAGCAGTTGACCGGCGAACTTCGCGATGAAGTGCTGCCGAAGAACATCCTGATGATCGGCCCAACCGGCTGCGGTAAAACCGAAATTGCCCGGCGGCTCGCTCGATTGGCGGCCGCGCCCTTCTTGAAAGTCGAAGCGACGAAATTCACCGAGGTCGGCTACGTTGGCCGCGATGTCGAGTCGATCATTCGCGATTTGGTCGAAGTCGGCATCGGCCTGGTTCGGGAAACCAAGCGCCGCGAGGTTCGCACCGTCGCCGAGAAAAATGCCGAGGAAGGCGTGCTCGATGCGCTGGTTGGCGCCAATGCGCGGCCTGAGACGCGGGAATCGTTCCGCCGGCAACTTCGCGCCAACGCTCTCAATGACAAAATCATAGAGATCCAGGTTGCCGACAGCGGCAGCCCGTTTCCGGCCTTCGATATTCCCGGCGGCCAAGCCACAATGATCAACGTCGGCGAGATGCTGGGCAAAGCATTCGGCCAACGCACCAAGACGCGGCGCATGACCGTGGGACAAAGCCACGAGCTGCTGATCGCGCAGGAAAGCGACAAGCTCCTCGACAGCGAGCAGATCACGCAGGACGCGATCAAGGCCGTCGAGAACAACGGCATCGTCTTCCTCGACGAAATCGACAAGATCTGTTCGCGCAGCGACGCCGGACGCGCCGGCGCCGACGTCTCGCGGGAAGGCGTGCAGCGCGATCTGCTGCCGCTGATCGAGGGCACCACCGTCTCGACCAAGCATGGCCCGGTTAAAACCGACCACGTGCTTTTCATCGCGTCGGGAGCTTTCCATCTGGCAAAACCTTCGGACCTGCTGCCGGAGCTGCAAGGACGTTTGCCCATTCGCGTGGAGCTCAAGTCTCTAACCCGCTCGGACCTCCGGCGCATTCTGACGGAGCCGGAAGCCAGCCTGATCAAGCAATATGTGGCGCTCTTGGCCACGGAGGGCGTGACGCTGGCCTTCACCGACGAGGCGATCGACGCTCTCGCCGACGTGGCCGTCGAGGTGAACTCGTCGGTGGAAAATATCGGCGCCCGGCGGCTGCAAACGATCATGGAGCACGTGCTCGACGATATCTCGTTCACAGCCTCGGACCGCAACGGCCAGACCGTCACGATCGACGCGCCCTACGTCAAAAAGCACGTCGGCGATCTCGCCAAGAATGTGGATCTGTCGAAGTTTATTTTGTGATCACGCCTTGACCACGCGCTGAGCGACCAACCGCTCCACGTCCGCTGCCGCGTAACCAAGTTCGCCAAGCAGCGCCTTTGAATCATGACCCAGCGCCGGCGGCGGAAGGTCGGGCTCGACAGCTATCCCGCTGCATTGGATCGCCTGGCGGAGCGAGCGGCGGACGGGCGTTGGTGCACTGAAATTCGGCTCGAAGAAGCCGACGGCCGTCAGGTGCGGATCGCGCAGCACATCGTCGAGTGAATTGACCGGACCACAGGGGATGTCCAGCTCCTCGAAGAGCGCCAGCCACTCGGCCGACGTTTTGTCCCCAAGCGCTGCCCCGATCAGGCTGTAGAGTTCACCTGAGCGTTTGGAGCGCGCGGGATTGTCGTTGAACCACGGCGCCTCCACCAGATCCAAGCGGCCGAGCGCCGTCATGACGCGCCGCCATTGCTGCGTCGTATACGGGAGCAGCGCGATAAATCCGTCCTTCGTCGGAAAGGGCCGGCGATTAGGCGTCAGCGTACGGTGATAGCCTGTCGCGCCGTCCGTCTCGAAGGTTGCCGCCATCAGATGCTCGTTGAGGGTGAAACCCGCCATGGCCTCGAGCATCGGCATCTCGATCTTTTGGCCTTTGCCGCCCGTCCGCTCGCGATGCAGCAGGGCCGCCAGAACGCCGTAGACCACATGCAACGCCGCCACTTTGTCCGCCGTCACCATCGGGTGATACGACGGCGTGCCGTCGCGCCGCGCCGCCAGGCCGGCGATGCCGGAGGCGCCTTGGATGATGTCGTCATAGGCGGGCTTGCCCGCATAGGGGCCGGCGCTGCCGTAGCCCAACGCCGCGCAATAGATCAGCCGCGGGTTCAGCGCGTGCACGACCTCCCAGGAAAAGCCGAGCCGGTCGAGCGCATCCTGCCGCATGTTGTGCACAAGGGCGTCGGCCGTGCCGATCAGCCGGTTCAGGATAGCTTTACCGTCGGGCGCCTTCAGGTCGAGGCAGAGCGAGCGTTTGTTGCGGTTGTTGTTGGCGAATCCGGCGCCGAGGCCGGGTGCGCCGTGCGGCGGCGTCGACCTGTTCATATCGCCCTCGAGCGCCTCGATCTTGATGATTTCGGCGCCGAGATCACCCAGGATCTGTGTGGCGTAGGGTCCGAGGACGATCGTCGTGATATCGACGATCCGCAGACCTTTGAGCAGCGGATACATGCGGCAGAACTCCCTCGTTGCTCCCCCTGTTCTGCCTGAGGCCAGCACAAATGAATAGAGGGAGGCGTTGCCGCCTCCCCCCGGTATTCTGTTGCCTGATATCGGGCTTGACGCCGTCGATCTCAGCTGTTGTAAGCGCGCTCGCCATGCTCGGTGAGATCGAGGCCTTCGCGCTCCTGCTGTTCGGCGGGACGCAGGCCAAGCAGAATGTCGCAGAGCTTAAACAGGATCGCCGATCCAATCCCAGACCAAGCCAAGGTCATACCGACGGCCTTCATCTGGAGCCAGACCTGGGCCGCCATGGCGTAGTCGCCGGGCGCTGCCGTGCCGGGCTTGACGGCGTAGTCGACAAGGCCGACGCCGCCGAGGCTCGGCGCAACCAGCACGCCGGTTGCGATGGCGCCGATGATACCGCCGATGCAGTGAATGCCGAACACGTCGAGGCTGTCGTCATAGCCCAGCGCATTCTTCAAACCCGTGCAGGCGATGAAACAGACGAAGCCGGTCACGAGGCCCAGCACGATCGAGCCCATGGGTCCGGCGTAGCCGGCAGCCGGCGTGACGGCGACGAGGCCAGCGACGACGCCCGACATCAGTCCGAGCAGCGACGGCTTGCCGTTGTGCATCCATTCGGCCAGCATCCACACCAAGCCAGCGGCGGCCGGGGCCACGAAGGTATTCATCATTGCCAGTGCGGTGGTGCCGTTGGCTTCCAGGTTGGACCCGGCATTGAAGCCGAACCAGCCGACCCACAGCAGCGATGCGCCGATCATTGTCATCGTCAACGAATGCGGCGCCATTTGCTCGCGGCCAAAGCCAACGCGCTTGCCGATCATCAGCGAGCCGACGAGACCGGCGATGCCGGCGTTGATGTGCACGACCGTGCCGCCCGCGAAGTCGAGCGCACCCCACTGGAAGACCTTACCCGCGTCGGCCTGGACTGCTGCAAGGGCTGCTTCTGCCGCAGCCTTAGCTGGGCCCGATGCCGCCGCAACTTTCTTGGCAGCGTCGGCGATCGCGTCCGGACCTGCCCAGTACCAGACCATATGTGCGATCGGGAAGTAGACGAACGTCACCCAGAGGATGACGAACATCAAAAGGGCTGGGAAGCGAATGCGCTCCGCGAACGCGCCGACGATCAGTGCCGGCGTGATGCACGCAAACGTCATCTGGAACGCGACGTAGACATACTCAGGGATGACGACGCCGTTCGAGAACGTCGCAGCCGTCGAATCGCCGGTGATGCCCTTGAGGAACAGCTTATCGAAGCCGCCGACGTAGTCGTTGAACTTGCCGCCGTTGGTGAACGACAGCGAGTAGCCGTAGACGACCCAGATGATCATCACCAGCGATACGATCGCAAAAACCTGCATCAAGACCGACAGCATGTTCTTCGAGCGCACAAGGCCGCCGTAGAACAGCGCCAAACCGGGGATCGCCATCATCAATACGAGGATGCTCGAGATCAGCATGAAGGCCGTATCGCCCTTGTTGGGCACAGGACCTTCCGCCAGAACGGGCGAAACTGCCGCAACTGTCAGCACCGCCGCCAGTGCGAGGGGCGCAGCAAAGCGGCCAAGGAGTGGAGACTTGGGATGCATGAGACTCTTTTCTCTTGTGGAGCTAGGTTGTCGATCGTTGCGGACGCATGCCGGTACGCCCCGCTCAAGTGCCGGGGGCCCAGAACGCGAACGCACTCAAAGCGCGCTGTCGTCCGTCTCGCCCGTGCGAATACGAACGGTATGCTCGACGGCGGACACGAAAATCTTGCCGTCACCGATCTGGCCGGTCTTGGCGGCCTTGGTGATGGCTTCGACGGCCTTGTCGGCTTCGCTCGAGGCGACAGCGACTTCGATCTTGACCTTCGGCAGGAAGTTAACCGCGTATTCCGCACCCCGGTAGATCTCGGTGTGACCCTTTTGGCGGCCATACCCCTTCACCTCAGTGACGGTCATGCCTTGGAGGCCGAGATCGGTCAACGCGGTTCGGACCTCCTCCAGTTTGAACGGTTTGATAATGGCCGTGATGAGCTTCATTCGACCCCCCTCGTGGTTGAGCTATACCAAAAAACCGAAGGTGCCTGCTCAGCGCCCCGCGGCCACGCGCTCCCTAACTCAAATTTTGTGCCAACTGCGAAAGGATTTATTAATCATCTGAGTTCAATGGGTTTTTTTGTATTGACGGGAATTCGATAGGACAGCCCGTGCTTATTTTATTGGCATTTTCTTTGGGCATGCTTTGTTTTTAACCAATTGTTGCGCTCCGCATAACGATTGTTCAGTTGCAACGAGGGCATGATCCAGCGCCTCTGGCCCGTACGCCTTACGCGACACTTAATGCAACGTGTCCCGGCGCTTGCCCGCGGCGCGCCGCCTTAATCGGTGCCCATATATGACTGGGGATTCTCATGCCACGTACTCTTATAAAACTCTTTGATAACAATGCTTTGATTTTTTGACCACGGCGTTCGATCCAATTTCTAGGCAACTGCCGTCAATGCCTCATTTGTCGGCAATTCATGCAGAGTTGCTCTCTTTTTGTGCGCCGCGAAAGGCGATCTGCGTCTTGTTATTGCGTCGCCGGAACGATAAATCATTTCATAAACAATGCCTTAGCCTGCATCAAGATGATCGCGCCGTGTTGGCATGCCGTTTGCTATCGTTAACCATTGGTTGCGCGCACTGCATGATTGGGCATTCCGAGGGCTCCATGAAGAAGAAACTTGTCGTGATTGGCAATGGCATGGCGCCGGGCCGGGCGCTGGAACGTCTGCTCGAAGCCGCGCCGGATTCCTTCGACGTCACGATTTTCAATGCCGAGCCCAGGGTCAACTACGACCGCATCATGCTGTCGCCTTTGCTGTCGGGCGAAAAATCCTTCGAGCAAATCGTCATCCATGGTGACGGCTGGTACGTGAAGCACGGCGTCACGCTCTACAAGGGCTGCACGGTCACCGACATCGACCGCGCGAAGAAGACCGTCACGTCCGCCACCGGCATCACGGCCGATTACGACAAGCTGATCATCGCCACGGGATCGCAACCGATCATCATCCCCATTCCCGGCGCAAATCTGGCGGGCGTTCTTACCTATCGCGATCTCGATGACGTGCAGGCGATGATGCTGGCGGCCAAAGCACGCGGACGTGCCGTCGTCATCGGCGGCGGCCTCTTGGGGTTGGAAGCCGCGGCGGGCCTCAAAGAGCAGGGCATGGACGTCACCGTCCTCCATTTGATGCCAACATTGATGGAGCGCCAACTCGACACCACGTCCGGGCACCTGCTGCAACGGGCGATCGAAGCGCGCGGCATCAAGGTCATCACCAAGGCCAACACGAAGGCGATCCTTGGCGCCAAGCGCGTCGAGGCCGTCGAGCTTGCGGATGGCACCCGTTTGCCCGCCGAGATCGTCATCATGGCGGTCGGCATTCGTCCGAACTCGGGGTTGGCGAAGACGGCAGGCATCACCGTCAACCGCGGGATCGTGGTCGACGCCACCATGCGCACCAGCGATCCCGATATTTTTGCGCTCGGCGAGTGCGCCGAAGTCGAGGCTCAGGTATTCGGCCTCGTTGCGCCGCTGTACGAGATGGCAAATGTGGCGGCGGCTCAGCTCGCCGGTGATGAAACCGTAAAATTCAAGGCCAGCGCAACCGCCACGAAACTCAAGGTCACGGGCATAAATCTCTTCTCAGCCGGCGATTTCGCCGAAGGGTCGGACCGAGAGGAAATCGTGCTGCGCGATGCGGCTCGCGGCCTCTACAAGCGCCTGATCCTCAAGGACGGTAAGCTGATCGGCGTCGTGCTCTACGGCGAAACGGGCGATGGCGCTTGGTTCTTCGACCTCCTGAAGAAGAATGCCGAGATCAAGGAGTTCCGCGACACGCTGATCTTCGGACCTGGCTATGCAGGAGGCGCCGCCCAGGACCCTATGGCAGCCGTTGCAGCCTTGCCGGATGAGGCAGAGATCTGCGGCTGCAACGGCGTCTGCAAGGGCCGGATCACCACCGCCATCGACGCACTCGGCCTCAAGACCATCGATGACGTGCGGGCGCAAACTAAGGCGTCTGCCTCGTGCGGTTCGTGCACGGGCCTTGTCGAGCTGCTGCTGAAATCGAAGCTCGGCGACGCGTACAATCCGGCGGCCGTGCAGCCCATGTGCCCCTGCACCAAGCATGGCCATGACGATGTGCGCCGTTTCATCGTCGCGAAAGGCGTGAAGTCGATCCCAGACTTGATGCAAGCGCTGGAGTGGTCGACCTCGTCGGGGTGCGCCAAATGCCGGCCGGCGCTCAACTACTATCTGCTCTCGACCTGGCCTGGCGACTACAAGGACGACAGCCAGTCGCGCTTCATCAACGAGCGCGTGCATGCCAACATCCAGAAGGACGGCACCTACTCGGTGGTCCCGCGCATGTGGGGCGGCATGACCAGCGCCAAGGAACTGCGCGCCATCGCCGATGTCGTGGAGAAATTCAATATCCCGGCCGTGAAATGCACCGGTGGCCAGCGCATCGATATGCTCGGCATCAAGAAGGAGGATCTGCCCGCCGTTTGGGCCGATCTCAACAAGGCCGGCATGGTTTCGGGTGCCGCCTATGCCAAAGGACTGCGCACGGTGAAAACGTGCGTCGGTACCGACTGGTGCCGCTTCGGCACGCAGGATTCGACCGGGCTCGGCATCAAGCTCGAGAAGTTCCTCTGGGGTTCCTGGACACCGGCGAAGCTCAAGCTTGCCGTCTCCGGCTGCCCACGGAATTGCGCCGAGGCGACGTGCAAGGACATCGGCGTCATCTGTGTCGATTCCGGCTACGACATCCATTTCGGCGGCGCAGCCGGCCTCGACATCAAGGGTACGGACGTGCTCGGCCATGTCGATACCGAAGCCGAAGCCATCGAGGTTATCGGCGCACTGACGCAGCTCTACCGCGAGCAGGGCCGCTACCTCGAGCGCATCTACAAATGGGCCAAGCGCGTCGGCCACGAGACGATCCGCAAGCAGACGCTCGACGATAAGGAGCGCCGCAAAGCGCTCTACGAGCGGTTCGTTTATTCGCAAAAATTCTCGCAAAAGGATCCGTGGGCCGAGCGTGCGTCAGAAGGCATCGACGCGCACGAATTCGCCCCCATCGCCGATCTCCGATTGGAGGCTGCGGAATGACTGCCATGAGTTCATCTTGGATCGACATTGGCGCCCTCGCCGCAATCCCCATTCAAGGTGCGCGGCTGGTCAAGACGCCAAAGGGCTGTATCGCCGTGTTTCGGACGTCGCATGACGAGGCCTATGCCTTGGAAGACCGCTGCCCGCACAAGGACGGGCCGCTCAGTCAGGGCATCGTGCACGGACGTTCGGTGACGTGCCCGCTGCACAACTGGGTGATCAACCTGGAGACGGGGGCCGCCGAGGGCGCCGACAAGGGCCAGGTGGCGACCGTGCGGCTCAAGGTCGAGAACGGCCGAATCTTGCTGGACGCGTCGGGCCTCGCAGCGATCGGGAAAAAGGCCGAGGCATAGGCCGGATAGACAAAAGCCTACTAATGCGGCGATGCTATGCGCGCCGCACGTGCTGAACGTAGGTTGGGTCAAGCTCTGCACTTGCGCGACCCAACAACCCGACATGGAGCGCACGATGTTGGGTCGCGCAAGAGCTTGACCCAACCTACATAAACTACATCTACCTAACCGCTGGATGCGATGCGCCGTGCTTCGGTGCCGCGTCGTCATGACCGAAGTAGGCGGCTTCCAGCCGCTTCGGCAGCCCTGGCTCGTTACCGGGGGCTTCGAGCACGATCGAACCACGGGCCAGGGCATAGACCCGGTCGGCGATCGCGATGGCCTTTTCGATCAGCTGCTCGACCAACAGCACAGCGGTGCCGTTAT
>JANXRM010000175.1 GCA_025353015.1 Hyphomicrobiales bacterium
TGATCACGCTGCAGGTCGGAACGAAGTCCGTCGTGCTCGTCGAGCATCTCGATGAGGCGGCGGGCAAGATGTTCCATCACCTTTTTCCCAACGACACGCGACGCTTCTGGCACGGTCACAACTGAGCGGGGGTAGGGACCATGGTTGATAGCCCAGGTTGGCCAATGCCCCGAAACCGCTTCCGGAATCCTGTTTTCGTTTCATGCCGTTCCGGCTATCATGGAGGTCGACGGGAGATGCCCATGCCGACCACAAAAGTGAAGACGACGAAGGCCGATGCGACCAAGGCCGCGAAGAAATTGACCGCCCGGCCGAAGCCGCGCGCGAAGGCGCACATCCTCGGCGATCATCCCGACACCATCGGCATCATCCATCGCGCCGTTCTCGACGGTGCCCGCGAAGCGCGCGCGGAGAACGATCGCCTCGGCATCCCGACGCCCGTCGGCAAGGACGGAAAGGTCGTCTACACGACGCCGCCGAAGAAGCGCGGCAGCCGCACGCCGAACGCCGGTTGATCCATGGCGAAGTGGATGTGGATCATCGCGGGACCTAACGGCGCGGGTAAGACCACGTTCACCAACAAAATTATTGCCGCCCAAGGCCAGGACCTGATCAAGCTCAATGCCGACGAGCGCACACTGGCACTTCGTGCTGCCGAGCCGAAGGCGCCGCTCGACGTTCTCAATCTGCGCGCCGCCAAGGAAATCGACGCCGAGCTCGAAGGTAACATCGCCGCGGGCAAGAGCTTCCTTGTCGAGACGGTTCTGTCGTCGGACAAGTACCGCGACGATGTCGATACAGCCAAGGCGGCTGGCTTCAAGTTCGGCATGATCTACGTCACTCTGCATCCGCCGGAACTGTCACCGGCACGTGTCGGCATCCGCGTTACCAAGGGCGGCCACGCCGTTGCCCATGACACGGCCATCAAGCGGTATCACCGCTCGCATGACCAGCTGAAATGGTTCGCGCCCCCTCTTTCGGCAGACAGCGGCCGATATCCTCATGGTGTTTGACAACAGCATCGAGGCGAACGAGCCACGTCTGATCGCATCTCGCGCCGAGGGACAGCCGCTGCAAGTTCATCTGCCGGGCGTGTCACCAGCCGCCGACGAGGCGTTGCGGCCAGCAGCATCGAAGCGTCCGCGCAAGCGCAAGAAAAATCCTGAGCCGTGACTGCAAGTATCAATGATGGTTGCCAAAATGCGTGCCGGCATGTCAGCTTTCTGACCAGTCCGACCGTCGTGCGTCGGGAGGGCGACGTGAATGACCCATTGCTGCCGAAACCGGAGCGAACGAAGCGGACAAATTCACGGCCGCTGTGAGGTGCTTAGCCGACGAAATCCGCGATACGGGGTGCAGTCTCAACTACATGTCGGTGACGCCAAGTCGCTACCAATTTCGCGGTTTCTTGTATCCACTTCGTTCCGCTTCCTCCGATTCAATTTTCTTGCTCATTTCTGGCGGAAACGGATGTGATGTTTCCTCATTGTCCAGTTCATCCCATTGTTCGTGACCGGGATAGTCCAGGTCGCAAGGCAGGAACTTGAATGCCAGCTTGTTGGTGCCTGGCCGAACGCGTGCTTGATATATCAACAAAGGAGCATCGACTTCTTGACCATTCAAAACAACTGGACAGGGTTGTTGCCCGAACTCCTGAATGGCGCGTCGAGCTTCTGGATCTATACGATCACCAAGGATCACTTTTCTGAGCGCCGACGCAGGAAACGCGAGTCTTCGCTGAGCCGGAGGCACGTCATTGTGCCAAAGGCGAAACAACCGCCACTCTCTTTCGTATTCCCACGAAGAACCTTTGAATCGCGCGAAGCGATCGAGTTGAAGACCTAGCGCCTCTTCCTCAATGTTTGAGGCGTCAATTTTCGCCACGGCGTCGGTATAGATCGCGGGTTTGACATCCCCCCACCAGTCGACTTGCGATACAAGATTGTTGAACACGAGGCAACAACCGCGATGCTCGTCTGCATAATGGGCCCAAAGTAGAGGGTCGTTTGCAAACCGTGTGAATGAGCACAAACCCGAGTGCTGCCGAAGAGTGTCCAAGAACTTTCCAAGGCCGTCGTTCGGCGGATCAATGGCTGCACTGAATTCAAAAGGATCGTTTTGAGT
>JANXRM010000182.1 GCA_025353015.1 Hyphomicrobiales bacterium
TCTTCGCCATGCGCCGCCTTGTAGAGATCAATGACTTTAGGCAGCTTGTTTGCAATAGTTAAGTAATCCCATTGCTCCCTTAGCGCATGAATATTGAACATCAGTAACAGGTTATCCAGATCCGATGGTCTGGCCTGCACGAGTACTGGAACTGCTTTGAGATTCAACTTTAGCGCGCAACGCCACCGCCGCTCTCCATCAATGAGAATGTAGTTACGTCCCTCCTGATATACCGTTAGCGGAACCTGTATGCCGTACTTCTTGATGGAGAGCAGGAGAGTATCGAGTTCCGCAACGAGGCCTGCGAGAAGGTGATCCGTCGTTTGGGCCGTCAGAGCATTCCATGCATCACAGCAAGCTGTGTAATTTGCGTCCGCCTGACTGAAAAGCGCATCGCCCTGGGCTTTCGATAGGCCGACGGTCTTTCTCGCTGCCTCCCATTTTCCCTTCTTCTGAAACTTCCTGAATGCGCCGTCTTGGGTGAACAGTGTTTCGTTGCCTGTGGTGTTGACGAGGCGAGCGAGCGTGGCCGGATGTTCGGCTGGTTGTTGTGTATCTATATCTGAGCGTAATTCCTGGAAGGCTTCGAAGATTGCTGCGGTTTCCACCTCTTGGCACGGAGCCGCGGTCAGAAAAGCCTCAAATGATCCGATAGAGGTGACAAATGCGCTGTGTAAAGGAGACAACGGAAGGAGGGGGCGCGTGGCGACACTCCGGCTATTGCGCATGGCGTCGGAGAGCCTTGTAACGGTATCAACCGTCTCCTTTGGATCAATAGCTACAAGCTCAGCAAGGAGTTGGCTACCTCCCGCAGCGAGGCGGTCGCGAAGCCAGACGTCGCGCAAGTCGGAAAAAATAAGATCTGCCTCACCCCGGTCTGCGACATTGGCGCCAGGATCTATATTGGCCTCTGCTGGATAGGGCTTGATGAGACGCTGGCAAAATCCGTGAATGGTGGAGCACGTAATTTCGTCGATCTGAGCCGCCGCAATATCCAAGTTCGAGCGCTGGTCCGGGCTAAGGCCATTTGGTAGAGCCATTTCAAGTTCCGCCGGAATTTGATGGGCAAGTAGGCGGTCAACGTAGTCTCGCACGCGGGCTAGAAGTTCGCTTGCAGCAAGCTCGGTGAAGGTGACAGCAGCAATGTTGCGAGCGGGCTCTCCCGAAGCGAGTAGCAGGGCAATGCGTCCTGCAATGATCGCCGTCTTACCGGAACCAGCACCTGCCTCGATGAGGAGCGTGCGCTGATGCGCCGACATAGCGACGACGCGGTGAGTTGAATCGGTGAGGGGACGCGTGCCTGGTTGAATCACGGTGTCCCCCAGACGTTGGCGGCGGAGCCCAGGGCCTGTTCGACTGCGCTCCTTTTGCGGATGCAGTATGACTTCAAGGCGTTGGCAGGCAGCGCAAACAGAAGGTCATTGAAAGAACTTTCCGCATCCGGCCCCGGCAGCGCGCGTCCGGCTTCGAGGTTGGTACGCGCAGCGACCAGATAAGCCTTCAAGGCTTGCAGGACCGCATCGGGATTCGCGAGCGGCAAGACATGGCCGGATCGAGGATACCGCAGCGATGCATCGACCTGCACGTGATGCCCGAGCAGTGACTTTACAGCGAAGGAATAAAGGCAACGCTGAAGTTCCTTACCGCCGTCAATGACCAGAGTGGCAGGGTTCTTGGGTGTTTTTCCTGTCTTATAATCGCTGACGCGTGCGATCTGGTGATCGCCCGAGAGATCAAGGCGGTCAATCGCGCCGGAGATGTGAAAACCGGTGTCGGGGATTGCGACAGGTTGTGTTATATCCCAAGGTTGGATTTCGTTCGTCGTTTCGTTGCGACGACCGAATGAAACCTCAGCATAGCTTTTCTGAGCTGGCAACGGGACTTCGGAGGACGGGCTGATCACGCCAACAGCAAGGTGCTGAATGTCGAGCAGCGTCCTTGTCCAGATTGCGGCTGGCGGTGTCGCACGCTGCGTTTGCCATTCTGTTGCTGCCGCATGAAGGGATGCGATTATGGCTTCACCAATGATTGCTTCAGATGCACTGGCGATCCCTCCATTAGTTTCGAGGAGCTTGACCGCACCGGCAAGAACCTGATGAAGCAGCTCACCAAAATCGCGAGCGTCCAAGGTGAGCGGATTGAGACGAAGTTGGATGGTCCTCAGCCGAAGCCCATATTTCCAGACAAATCCAAGCGGATCGCGCAAGAGCTTGCGTAGCGACGTGGCTGACTGATCCTGGCTTAGGGCATGTGCAATAAGCGGGTGATTGGCTCGGATGATGCCATCATGACTAGTGAGGTCGCTGCGCCGCCAGTTGCGCCAGCATGCCGCCGCACTAACGGCGACTGGAAGAGATGCAAATTCATCGGCCCGCACGAAGAGCCGGTCATCCTCGCTCATGGCATGCTCAGATATGCGATTGCGCCGGAGGTAGGTCTCGGAAACGTCGAGCCCATGGAGAAGCGGGCTCTGCCCAAGCATGCGTCCTTCGGCATCACGACGTGGCCGCGAAAGGACAACATTGGAAGCGGTCGTGGCCAGAATAGTCGCAAAGTCGCGCCGATCGGCGCTGGCGAGCGGGAGGGGATCCAGCTGTTCAATCGGGATGATGTGGCTTGGCAAAATCCGGTCTTCGGAAGCAAGACGCGGCCATGCGCGGGACGTCAACCCAAGCAACCGCACGAAGGGACGCGGCGAGGCGGCAAGTACCGCGGCCGGCACCCAGGCAATTGAATTGGGCGCCTGCAAACTGTCATCAAGACGGAGCTGTGCCAGTGTCGACGAAAGCGCTGCCGGCGGTCCGGCAGCAAGGGCTTTGCTCCAGATCTGTCGGGGTTGGCCGGAGAGAAAAACGGGACCGATCTCTTCTGCTTTGGTGAGCCCTTGCGCTAGCTGCTGCAGGGCGTCAAGCCCGACTCGGTGCCCCCGATGCGCGACGCCTTCCAGTCCCTCGCTCAAGGCGCCGTGCTCCCCGCGCCCCTGCCCGTGTCGCGCCGCGTGCTCCCGGGCGACACCAGTGGGCTTGACGACCTCCTCGTCGGCTTCCTCCCCCCCGGCGTGGTCTTCTCCGACCTCCTGGCCGAGCCCAAGCCCTTGGGCCCCGACGACGACGTGCCCGACGTGACGGGCACCTGGCTCAGGCCCGACGAGT
>JANXRM010000209.1 GCA_025353015.1 Hyphomicrobiales bacterium
GTCGAGTGGCGCAACCAAAAAGGCTTCGGATTTACGTTCGACCCGACCAAGACTGACACAACCCTCCTCATGTCGGTTGTGGACCGCAGGATCAATCAGGAACGACGGGCTCCAGAGCGAGGGCTTGCCCGGCTCAAGCCCCGGATCGACGGGCTTGCTAACTCGTTACTCGCGCGGAGGCAGAAGGCAGCGCAAGCGCTGATGGACGCCACTCGCGATCTTGCCCAAGTCAACCTGGATGCTGAGGCGCTCAATGCATTGGCAGCGGCGACGGGGCACGCACCGCGATCTGCAAAAGGCGCTGGCAATAAGAGCGGCAAACGGAAGCCGTGACTTGCCTTGCGCCACCAGGGCGCTGCTGACTTGGTTGCGTTGACCAAGTTCGTCTCGCTCGACCTTGAGGCCGTTCGATCTCAAAAAGGCGGGATGGCGGCGTCCTCGATCTTGTCGGCGTGGCCCGGCGGATCGAATACCACCTCGTCCGGCAGATCGGTTTCGGGGGCCGTGAAGCAATGGCCAACGGCAATGGACGCGCCGGCTGAGGTGGCCGAGCGAATTCTGTCACAGACCCGGGAAGCGCGCGTTTGATCGACACCGAAAACAAACGTGACGACCTTTTCGAAACTTATCCCCCTCGTATGAGATTGAGCGATCATGGCGGCGTCCAATCAATGGAGATGCCCCCGTGGATACGCCAGATGTAGCCGCCCTGCTGATGGATCTCGCCTATTTTCGAGGCGCGGCAGCCAAAATAGACACGGCTTGCAGGTGTAATCCTGAGAGTCTTCACCTCGCATTTAACATAGCTTCGCCGAAGATGGAAGCTCGTGTCTTGCGGGCCTCAGAGCAGGCAATGGCGGCGCCGCGCCAATTCTTCACGAGCTGCTGCCTGCCGGGTCTGCCTTCGGCTTCGAGCGTTGCTCTTTCGGAGATTTTGAAGGCGGGGGCGGCGGGGCCGGCGCGCCGCAGTTTCGTTGCTCGACTAGCGTCGCGAGATATTGCTGGCGAGATTGCAGGGCTGCGACTTCCTTGCTCGCGGTGCCTTGCCAGTCCATGCCGAACCAGAGAACTGGAATGACGAAGCCGGCCACACCCGCAACATTTTGAGCGGTCTTGAGCCCTTCCTCGCTGGCCAGCTCCTGCACCTTCTGATTACTGGTCCGGACCTCCGCCAAAATAGCTGGGCAGTCCATGAAGCGGACGGCGCGCGCCCTGCGCATCCCTGCAAAATCAGGCAAGCCAGCGCCGCGATCGTGGCCAATCGAGCTTCACTACGCATACACAATCCCCCGGCGCACAATCGGTGGACTGTTTCATCATTTTCAGGCTCGCGCAAGCCGCTTCCCGCCATAGAGTGTGGCCGCGCAGCAACTATACTGTCCCTGCCTCAAGAACTGTCTGTACCAGCGCCGTCAGATGGTCTTTATTGGTTAGGAGCGTGGAGGTTGGGATGAGCACATTGCGTGTTGCGTTAATGGTCTGGGCGATGATCGCCGGCTGTTCAAGCTCGGCGATGGCGCAGCCAAGCGGCAGATCGACCGAGTTACAAGTCGCTGCGAAGCATTTCAACGCGTTGCCTTTGGCAATCCGGCACGAAGTACAGATGTTGCTGATAGTTGGCGGCTACAGCGACTCTGTCACCAACGACGAATTCAGTCGCCGGCTCTTCGCCTCGATCCATGCCTTTCAAACGCAGCATGGTTTCTTCGCCAATGGGATCATGGATGCTCGGCAACACGCCCAGCTAAAGGAGGTTGCGGACCCGCTTCTAAGCGCCTGGGGGCTCAAGCTCTTCAAACATCCCGTCTCCGGCTCCCCGCTTTGGGTTCCTGCGGGCCTCAATCTGGAGGCCGAAACAACAGAGAACGGAGTTTTATTCAAGTCGCCGCGGTTCGAAGTCGCATTCCGATACCTACCTCGGGCAACGCTTGCCGGAGTTCACACAGAACTGGAGAGCCTGTTGCGGTCGAAAGGCGTGGCGATCAACTACTCGCTCGTGAAGCCAGATTTTGCGACCATCATTTCGGCGAATGGCACGATCGATGCCATGAGACGGTATCAGCGCATCGGGAACGGCGTCATTGGATTTTCGCTCCAGTGGGATCGGCAAGTTCATCCCGACGCGATCCGGCTGGCTGTCCTGATGTCCGACCTCTTTCGAGCGAACGTGCAGCTCAATCTGGCGAGAATGCCACCGAGGCCGTTGACTCCTGCGGTCGCGACATCGACACCGCCGCCGCCCAAAGCACAAGCGGCGTCAAGGTCTGAGCCGCCGAAAGACGGCCCTAATGAGGACACCGTGAGCACAGGAACGGGCTTCTACGTTTCGCAGTCCGGGCACATCCTAACCAACAACCACGTCATCGAAGGCTGTCGTTCTGTCACGGTGACGACCCATGACGGTGGCGTTCAACGGGCTCGAATTATCGGCTCGGACCAAGTGAATGATCTCGCGCTCGTGCAGGTCGCCGAAAAGCCGCCTGCCGTTGCCAGCATCAGGACGGGGGCTCGGATCGGCGAACCGGCGTTTGCATTCGGATTTCCATTGGCCGGAGTTCTGGCTACGTCGGGCAATTTTACCAGTGGAAGCATTACCGCCACTGCAGGGCTCCTCGACGACACCAGGATGTACCAAGTGTCAACTCCGGTTCAGGCCGGTAATAGCGGCGGTCCACTCCTCGATCAGACGGGCAACGTCGTCGGAGTAATCGTTTCCAAGCTGGATGTTCTGAAAGTTGCCGCAGTTCTTAAAGACATGCCACAGAACATCAATTTCGCGATCAAGGCCAATGTCGCTGTTGGTTTTCTTGAGGCAAAGGGCGTCACCGCAGCTTCATCGAGTTCGAATGAAACCGTGGCTCCCGCCGATATCGCCGAATGGGCCAAGAGGTTCAGCGTCTATATCGTTTGCAAGTGAATGTTAGTCGGTGGCAACGCCAGTGCTCCGCGTCAAGGCCTGCCTCAGATCCACGATTGCCCAATCCCCAGCCGGGCACGCCATTGTCCCGTTGCGCACTCGTTAGTGTGCGGACATAATAGCGCATTCGTAGTCGCTTGGGGGTTTCGCATAATGACCCCGGTCAGTTGGAGTTCAGTCGTGGCGGACACTTTTCCCAGTTCAATCAATTGGTTTATCAATCGGGACGGGCAGCAGGCAGGCCCGGTTACAAGCCAGGAGATGGCTAAGCTAGTTGAGTTTGGGCATCTTAGGCCGACCGACTATGTCTGGCGAGAAGATCTAGATGACTGGAAACCCGCTGCAAGTCTCCCAGAGCTATTTCAGCAAAAACCTGCAGTTGCGCCTCCTCCCTTCCGACACGTGCCGAGCGCGATGCCGAACATTCAGCTGCCGCCTCAAGCGAGCGCGCCCGCATCTGCAACACCTGCCGGGACAGAAAAAGATCAAGAAGCGTCCAGGCCCTTCCGCGATCCGACCAGACTAACAAAGGTGCTGCAAGTTCTGTTATACGCGGGCATCTTCGCTTCTGTGTTATCTATTATTTCATGCGTGATGCAATTCGGCCTGCGCATTCCGGGGAAGCCGGCCACTTGTTCCGGTGCATGGCGGCCACCTGTTCCGGCCGATGACGGCCAGAGGGTGGTGCAGGTAGTTCAGGGCACCGTTGGCTCTATCGGCAAGTGTCAGTGTTCGCTCGCCGGGTCAAGGATTGGATGCTGATCGCGGCGTTTATTTTCGTGGTCCCTTTGCTGGCTTCGCGATCGGTTCGCTCGCGGTTGCGTCGGCGGCGGCAATCATTTCGTCGTCCTTGCGCATCGATGGCCCTTCGAGCGCGAGGCGGTAGGCGTTGTGGACGATGCGGTCCAGGATCGCGTCGGCGAACGTCGGCTCGCCGATCACGTCGTGCCATGCCTCGACCGGCAACTGGCTGGTGATCACGATCGAGCCGGCGCCGTGCCGGTCTTCGACGATCTCCATCAGGTCACGCCGCTGGCTGGGGTTGAGCCGGTCTGGACCCCAATCGTCGAGGACCAGCAGATCGACCTTGGTGAGCGTGCGGAAGAGACGCTGGAAGCGCCCGTCTCCGTGCGCCAGTTCGAGATCGGCGAACAGACGTGGCACGCGGGCGTAGTGCACGCTGTAGCCGTCGCGACAGGCTTTCTGCGCCAGCGCGCATGACAGTCTCGCGGTCGAGCAGCAGCGCCAGCCACTCGGCGGGCGACAGATCGCGCGCGCTGTCCTGGCCAGCAAGCTCGACAAAGGCGTCGGTGCTCTGGGCTGGGCAAAGCAATGCCACTGCCGCCGACCGATGACGAGGCTGATCACCGCCGACGCCGCCCGGTACTGCGACGAGGAGGACTTAACGACGGCTGGGTGCGGGTTCACCTACAGCCGTCTGCGGAGTCTGGTGGTTCCTGGCAGTGCCCCGACGAGTCCTTCGGGAACGGGCATGTTCGACAACTACGCACTATTTGGTCTCGAAGATCGAAAACCGAATATCGATGGCCGAACCGACGCCAAACACCAAATCACGGGCGATGAGTGGCACCCGCCACAATCGAGACTCTGTTCAAGTCACAAGACTAGCCCGCCACGGTGTCGTGGCAGTTGAGGAAGCTGACGGCGACGGCAGGGTCGTCCGCTGGAGCCGGCCGCCTTAACTGGGTCACCTGATGATGAGCATCGTTCACGATTTTGCTTCTGAAGATTTGACCTTTTCCGGTTTCGGGGGCGGTGGCTTCAATCGGGGGCCAACGAACTGGATGATTTCGTCGGCAAGGATCGCGCCGGGCGGAGGCGCGACGCCGGAAGGCACTGTTATGACTTTGATGAAAGTATCCTGTCCGGGCCTGATGTACGTGCTCACCATGCCAGGGTTGTAGGTGGTGTATGCCGTATTTCCGACAAAGGTGGTTCTAGCAGAGCCCGGCGTTTCGATGGTGCCCATGGTTGACGCATCGCGGCTCCCAACGAATAGGAAGTGCGTTCCGCCGGCCGACTTGGTGGTCTCCGCTGCCTTCAACAGTACGAAGTCCTGAACGGCAGTCTGACTGGTATAGCCGTTTCCCCGTGCAACAATCCTGAACGTGTCACTGGTGACTCGCTGCGAATCTACGCCGCCAGTAAAACCCATTTCCCCGTATTGCGTTGCGCAGCCTCCGAGCAACAAAAATCCCAGCATAAAAGCTAGATGCATCATGCCACCGTACTCCCACCAAAACAAGCGCAGCGCTCTGACAATCCCTACCAATTAGACTAGCGATCGGATGTGAAGGCAGCAAGCAAGTGCGATGATAACGTCGCACAAATCGCAAGGCGCATCCTCTTGACGGCATCGCCGACGCCCTCTCCAGGCCAGATCGCGGCAGATGCATTCTCTGTGCCCCCAGCGCGATCCAAGTTGCGAGTGCAATTGAAGGTTCTGTGGTTCTTCCAAAACAAAGTTCACTCGGTCATGGTTGGGGCTTTTCGGCGCTGTGTTGGCTTGTACAAATCAGGCCTCTCGAATTCGAGGCGCTCGCGTTCGGCATCCCGCTTGGCTTGTTCTTCAGCGAGCCGCTCATTCTCGGCTTGGCGCCGAAGCACAGCCTCGCCGTCGATCGCGTTGCGGAGTTCGGCTACGAGAAACTGAACGCCGAGGACCACCTCCCGCGTCACGTCCTGCCTTGCATGGAGGGCGGACTCCGCGTTGCGGGCCGCGTCGTACAGATGACGGCGCTTGAGGCTCTGTTGGGCTGTCAGACCGTGCCAGCCAAGGAGGCGCCCGATTTCGTCGTGCCACAGCTTGAGCTGCTCCGGGGTGACCTGCTTGGGCTCGGGTGAGGGTTCTTCGCGTTCATGCCGTCGTGTCATGGTGGTCTCCTCTCATCAATGCAGGATGGCGACAGGCGCAGGCGTGTCGGCCGGCGGGGACTGCGGGGCGCAGAAGCACTGCGCCACGGCTTCGATATTGGCGCGCACGACAGTGAGGACGTCCTTCGCGCGATCGGCGTCGCCATAGGGAAGCGCGAGCAGGATCGCCGCGGCGGCCAGTGCCTCGATGGCGAGAGCCCGCGGCATCGGCGAGGTATCGTCGCTCGGCATCGACGTCGGCAACCCGCGCGCGAAGTCGCACAGAATGGCCGCGACGATCGCGACTTGCGTCCACCTGATCGTGTCACGCGCTGGGGGGCGGCAGCATGGTCAGGGCAGCAAGTCGCCAGAGCAAACCGGCATGATCGTCGAATCCGTCGCCGACATTTTGGCTGAGCCAGTCGGCCAGCCCGGCCGCGTCGTCGATGTGGGGCAACGCACCCGCCGTGTGGGCGTCACAGAGGGCTCGCAGGGGGATCGCCAAGTCGTCCCCAAAGCTGTGTGCCGGGAAGCCGGCGAGGAGGTCGCAAAATCCAGGAATGATCGTCATGGGGTGTCTCTCCATTGTCAGTGCTGGTCGGGATGGTCGACTTTGGGCGGCGCCGACG
>JANXRM010000214.1 GCA_025353015.1 Hyphomicrobiales bacterium
CACGGCTTCCCGAAGGGCCCTGCCGGCCGGTTCAATCCGATTCTGCCGCGCTTCTATGGCACCTGGAAGTTCTCGAAGAACAAAGAAGCCGCGATGAACCTGCTCGAGTTCCTGGCTATGCGCCAGAACGCCGAGAAGCAAACCGCTGCCGGCCAAGGCTACGACATCCCGCCCTACTCGAAGTTCAACGACTTCACGACTTGGGAGACCCAAGGCCCGCCTGTTGGCTCGATCTCGCACTACCCGATCAAGGGTGGCGACCAGAAGGCGGGCGTGACGTGCTCGCCGGCCCCGCCGTTGATCGCGGCGCAGATTTGGGCGCAGGCCGTACAGGCCAAGATGGTTGTGCGCTACGCCAAGGGTGAAGCGTTGGAAAAGACCCTGGATTGGGCGGCCAACGAAGTCGAAGGCTTCAAGCGTACTTGACGCTTGTGCGCCGCGTCGGGGGCTTACCCCTGCGCGGCGCGCTGGCAGTCGACAATTGGTCGTCTGGGATTTGGATTTCAGCGGCGCCTGATGGCGCCGAGGATCGATCGCCGTCAAGCCGGCCATGCTGCCGGCTTGCAGGGGTGTTATTGAACTCCAATCAACCGGAACTGATCCTTCTGCGATACTGCGATACTGCGATACATAGCCTGGAGTGACTCTATGGTCGATATGACCGCCGGACAGTCCGCCGCTGTGCCGCGACAAATCCGCAAGCCGAAGTCTCCGATCGCCAGATTTTTCGGCCGCCGCTCGACGATCGCGTTTCTGATGGCGCTGCCGCTGATTTTGCTGATCGGCGTACTGGTCATCTATCCGGCATTCTACTCATTGCATCTGGCAACGCTGAACAAGCGGATGACCGAGTTCCGCGGTTTCGACAACTTCAGCTTCCTGCTTTTCAAGAAGGACGCGTTCTGGACGGTCGTTTACTCGTCGTGCCTGTTCGCCGTCAGTGCCGTCATCTTCAAGGCCTTCATCGGTTTCGTCGTCGCGCACTTCGTGCACAACATTCCGGCGAAGGGGCAGCGCAAGTGGCGCGGCATGCTGTTGATCCCCTGGGTCATCCCGCCCGCCATGAGCACGCTGGCTTGGCTTTGGTTGTTCGACTCGTCCTATGGCGCACTCAACTGGACGCTCGCCAAGATCGGCATCGGCCCGATCCCGTGGATCGGCGAGCCCGGCTGGGCTCGTTTTTCAGTGATCCTGGTCAACGTCTGGTTCGGCGCCCCGTTCTTCATGATTATGTACTTGGCATCGCTGAAGTCGGTACCTGACGCGCTTTATGAGGCAGCGGACATTGATGGAGCCACATGGTGGCAGAAGATCAGGTACATAACGCTGCCGATGATGCGCAACATCATCGCCATAACAACGCTGTTCTCGTTGATCGTGACGTTCGCCAATTTTGACATCGTCCGTGTGTTGACGCAGGGCGGTCCGCTGGATCAAACGCATCTCTTTGCGACGTGGGCCTTTGAGATCGGCATTCGCAGCGGTGATATTCCGCTCGGCGCCAGCGTCTCGCTGTTCATGGTCCCGATTCTGGCCATCGCTGCCGTGTTCATCCTGCGCGACATCAACAAGCGAGGCAATGAAGCCTGATGGCCGTCTCAACAACAATTGATAAAGTCGCGCCCGACAAGACGCCGGATAAGACTGGGCCGAGGCGCCCGGTCGTTTACCGGAGCTTGAGCAGCGACCGGAAATGGGCACTTCGGTGGTCCTATTTCTTCCTCGTGCTGTTCTGCATCTTCTTCCTGATGCCGCCGGTTTACATGCTGATCACGTCGCTGAAGACCAGTGCCGAAATCTCAGCCGATCCGGCAACGACGAATCCGTGGTGGGTCTACAAACCCACGCTCGAAAACTACGTCGAGCTGCTGACCTCGTCCCAGTTCCTGACCTTCTTCAAGAACTCGATCATCGTTGCGGTATCTACCGTCATCATTACGATGCTGATCGCAATCCCGGCTGCGTTCTCGCTGGCGCGGATGAAGTTCTGGGGTTCGACGACGCTGGCGACGGGCGTGTTTCTCACGTACCTCGTCCCGGACACACTGTTGTTCATTCCATTGTTCAAGATGCTGGCGACGCTGCGCGATTGGACGGGCATCGAACTTTTTAATCGCTGGTACGTGCTACTGGTGATCTACCCGACGCTAACGGTGCCGTTCTGCACCTGGATCATGATCGGTTATTTCGCTTCCATCCCGAAAGAGTTGGACGAAGCGGCCATCATCGACGGCGCTACGTGGTGGCAGACGCTGACCAAGATTTTCATTCCCGTGGCGTTGCCGGGATTGATCGCGGCCACGATCTTCGCCTTCACCGTATCCTGGGCGCAGTTCCTCTATCCGCTCGCCTTCACCACCTCGAACGATCAGCTGGTGCTGCCGGTCGGCATCATCTCGTCGCTGATCAAGGGCGACGTGTTCAACTGGGGTCAGATCATGACCGGTGCCCTGCTCGGCGCCGCGCCGCCGCTGATCATCTATGCCTTCCTGATGGACTATTACATTGCTGGCCTGACGGCTGGCGCGACCAAAGGTTGAGGACAATCGCACATGGCTGACGTGACACTGCGTAAATTGGTCAAGATGTACGACCAGGTGCAGGCCGTGAAAGGGATCGACCTCGAGATCAAGGACAAGGAGTTCGTTGTCCTGGTCGGTCCGTCCGGTTGCGGTAAATCGACGACGCTGCGGATGATCGCCGGCCTGGAAGAGATTTCGGGTGGCCAAATCCTGATTGACGACGACGTCGTCAACGACGTGCCGCCGAAGGATCGGGACATCGCGATGGTGTTCCAGAACTATGCGCTCTACCCGCACATGACGGTGCACGAGAACATGTCGTTCGGGTTGCGGTTGAAAAAGTTTCCAAAGGCAGAAATTGCCAAGCGCGTGGGGGAAGCGGCGCGCATTCTCGACATCACGGAATTGCTGGAACGCAAGCCGAAGGCGCTGTCCGGTGGCCAGCGCCAGCGCGTCGCCATGGGGCGTGCCATCGTGCGCAATCCGAAGGTGTTCCTGTTCGACGAGCCGCTGTCGAACCTCGACGCGAAACTGCGCGTCCAGATGCGTATCGAGATCAAGAAGGTGCACCAGACCGTCCGCACGACAACGGTGTATGTGACGCACGATCAGATTGAAGCCATGACGCTGGCCGACCGGGTTGTCGTCATGAACGGCGGCGTCATCGAGCAGGTGGGCACGCCACAGGAGCTGTATCACAATCCGCGCACGCGGTTCGTGGCCGCGTTCATCGGCTCGCCGTCCATGAATTTCGTCCCATGTCGGCTCGAGAGCCACGCCGACCAACTGGCTGTCCGCATCAGCAACGAGATCGCGTTCTTCATGCCCGAGCAAAAGGCTGCTCGTTACAAGAAGCTCAGCGGTGACGGGCAATTGCTACTCGGCCTCCGGCCCGAGCATCTGACCGACATGCGCCAGCACATGGAACCCGGCTGCGTGCCGTTCGACGCGCAACTCGAGGTGACGGAGCCCATGGGCATGGAGACGTTCGTCTATTTCAAGATGAACGGCGCCGATATGTGCGGCCGCGTCAATCCCAACGCCGGCGCGCTTGATGGCGGGCCGCTGAAGATGGCGGCCGATCTCAACAACATGCATCTGATCGACGCAAAAACCGGATTGGTTTTGTAAGGGCGATACCACGTCCGTTCGTCTGCGAATATTAGGCGTGGCGATAATCCATCCGGGTTATCGCCACGCGAATTTTGGCTGATCGAAATGCGCGACGTGCGTCGGCCGGCCATGCATCGCCACCTCGCGGAATTGATAAAGTAGTGCCGCAGTCGGCGCAAAGACAACGCCGCCCGTCGTCGGCAAAGGTGCAGACATGACGGGTTGCAAACCGTGAGCTGACGGCGTCAAACGCGGGATGGCCGGGTTGTCGAGCTCGGTCAATGGAATACGGAAGACTTTCGCCACTTCCACGGGGTCCGGATCGATTTCCCGGGCTTCGCCGCCCCAGACAACGATCGGGGTGATGCGAAAGCCGGATCGGGTCGGGAAATCGTCCAGCGTTCCCAGGATGTCGCCCACATCGACGACCATGCGCATTTCCTCGGCCAACTCACGAATGGCGGCCTCGGCCGGTGTCTCGCCCGGCTCGAGCCGGCCACCGGGTAGCGCGAACTGGCCGGCGTGGCGGCGCAGATTGGTTGGCCGTTTGGTCAACAAAACCGCGGCTCCGTCGTCCGCCAGATTGCGCACAATGACGATGACGACGCCGGCTTGCCGGAGCGCGCTGTCCGCGATGACAGTGCGATCGAACTCGGCGAGATTGGTGACGATGCGCTCGCGCAAGGCCGGTCCGAATGGATAGGTCTTCGGCATCGATCGCAGTCCCCCAGTCCTACCGTCACGGTCAGCGCCGCATGCCGGCATCCGCAGGATAGGCCGGGCGCTGCATCAGGTCCATGGATGGGCATCGATTTTCGAGCGTGAGGTGACCCAGCTCCGGCCTTGCGTTAGGGTCACGGCCGAATTCGCGAGGGAGTCCACTCTGGCATGAACGGTTTGCTCAACGGCCTGCGCATCATCGAAGGCTCGGCATTTGTCGCGGCGCCGCTCGGCGGGATGACGCTGGCCCAACTCGGCGCCGACGTTATCCGGTTCGACGACATCGGCGGTGGCCTGGATGCCAACCGCTGGCCGGTGACCGCCGAAGGTCGCAGCATCTACTGGGCGAGTTTGAACAAGGGCAAGCGTTCGTTCGCCGTCGATCTCCGGAAGCCCGAGGGCCGAGAGTTGATCCAGGCGCTGATAACAGCGCCCGGTGCCGATGCCGGAATCTTCTCGACCAATCTACCGGCGAACAGCTGGCTCGCCTACGAGACTCTGGCCGCCAAACGGGCCGACCTCATCGCGCTGAATATTTTAGGCGCCCGGGATGCGACCGCGCAGGTCGACTACACGGTCAATGCCGTGACCGGCTTTCCCATGATCACCGGCCCCGTGGCGCACAAGGGCCCGGTCAATCAGGTCCTGCCGGCCTGGGACATCGCGACAGGCTATGCCGCGGCCGTGGCGCTGCTGGCCGCCGAACGGCACCGCTCGCGCACCGGCAAAGGTCAGGTCGTCAAACTGGCATTGCAGGACGTGGCGCTGGCCGCGACAGCCGCACTCGGCTACCTCGGCGAGGCGGAAATCAATCAAGTCCGCCGGCCGCGTTTCGGCAATGAGGTCTTCGGCACCTTCGCGCGCGATTTCGTGACGAAGGATGGCCGCACCATCATGATTTGCGTGTTCACCGGCCGGCAACTCGCGGCGTTGGCAGAGGCCGGCGGTTTAAGCGCTGCTTTTGCAGCGATCGAAAAAGCGCAAAGCCTCGATCTCAAGGACGAGGCGCACCGCTGGAAAGCGCGGAAAGAGTTGGCGGCCGTGATCGAGCGGTGGCTGGCGGCCGACACCTTCGCCGGCGCCGCCGAAAAGCTCAACAAGTCAGGTGCGCTTTGGGCACCGTATCTGTCCCCGTCGGAGCTGGTGGCGGGCAAGGGGCACCCGCTTTTGGCCGGCAACCCCATGTTTCAGCGGATCCAGCAGGCGGGCATCGGCACGCTCTGGTCGGCTGCTTCGCCCTTCGATTTCGGTGCGGCGCAGCGTCTGCCTGCAGAGCCCGCCCCGCTGCTCGGCCAGCACACCGACGAGATCCTCAGTGGCATCCTCGGGCTCTCGTCGGCCCAAATTGGCAAGCTGCACAACGCCAAGGTGGTCGCCGGCACCAGAGTTTGATGGCTCGCTTTATTTGATCAGTCCCGCCCACCGCGGCAACGTCAGGCAGATCTCGGGGATGAGGATGATCAGCGTCAGCCCGAACATCAGCGCACACATATAGGGCACGTAGGTCTTGAAGTGCTGGGCGACTGTTATGTCGGCAAACTTCAGCGCCATCAGCAAGCCGACGCCCATTGGCGGCAGGAACAGGCCGATGCCCACGGCTGCCGTCTGCACGATGTTGAAGTGAATGGGATTGATGCCCATCTTTTCAGCGATCGGGAAAACGACAGGGATCAAGACTACGGCTGCCGGCAGGCCTTCGAGGATCATGCCGAACATCATGGTGATGAAAGCAGTGCCGAACAGAAACAGATAAGGGTGGTCCTTGAGCGGGGCCAGCATTTCGCCGAGCAGCTTCGGCACGCCCTGGATGCCCATCAGGTATTGGAAGATGGAGGCGACGGCGAGCAGGAAAATCACCGACGCGGTCAGGATCGCGCTCTCGTAGGCGATGCGGCCCATCTCGGCCCACGACACATTGCGATAGTAGAGTTTGGCGGCGAGGAATGCGTAGGCGGCGACTACGGCGCCAGCTTCCGTCGCGGTGATGATACCGAAAAAGAAGCCGCCCAGAATGACGATGGGCACGACCAGCGGTACGGCGGCTTCCTTGCCAGCGCGCGCGATGCGGGCGAGACTTGGTCGCGCATCGACAGGCCAATCATACTTGCGCGCGCGGGCGTAGATCAGTGCCATCAAGCACAGCATGATCACGAACGCCGGGAAGAAACCCGCCAGAAACAGCGTCACCGCCGACGTATTCGTCACTTGCGCGATGACGATCATGAAGATGGCCGGCGGCACCAGCATGCCCATGGCTGTACCGGCGGCGATCATCGAGGCTGAATCCGCCTTCTTGTAGCCGGCCTTGGTCAGCGGCGGCATCAGCGCGGAACCGAGCGCCGATACCTCAGCCATCTTGGACCCACAAATATCGGAGAAAAAGTAGGCAAAGGGGGAGGGCCCAAGTTGGATTTGGCTCTCGAT
>JANXRM010000229.1 GCA_025353015.1 Hyphomicrobiales bacterium
CCGTGCAGCGAGGGGTTTGCGCCAGTTAATGAGGATGTGTCGAAAGTCAGACGCTCCCCCGTCATTTGTCATCCTCGCGCTTGCCTGCCCTTAGTGCATGCCGACGGGTCGCGAGGATGCAACCAGTCGTTTTTTCTTAAGGTTCAAGCCCGGCCCGGTTTGGACGTGAATCTCACCTCTGGCGGCAGGGCCGCCTGAACGTTAAGACTTGAGCGCATCCATCGAGCCGCCATCCCTCGAGTCCACGGGAATGACCGAACCATGTCCGCTGAAAGTCGCTTGCCCAATTCGCCGCCCGTCGTCGCCGACACCTACCGCTTGCGGCTGCCCGGACCGATCGCCGTGCCGGAGCGCGTGCGGTTGGCTGTCGCGCGGCCCATTCTCAATCATCGCGGGCCCGAGTTCCGGGACATCTGGGCGCGGACCATCGCCAAGATGCAGCCGATCATCGGCACGAAGCAGCCGGTGCACATTTTCGCCACCAGCGGCACTGGCGTCATGGAGGCGGCGCTGCTCAACATCGTCGCGCCGGGCGAGCGGCTGCTGATCGTGTGCAATGGCCAGTGGGGGGAACGCTTTTCCACCATCGCTAAGGCGCTGAACGCCGTCGTCGATCCCATCGATGTTCCCTGGGGTCAAACCGTCGATCCCGCGGTGCTGGAAATCAAGCTCAAGACGCACGATTACCGCGCCCTGGTGCTGGTGCACAACGAAAGCTCGACCGGCGTCATCGGCGATCTCAAGACGGCGGGGCAACTGGTCAAAAACACGCCGACACTGCTGGTGACGGACAGCGTCTCCGGCCTCGCCGGTATGGACTTCCAGATGGATGCCTGGGGCGTCGACATCGTGGTCGCCGGCTCCCAGAAGGCCCTGATGTGCCCGCCGGGGCTGGGTTTCCTCGCCGCCAGCGAAAAGGCTTGGGGCGTCATTCGCCGCGACAGCGGCATGCCGCGCTTTTATTTCGATCTCCGCCGCACGCGCGACGCCTACGACAAGGGCGAGTCGACCTTTACGCCGGCGGTGTCGCTGGTACAGGGGCTCGACGCCGCGCTCGACATGATCAACGAGGAGGGCTTGGCGAACGTGCTGGCGCGGCACGTGCGCGTGTCGCGCGGCCTCAAAGCGGGCGCTGCCGCCATGGGCCTCGCCAATTTCGCAACGGCCAAGATGCAGTCGAATACAGTGGCGTGCTTCCACGTGCCCGAAGGCCTCGACGGCACCAAGATCGTGCGCCGCCTTTACGACAAGCATCGCACGGTTATCGCGGGTGCGCGTAATCGTCTGCAGGGCAAGATGATCCGGCTCGGCACCATGGGCGCAATCAGCGAGGCCGACATTCTGACGGATATCCTGCACATCGAGGACGTACTGGCTGAAATGGGCCACAAGCTCCCGAAAGGCGCTGGCGTGGCAGCGGCAGCGAAGGCATTCTGAGCGCCTCGTGAGTACACTTTGAGTTTGCAGCGCGCCTGGCCACGATGTCAGGCGCAGCCTGATCGCGACGACATGAGGTCCAGCATGAGAAGTCCAGGCTCGGCCAATCCGAACCCGATGTATGGACCCAACCGGTTCAAGCTCGGCGTCTTCAGCGCCAATTGCGACGGCGGGTTGACGATGAGCCTGGCGCCCGAGCGCTGGAAGGCGAACTGGGACGACATCGTCGCCATGTGCCGTATAGCCGACGACGCGGCGCTGGAATTTATTCTGCCGGTGGCGAAATGGCGGGGCTACCAGGGCCAGGCCAACATCTACGGCCGGTCCTACGAGACCATGACGCACAGCGCCGCCATCGGCGCGCTGACGAAGCGGATCTGTGTGTTCTCGACCATCCATGTGCCGTTGGTGACGCCCGCGTTCGCCGCCAAGGCGCTGGCTACCATCGACCACATCACGCACGGCCGCTCCGGGCTCAACATTGTCTGTGGCTGGAACCAAGAGGAATTCGACCTGCACGGCGTCACCATCGATCAGGACAAGCGCTACGAACACGGGCTCGAGTGGTACACGATCTGGGCGAAGATGCTGGCCGGCGGGCCCGAGTTCGACTGGGATGGTCAGTATTTCAAGCTGAAGCGGGTATCGACAGATCCGGTGTCGGTGCAGCGGCCGCATCCGCTCGTCATGTCGGCTGGATTTTCCCCGAAGGGCCGCGAGTTCGCCGCCAAAACCGCTGAAGCGCTGTTCACGACGCTGACCGACCTCGATCAGGCACCCGCCATGCTTCGGGACGTGCAAGCCTTGACTGCGCAGCACGGCCGGCCGCTCGCCCTTTATACGATGGCGCATGTGGTGTGCCGCCCGACCCGCCGGGAGGCTGAGGATTTCTACCATTACTTCGGCGAGGAACTGGCCGATACGGGCGGCCAAGCCTATCACCGCCAGCAGCGGGCGACGAAGGCTGGCGCCGGCGACACGACGGTGGCACGGCCGCGCGAGAACCGCATTATGCGTGAAACCGGCAAGAAGTACGAGGGTACCTATCCCGGCGTTTATCCGCTCGTCGGCACACCCGACGACATCGCCGGCGAGATGGCGCGGATGCACGCGGTGGGGCTTTCCGGCTGTTCCGTCGCGTTTCTGGATTATCTGCAGGAGATCCCCTACTTTGTGGCTGAGATCCTGCCCCGGCTCGAGCGGCTCGGGCTGCGGCAGCCGGCAAACATTTGCTAACCGGCCAGCGGTCATCACGCGGCACTAAACCCGAGGAGACAGCAGATGATCTACATGGTCGAGATGGACTTCCGCGATCCCGCCCGCGAGCACGATTGGCACACCTGGTATCTTGCACACACGACGCAGCTCGTGCGTAATGTGCCGGGGTTCACAGCGACGCAGCGGTTCCGCGCGATCACGCCAACGGCCTCGCCGTGGCTCGCCTTGCACGAAGTGACAGGCCTTGAGCTGTTCGAGAGCAAGGAATACAAGGCCAACGGTGGTCCGGCCTCGACGGGCGAGTGGAAGGATCGGC
>JANXRM010000238.1 GCA_025353015.1 Hyphomicrobiales bacterium
GTTCCCGCTCGGGGGCAAAATTCTACTTCGCGTGTCCAGCTATTTCGATCCAAACTCTTGCTCGAGGCAAGGCAAGTACGGCAAGGATCGGTGTTTCGAGTTCGATCGCCCATATCTCACGGCAATCGAAGTTGGTGGACGGCCGGTGATGACCGGATGGGCGCCGAACTTGTCCGTCATGGCCCCTTTTGGATTTGTCGCGGCATTGAGCGTTCTGCTTGCCTGGAGCGGGTGGAGAATATCTCAAATTCGCACTCGTACTATTCTCGGCGTCATAGTCTTGACGTATTTCAGCTTCCTTGCGCCACCCGCATATTTCTGATCGGCGTGGCCTCTAGCCCGGATCATGCACCAGAGCCGTCGGCTTGTGGTTTGAGCTGACGGGCGCGGGTCGGCGTTCGGCCCGGGTGGGCCGACTTTGATGACTCGCGGTGCAACGCGTTGGGGGTTGGAGTGCCTCGCTCGGCGGTTTATTGAGGGCGTCCAAGCCCCCTGCCTTATCCCGACGGTGACAGGCCAAGCGCCAAGGCGCGGAACAGGGTTTTCTCAGGCGCACTCGATGGCAGGTGCACGCGGATGCGGTGTGCGTATTCGATGACGCGGGCGCCGATTTTCAACAGCCGCAGGCGGATCGTGTTGAACTCGGCCTTGGCGAGCGCGTGGCCCTGCGGGATCGCGGCGCGAACCGTATGCATCAGCCAGAACGCTGCCGTATGGAGCGTCAGGCGGACCTGATTGGCGGTTGCCGAATGGCACGAGGTGCGATCAGATGCCAACTGAGCTTTATGCAGTTTGATCAGGTTTTCGGCTTGCCCACGCTGGCAGTAGACGCCTTCGTAGAGCCGCTCGGCATCGCCATCGAGCGAAGTCACGACGTAGCGCACGTCGATCTCCTGGCGCATGGCCTTGGGGTCGGCGGGCGTCGGGTCGGGACGCAGCGAGGCTTCAATCCGGGCGATCACCCGGCGCGGCGCCGCCCAGCTCCCAGCCTTGTACTCGAGGACTTTGTAGCAGCGCGCTTTGGGTGCGTCCGACAGCGCATGCCAGAAGCGCAGATGGTCGGCGGCGTTGGCAACCATGCCGTCAAGCACGCTGTTGCCGGGAAAGCCGAAGATATAGCCGATGGCATTGTCGTCGCACCACGCCATACCCTCGGCCCGGCCATAGTGACTGTCCCCGCGCCACACGATGTTGGCCTTGGTCCAGGCCTTGAGAATGCGCTTGGTCAGGTGCTTGATGACGGTGCGAACCTCCGTCCCGTTCGGCGTCTTCGCGGGCCGCAGGATGGCGGCAACCGGCAGCCCGGTGCCTGCGTGATAGACGTGCATCGGCGCAAAACCGCGCTCATCGTGATGCGCGTTCCAAAACGCCAGTTGCTGGCCGCCGTGGCAGGCATCGAAGGTGTCGTCGATATCGAAGATATCGCGGTGCGCCGGCGTCACCCGCGCCGTGAACTGATCGACCAAAGCACCAGCAAGTCGCCCGGCGTCCCATTTGCTGGGGGCGTTTTCAAACCGGCTGATGGTGGACTGTGAGGCGAGCGCCGCGCCTGTCTCGGGGCAGCGCCCGACCGCCATTTTTAGCGCAGGGTCGTGACGCAACGCGTCGTGGTCGTTGCCGTCCTCGTAGCCGCAGCAGATGGCGAATACGCGCGCCGAAATGATCTCCGTCAGGGGGTGCAGCGTGCGCGTGGGATCGCGCCGGTCGGGCAAGATGGCGGCCAGTCGCGCGCACACGCCGATCTTCTGTTCTGCCGCCCGCAATAAGAGCAGCCCGGCGTCCGACGATTGGTTGCCGCCGTCAAAATCAACTGTGAGCTTCTTGCGCCGCACGGCTGGCAGGTCGAAGGGAAGCAGGTTAGCGTTGGTCATGGCTGTGGCGTCCGGTGTGGTACGCTCGTACATCGTCTTGACACCGATTTACTACGCGATCCCAACCCCTTGCGCCACAGCCAACACTGTTTCCATCACGTCTGGTGCATAATGGGGGCTAGCCGTACCACCGGCATAGGCTGGCCATGACGCTTGAATGCATGGCCGGGATTTTCTCCCGACCTTGCTAAACCTCGAACTGGAGCAGGTCCACTACTTTGGCGCGCTCTCCGAGCAAGACCATGTCACAGGCTTCTGCTTCGTAGTCGTCGCCATAGCGTCCGGCGACTCCGGCAACGGCGTGACCGGCCAGCCGCTCACGTGTCTCGGAGTCGCGCGGGGCAGAACGCTTAAAGGCTGCGATCCATGTATGACGCAGACTGTGGAAGCTCAGTTTCGGGCGTTTGATTTTG
>JANXRM010000271.1 GCA_025353015.1 Hyphomicrobiales bacterium
CTCGAGTCCCAATCAGCCGACGATCATGGAAATTATCGGTAATCGCCGCATTACTGACCGGAGTGTAGACATTGCCGCCATAGATCACGTCGCCCTTGGCGTCGTCGACATGGGCCACGATGATCCCTTGCCGCGTTTCGACGATGTGGCGGATCGGTGCGCGAGAGCTCGCAAGACGGGCGATCAGGTGGTTGTCTACCATCGGCGCGAGGATCAGGGCGACGGCCGCCACTGCGCTGGCGGCAAGGCTTAGTCTGGCGAGACGGCTGGCCCCAATGGGCGCGGGCGAGTTGAGCATGGCCAGAACCGCCGCCAGCCCGATGCCGGCAGCGCCGAGAACGACGAAGGCCGTCTGCGTCGTCGCGACTTCCAGCAGTCCGAAATTGACGGCCAAGGGGCCGCACATGCTGCCGGCAATATTTGCAGCATAGACGCGCGATAACGAGCGCCCGGTTTTGCCAGTGCCGCCGACCGTGCCCAGATGATGGCAGATCGGAAAGCAGATCGAGAACAGCATCGCCGGCAGAAAGATCAGCACGGGCAAGACGATGGATGGGAGGGGAAGCAGCGCGATCAGCAAAGGACTGGCAAGAATAACGGCAGACGCGCTGAGGATGCTCAAGGTCGCGACATCGACGATGCGATCGGAGGCGCGGCATTTGGCGCCGCCGATGGCTGCGCCGCGCGCGATGCCGAGCAGATAGAGCGCCAACACCACGGCTAAGGCGTGTGGTGTCGATTCATTTGCGAAGGCGTAGGTTCGGACCCAGAGGGTTTCGGCACCCAATGAGAGGAAGCCGACAAAGAACGAAATGGGAAGGGCTGGAAACCTCATGTCGTCTCTCCTCCGGTCGCAAGAACTGGCTGACCTGCATTCGATTGGCGATAGGCGACCGCCGCAACAACGCACACGCCCAGATTGCATAGGGTAGCTGAGACCACAGCGCCATCGAGCCCGAAGATCGGCAGCAGGACATAGGCCGTCACTAAGGCGCCGACAGCGGCCCCCATCGTGTTGAAGTAGTAAAGCTGGCCTGTCGACGTGCCGACGTTCCCCGTCCGGTGCGCGAGCTCGGTGACCAGCACCGGCAATGTCGCCCCCATCGCCACGGTCGGCACGAGAAAGACGGCAAACGTCAGCGCAACGATGACCGGCAGCGGCTGGCTCGAGAACAGCGCACCCGCGCCATCGATGAGGTCGAGGCTGAAGTAGCCAAACACCGCAATCATCAACTCGATCGCGGAAAAGACCAGGATGCGGTGCTCGCCGAACCGGTCGGCCAGCCAGCCGCCGGCCAATGCCCCAACGCCCAGTCCGAGCATGAAAATAGATACGATGGCGCTGACGGAATCGAGATCGATGCCATACCAACCGAAGAGTGCTCTTTGCCAGCAGATTTGATAGGTGAGTGCCGCGATGCCCGAGATAAAAAACAGGACACTGGCCAGTTGCATGCTGGTACCGGCTGGTTCAGTCGTGGCGGCGGCGGCGCTCGTTTTTGGCAGCACGACGGCTCCTATCGGCAATGCGGATGGGACGATGACTGGGCAACGAGCGACCGCCGCTGCTTCAGCGCAGCGACGGTCTGATTTCCACTCCGAAATGGTAAGCTTTGGCCCTTAACAGGGTGTTAATGGACGGGTCAGGGCACACGAATAGCGCGTGCACCGGCGAAACTGAAGCGGCGGACGTTCGCCTTTTCGCGGCGCTGATGCAGCAGTTCGAGCAGGAGATCTGAGGCACTTTCCCGTTTTTTGTAGGCATCTGCCTTGGTAACAGCAGGCTTCGCAATGTCCGGCTTCGCCGTGTCAGGCTTGGGATCGGCCGGCTTCGAAGCTCCGGGCGTCATCAACGGCGCGCGGTTCCGGCGAATGGGCGAACGGCGTTGCACATGGGCGGCGCTGCCAGACGCCACAAGCGGTGACGTGCGATTGCCGGCGTTGTTCGGCGCTGGCCGGACGACAGGTGCGGCTGCCGCCATGGCTTGTACCGCAATCAGTGTCGCTTGGCGCGGCTGGCGCGCTTGCGCCGGAACTGGAACAGCTATGGAGGCAAGAGTGCCAGGCGCTGGCGCAGTTGCGATACCTGTCGTGCGGCGTATCCACGCGACGATCGCCCGCCGCATGCCCATGGCCGGCCGTTCGATCAGCATCCAGCTCAACATCGACAATGGCAAGGCGATTGAGAGCGCAACCAGGGTCAACTCGACCGGACCTGTCCCCGGCCGCTGATCGAGTATCATCTGCTGAACCGGGCAGGCGAAGATGTAGACGCCGAACGAATAGTCCTGATCGTTCGTGAACCAGCGCAGGCGCGGCAGCGATAGGGTTGCCATCATCAGGGTCGTATAGCCGAGGAACAATGCGCTGGTCAGTTCGGCGAACCGGGTCCCGATGGCGAGCACGAAGCACGCAAGCAGCGGCGGCACCGCAAACCAGGTCAACACGAGCCGGTCCCGCAGCAGATAGGCCAGCGTGCCCGTGCTGAAGAACAGAATGAAATAGCGGATGTTGTCCGTCATGGTGTAGCCGGAGATGGGCTTCGGCGCGCCGACGAAAATCAAGGCCACGACGAGCGCGAGGCCCGCCGTCATGACACCCTGCCACCGGGGCCACCGTAACGCGGCCAACCCAAACCCCGCCAACAGGGCGTAGCAGATGACCTCGTATTTCAGCGTCCACAGTGACAGGTTGACCAGATGCGGCAGCGGCAGCGTTGGGAAAACCCCGGGCAATGGCGCCGAACCCGTCGACAGCGACAGCGTCTTTAGAATGTAGGCGCGCAGGGCCGGATCAGTGAAATAGGCCTTGAGGCCAACCGTCGTCACCACAGGCCCGAGCACGAGCGCCGTCACCAGTACGCACAAGATGAGCGCTGGAAAGATGCGTAAGACCCGGGCCACGGTGAAATCGAGGAGGCTGCGGCTCTTGAAAAGGCTTTGTGCGACGACCACGCCGCTGAGGAAAAAGAAGACCTGTACGGCGTGTTCACCGAGCGAATGGTGCGTCCAGGCGTAGAGCGGCTCCAGCGATGGTCGTCCCGTTGCGAGCCAATAGGAATGGGACACCAGCACCGACAGTGCCATTGCGAGACGAATCGCGCCGAAGTTGTTCCTATCGGGATACAGACTTTCGGCCAAAACGGGATATTTTGTGCGCATACGACCACCTGCTGATGGCTCGACGGGGTGATGAGCGTCGAGGTCAGCGGTGGATTGCAGCGGGCGTGCCAAAGCGCGGTGCTGCGAGGGAAGGGGCCAATCACGTTGGGGGATCGAATGCCGCATGGCCGCTATCCGGCATCGCGGCGTGGAACCCCTATTCCCCCTCGCGCATCAGTTTCTCGCGCAGCTCCGTTTTCAGCACCTTGCCGTAGTTGTTTTTCGGCAAGATTTCGATGAAGCGATAGCCTTTTGGCCGTTTGTAACGAGCGACGTTGTCGAGGCAGAGCCGGTCGAGATCGGGTGCGGTTAATTCGGCGCCGGGCTGCTTGACGACATAGGCCACAACCTCCTCGCCCCAGTCGGGATGTGGCCGCGAGACGACAGCGCATTCGAGCACGCTCGCGTGCGTGAGCAGGACTTCCTCCAGCTCCCGCGGGTAGATGTTCGAGCCGCCCGATATGATCATGTCTTTCGAGCGGTCCTTGATCGTCAGAAAGCCATCTGCGTCGACGCTGCCGAGATCTCCGGTCCACAGCCAGCCGTCGCGCAGCGCCTTCGCGGTTGCTTCCGGGTTGTTCCAGTAGCCTTGCATGACGCAATCGCTGCGCGTGATGATTTCGCCGACCTCGCCCAGGGCCACATCCCGCCCGTCCTCGCTGACGACGCGGAAGGCACAGCCGGTGCGCGCTACGCCGGTTGATCCCAAACGCGCCTCGTAGTTCGGATGATCCGTCTCCGCATGCATGGCTTTCGTCAGCCCTGTGATCGTCATCGGGCTCTCGCCCTGGCCGTAGAGCTGGTAGAGCTTCGGCCCAAACACCGCCAGCGCGCGCTTCAGATCCGAAACGTACATTGGCGCGCCACCATAGTGGATGGTCTTCAGGTTGCGCGTATCGCCGCCGCCGGCCAACGGATGATGCATCAGACGCGTCAGCATCGTTGGTGCCGCAAACATCGACACCTGTCGATAGGCTCGCATGGCTGTCAGAATGCGTTCGGGCTCGAACGAGCCTGATATGATGACATTGTGCGCGCCCTTGGCGATGAATGCCGGTGCGTAGAGACCCGAGCCGTGCGACATGGGAGCGGCGTGAAACATGGTGTCGCGATGGTCGACAAAATCGATGTCGGCGTAGTAGGCGTGCGTCATGAACATGAGGTTGCGGTGCGTGAGCACCGCACCCTTCGGTCGCCCGGTGGTGCCGCTGGTGTAGAAGAGCCATGCTTCGTCGCCGGGATTGGCGGGCACCTCACGCACCGCATTGCCCGCGAGCAGCCGCGCATAGTCGGCCGTGTCGGTCGCGATAATGTCGGGCAGTGCGGTGCCGGCGGGAAGCTCTGACAGCTTTGCACCCAAGTCAGGCGAAACTACGCACAATTTCGCGCCAGAGTTCTCGAGAATCCAGGCCAGCTCCTTCGGATGCAGCTTGTTATTGATCGGCACGGCCGTGAGCCCCGCGCGCCAGGTGCCATAGAGCACGGGTAAGAACTCCAGTCCGTTCTCCATCCAGATGCCGACGCGGTCGCCGCGTTTGAGCATGTGCCGCTTGGCCAATGCGCCGGCAACCCGCGAAACTTGATCCTCGAACGTGGCGTAAGTGAGCGTGCAGGTGCCTTCCGTTATGGCAGGGGCTTCAGGCGAGAAGCGTGCGACGACGCCGAGCGTGTGCGACAGGTTCATGGGCGCCTCCCCGGGGCTGGCAGTCGTGGCAAGGCCAAGTCAAACCGTGCCATCCCCGGCCGCGACCCGCAAGCGCCGCCGGCATTCACGACGTTGGCGGCCTTGATTGACGCAACTCGGATGCCCCCATACCGTGATCTCTGATGATAAGAGGGAATGGTACATGCCTCGCACGTGCATCGCCAACCGTCGTCTACTCACGTTGCAACGACTCACGCTGCAACGACTCACGTTGCAACGACTGACCATGACGGCAATTGCCGTCTCTCTCACGCTCGCGGCACCAGCCATTGCCCAGCAACGCGCGCCGGCACCGAATACGGCGCCACCGACGACGGCCATTCAACCGGCATCGCCGCAAGTTGCACCCCCAGCACCGGCATTACAGCCGGCTGCGCCCGTCGTCGAACTGACGTTGGCAGCCCGTCTCCAGTCCATCGAGCAATCCATCGAGCGCATGCGGCGGCGGGCCGGTGTGCCCGGGCTGTCGCTCGTCGTCGTGAAGGACGACAAGGTCGTCCTGGTCCGCGGATTTGGCCTGCGCGAGGTCGCCAAGCGGCTGCCCGTGACCGCGGAAACGCTGTTTCCCGTCGGCTCGGTCTCCAAGACATTCACGGCGCTTGCCGCCATGCAGGCGCTGGACGACAAGGCGCTGTCGCTCGACGATGCACCCAGGAAATATCTGCCCGAATTCAAGCTCAAGGATGCGGACGCCGACAGCCGCGTGACCTTGCGCGATCTGCTCTCGCACCGCACGGGCGTCGAGCGCGCCGACCTTGCCTGGATCGCGTTCAATCTCAATCGCGCCGATCTGATCAAGGGGATCGCCAGCCTCAATCAGGTCGCCCCTGTCGGCACGGCTTTTAACTACAACAATTACCTCTTCCTGGCAGCAGGTGAGGTCGTGGCCCGTGCCAAGAAACAAACCTACGAGGGGCTCGTCGAAAGCCGCATTCTGCGCCCGCTCGGCATGGCACGCACCACGTTCTCGGTTGCCCGGCTCAACGCAGACCCTGATCATTCGCTGGGTTATGCCGCCAATCCCACAGCACCGCCGACTTTGGAAAACATGCTGGCAACGGACTCGATCGCGGCGGCAGCCGGATTGATCTCGTCGGCCCGCGATATGGGCGAATTCGTGCGGATGCTCGTTGCCCGTGGCCAGCACAACGGCCGGTCGATCGTGTCGCAAGCCTCGTTCCAGACCATGACGACGAAACAAGTCCGGGCCGGTGACCGGGTCGACTACGGCCTCGGGCTTTTTCTGCGCCGGTGGAAAGGCGCGCAGGTGATCGAGCATGGTGGCAACGTCTTCGGCTACAGCGCGTTGATTGCAGCCATCCCCGAAAGGGGCGTCGGTTTCGCCTTGCTCACCAATGGCTCCCAATCGCCGATCAGCCAGGACGCTGTGATGGCCTCGATCTGGTCGCGCTTGCTCAATCCGGAACTGCCGCAGGCGGCTCCAAAGCAGGATCCGGCTGTTCCGGCCGCCTCGCGCCCGGTCGCCCTCGATCCCATGGCGGAGGCTGGACCTTATGCCGTTGCCGGCGGACAAGACTTTGTTGTCAGCGAAAAGCCCGGCGGCGGACTCGTGCTGACGATCCCCGGCGAAGCCGCCTATCCCTTGATCGCATTGGGCGGCCGGCGCTACCGCATGGGCGCGCCGGCGCCTGCGGGCCATTTTGCAACCTTCCGTCCGGCGAAATTCGACGCCAATGCAACCGAACTGCATCTGAAACTCGGCCAGAACGAGGGGGTGTTGGCCAAGCGCGTTTCAGCGCCGCTCGACGCCATGTCCGCCACCTATGCCAACGCAATCGCGGTCTATGAAAACAAGCCGAACAAGGATCTGAAGGTCGAGATCGCCAACATCGCGGGCAAAATCGCGCTCATCGTGAAAGGACAACCGGCGTATCCACTGCTGCCAAAGGGCAACGACACCTTCCAGCTATCGGGCCCGGAGCCGGCAGGCGCCTGGCTCGTCTCCTTGAAGCGGGAGCCGGGTGGGTTTTCCGGCCTGACGTTGCAACAGCCGAATGGCACCTTCGAATTCCAGAGCCTTGGACTGCTCAAGGTCGATATCTCCGCGGAGGATCTGCGGCGGCGCATCGTTGCAGCCCTCGGCGGGCAAGCGGCGCTGGCCGCGAAGCGAACGCTGGTTCAGGATTTCGAGGCGGAATTGAAAGGCACGGGCCTTTCCGGGCGCGGACAGGTCACTTGGAAGGCGCCCTTCTCCATGGCATCGGAGCTGACGCTGCAGGTGCTCGGACAAGATCAAAAAACCAAAATCCGCGAGGTCTTCAACGGGTCTCAGGGCCAGACCGTAGCCGATGGCCAGGCGCCGAAGTCCATGAAATCGGGCGACATCGATTGGCAATTTGCGGAAAGCCCGCAGGAGCTGCTGAACTGGAGCCAGCTTTACAAGGACCTCACGGTGCTCGGCCGTACGCGGTTTGATGGTTGTGAGTGCTATGCGATCCGGCGCACGTTGCAGTCGGGCCGTGTCCTGACGTTCTACTATGACATCGCGACGCTGCTGCCCGCGGGGATCGAGGGGCTCAAACCCTCGTCGGCGGCGAACGATGTCGATGTTCCAACGACGAGCTACTCGCGCGCCTGGCGTGCGCTGGATGGTGTCAAGGTGTCGTTCGAACTGGTCGAACACCAACCGAGCGTTGGCCTGACGACCACCATCAAGATCTCGAACGCCCGTTGGAACGTGCCGGTCGATGATGCTGTGTTCAAACTGAAGTAAAACTGCGCGGGCTGGCAACATGACGGCCCCATACCTGCATTGCAACGGCCCAACACGCCCGTTGGCAGGGGGCGGCATTCCTGGCTATGGTCCGGACTGAAACTGGCCGGAGCATCCCGAATGGCCCGCTGCCTGCGCATCGGCGAAGGAAACTGACATGACCCTCAAGACAGACTTCGAAACGATCAAGCTCGCCGTCGGCGCGGACAAGGTCGGCGTCGTTACGCTGAACCGGCCCGAAGCCATGAATTCCATGAACACGCTGATGATGCGAGAACTGCGCGACTGCTTCATGCAGTTCTACGTCGACCCGACGGTCGCGACCTGCCTCGTGATCACCGGGGCGGGCGAAAAGGGTTTCTGCACCGGCGCCGACCTGAAAGAGCGCACGGGCATGTCCGACGAGACGTGGCGGCAGCAGCACGCCATCGTCGAGCAGATGGTGCGCGCCATCATGGATTGCCCGATCCCGATCATCGCCGCCATCAACGGCTATGCCTATGCTGGTGGCATGGAAATCGCGCTCGCCTGCGATTTCGTCTATGCGGCGGAGCACGCCCGCTTCGCGCTGACGGAAGTCACGCTCGGCATCATTCCAGGGGCAGCCGGCACTCAGAACCTGCCGCGCGCCGTCGGCGTCCGCCGCGCCAAGGAAATCATCCTGACCGGCACGCCGTTCTCGGCCGCCGACGCCTTGGGCTGGGGCATGGTCAACAAGGTCGTTCCGGGCCCGAAACTGATGGACGAGGTCATGGCGACGGCTGCCAAGATCGGCGCCAACGCCCCCATTTCCGTGCGCCAAGCCAAGAAATCGCTCGACAAGGCGACGGAGCTCGACCGGTCGTCGGGCTATGCCTTCGAGATCGAGGCCTATAATCGCACTGTGGTTACCGAGGATCGCCAGGAAGGCATCAATGCCTTCAACGAGAAGCGGAAACCGAACTACAAAGGCCGCTGAGGTCCGTATATTGGGCGTCTGCCCTGGCCAATGGCGCTCTGCTGCCGTGCAAATCCGGCAGGCGGGGTAGTCGAGGCTGGGCTTGCGCACGCGTTCAATTCGCTTCATTTAAGAGGCAGGATATTTATATCGCAAATGGGCCCCGCCGGACTTCGGTTCTGTCAGCGGCCTCGAGATCCCCCGTGGGGTGAGGAGAGTTTCATGGCACCACCTGATGTGATCGTCCGCGAGGTTGGCCTGCGCGATGGCTTGCAGCTCGTCAAATCGTTCGTGCCGACCGAGACCAAACTGGCCTGGATGCGGGCGGTTGCGGCCGCTGGCGTGCCTGAGATTGAGACCACCAACTTCGTGCCGGCCAAGGTCATCGCTCAGTTCGCGGATTCGGCCGACGTAGCGCGCGGCGCTCTCGCGATCGAGGGGCCGTTGATGTGTGCGCTGGCGCCGAACCGCAAGGGCGCGGAAAATGGCCTCGCCACTGGCCTCAAAAAGATGAATTTCGTCCTCTCGGTGTCCGAGGGACACAACCTCGCCAACGTGCGCAAGTCAACCGACGCCTCGTTCGCCGAGTTTGAGAACGTCGTCGCGCTGAAGAAGGAGCGCCCGGAGTGGAAGGACGTGGTGATCCAGGGCTGCCTTGCCACCTCGTTCGGCTGCACCATTGAGGGCCGCGTCGATCCCGACCGCGTACTGCGCTTCGTCGACCGCTATCTGGAATTGGGCGCCGACGAAATCACGCTCGCCGATACGGTCGGGTATGCCGCGCCGAGCGAAATCGCCAACCTCTTCCATCACACGGTGCAACTGGCCGCCGGCAAGCCGGTTTATGCGCATTTCCATGATACGCGCGGGCTCGGCCTCGCCAACGTCTACGCGGCCCTTGAAGCGGGTGTCCGCGGCTTCGATGCCTCCACCGGCGGCCTCGGCGGCTGCCCGTTCGCACCCGGCGCCTCGGGCAATATCGTGATGGAAGACCTCGTCTTCCTGCTCGAGAAAGAAGGCCTCAACACCGGCGTCGACCTCGAGAAATACCGCCTCGCCCGGGAGATCGCGGAGACGACGCTGCCGAACGAGAACTTCTACGGCACGATCCTGCGCGCGGGTCTGCCGAAGGGCTTCGTGCCTGCTTCCAAGGCGGCTTGATCGGCTATATGATGCATGGCCATGCCCGCACGCCGCTCGCTCGCACCTGAAAATCAAATGACGATCGAGGAGTTCCTCGCGTTCGCCGAAACGCGCCCGCAGGAGGAACGGTGGGAGCTGATCGAGGGGGCGCCCGTCTTGAACCCGTCACCGGTGCGGATGCACCAATTGATTGCAGGCAATATCGCGGCATTTCTCCTGGGCGAGAAAGAACGCGTCGGGGCGCAATGGCTGCCAATGCTCGGAGTCGGCACTGAAGTTCCGATCTCGCCGCAAAGCCTGCCGAAGCCAGACGTTTATGTCCAAGAAGATGGCGAGGCCGACATGTCCCATGTCACCGGCGACGCCATCGTCATCTTTGAAATTCTCTCGCGCAGCAATTCCAAGGCAGACCAGGCTTGGCGGCGGCGTGTCTATTCGAGCGTGCCAAATTGCCGGCACTACGTGACCGTCTCGCTGAAAGCCGCGGAGGTCACGGTCTACGATCACGCCACGCAGTGGGTGGCACGCACGATGACCGGCCTCGCGTCGAATGCCGACCTTCCAGCTATCGGCGTCTCGCTGCCACTGGCCCGCATCTACCGCTGGACGCCGCATGAACGGCTGCCGTAGTCTCGCACTGATGGTGGGAGGATGACGGATGGCGTTCGAACTCGGCATGTTCGAGGAATTCTGGCGGCGCAAAGGCCAAACCGAAACCGGTGCCTTCCGCGATGCTTTCGCGCAGATCGATGCCGGCGAACGTTATGGTCTCGATGTGGCGTGGCTCGCGGAATTGCACGTCAATCCCGATCGCTCCGTTCTCTCGGCGCCACTCAACATCGCCAGTGCGGTCGCCTCGCGCACCAAGCGCCTGAAAATCGGCATCGCCGTGCAGGTGCTGCCGCTCTGCCATCCGTTACGGTTGGCCGAAGAAGTCGCAACCGTCGATCACATCAGCGACGGGCGGCTGATCTTCGGCGTCGGCCGCAGCGGCTTTGCGCGCACCTATGATGCCTACGGCATTCCTTATGCCGAAAGCCGCGAGCGGTTTGCCGAGGTGCTGGAAATCATCGAGATGGCATTCCGCGAGGAGCGGTTTTCCTACAAGGGCCGTTACCATTCCTTCGATAACGTCTGCCTCGTACCGAAGCCGGTGCAAAAGCCCTACCCTGAGATCCGAATGGCCGCGACCAGCTACGACACCTATCCGGTCATTGGCGGTCAGGGCTATCCGATCCTGATCGCGGTCCGGCAAGGCAAGATCGAGGAACTGGAACCTCACATCAAGGCTTATCGCGCTGCTTTCAGGGCAGCCGGTCATGCCGGCGAACCGCGCGTCTATCTGCGCATCCCGGTCTATGTCGGCGAGACGCCGGAAGCGGCCCGCGCCGAACCCGAACTGTCGATCATGCCGTTCTACCGCGAGCTTGGCGCCCAGATCGCGAAGACGGCGGCGCTCGCTGGCGTGCAGGCCGGCGAAAACCGGGGCGCACGCGGCGATGCCCTGATGAACGTTACCTACGAGGAAACGCTGGCGCAGAAAGTCATCGTCGGCGCGCCGGACGAGGTGGCGGCCCGCATCAACGACTTGAAATCCACGCTTGGCATCGACGGCATTCTGGCCGAGATGAACTGCGGCGGTCTGATCCCGCACGACCGCGTCATGTCGTCGATCAGGCTCTTGTGCGAGCGTGTCGGGCCGCAGGTGCGGTAGGGGGCGTCACGCCGCGACTTTGCTGTACGCGTTTTTGCAATAGGTTCTGGATATTGTCTCTGATGCTTCGTATTCGAATTTCGTCCCGATTGTTTTCTTCCGACCTATTGCATCGCTATTTCTTATTCGGCCGGTGCAAGCGGCACAGAGTGCCAACGGTTATTTTTTGCCAAGCGAACGAACATGAGCGCTGCCGGCGATAGCTGCTTGCCGCGGAGCGTGATGATTGCGACTTCGCGGCTGACTTGGGGCCTGTCGAGGGGGCGTTTGACCAAACCTGGCGGCAATTGCATGAATTCCGGCACGATCGCGTAGCCGAGCCCGGCCAGTAGCAGGCCCTGAATCCAGTCCTCACGTTCACTTGCAAACACCGTATTGAGGTCAAGGGTCCATGCCCCATGGCGGGCGGCAAAAAAATCGTCGAACTCACAACCGAGACGCTCGATATACATCCCTGCGCACTTAGTTCCGGCGCAATTGTAAGTCACTGAGATGCCACAACAAGTGGGGCACTGATCATGACCAAGCAGGACGACGACGCGCTGTGGCGCGATTTTCCGAAGACAGCGATCGAGTTCGAGACGAAGTTCGCGACCGAAGAGGACTGCCGCGCTTACTGGATCGAGGC
>JANXRM010000330.1 GCA_025353015.1 Hyphomicrobiales bacterium
TATTCAGTGGTTGGAACGTGACGCCGACTGTCCTGTCCGATCAACACCTGCTCGTCGCCGAGGCCCACGCCAAATTGCCCGATGCGGTTGCCAAGACAATGACGTGGGGCACCAGTGCGGGCCTCGACAAAACAGCGGAAAAGCGCGGCCTGCAGGTCTTGAAGCCCGGCGAACTCAAGGCTTCCATGTTCGCAGTTGATGGCCTGCGCATCTTCAAGCCGATCACGCCCAGGATTACAAAGTAACGCTGGGTGCGGTGCCGGCACAGCGAACCTGCAGGCGGACTGAGGTTTTCTCGATGAGGTGTTCGCGATGACAAGTCAGGCAAACGCGGGCGGCGCTGCGACGGGGCAGGCGGACGGCCGCGAGCGGGCGCGGCGTGCCCTTGCTGGCAGCAGCGCGTTCCAAGATTGCGCGCCAGCCGTGATCGATGAGATCATGCAGCATGCCGTGATGGCCAAGCTGGCGCGCGGCGAGACGATGTACCGCCAGGGTGAGCCGGGCGACAGCATGATGGTGGTGCTGACGGGCAGCCTCAAGGTCACGAACGTCACTGCAGACGGCAAGGAGGTCGTGCTGGGATTTCTCAAGTCTGGCGCGCTGATCGGCGAGATCGCAGCCATCGATGGCCGCGAGCGGACGGCCAACGTCATCGCCATGGAACCCGTGGAGGCCGTGGCCATTTACCGGCGCAACCTGCTGCCGATCCTGCGCAACAGCACCGACGCGATGTTTGCCGTACTCGCGGGCCTTTGCGGCAAGCTGCGCGCCACCAACGCCTTGTTCGAGAGCCACACTCTCGAGGCTGGTCCGCGCGTGGCGGACGGGTTGTTGCGTCTCGCCCGCGACCACGGTCAGAAGACGGCCAAGGGCACGGTCATCGACCTCAAGTTGACGCAGCGCGATCTCGGCGGCCATTTCGGGTTGACGCGCGAGACGGTCAGCCGCTCTCTTGGAGACTTGCGGGAGGCCGGGCTGATTGAATTCTCAGGCGCCTCCATCCTGATCGTCGATCCGGATCAATTGCTGGCGGTGGCCGAAGGTGGCGGCTGACGCCCATCGTGTCCGTATTTCCAGGCCGTGGGTGATGACAACCTGAGCGTAAGCGGGTTAGCCTCGACAAAATGGCTGTACCGCAAGGCCAGAGGTGAGCCGGGGAGACGAGGATATGTCCAAAAAATTGCAGGAGAACGTTCGCTTTGCCGTGCAGATTGGCGCCGTCGATGCCGAAGGCGCCAGTGATGCGCAGATGTACCGCGAGGCCATCGGCGATGCGGTTTTCGCGCAAAAGGCCGGCTTTGACGCCGTCTGGATGGTCGAGCACCATTTCTCCGACTATTACCCGACGCCGAACCCGCTGATGTTTCTCTCGCACCTGGCCGCCGCCGTGCCCGGCATGGGGCTCGGCACCTCGGTCATGGTGCTGCCCTGGTACGATCCCATCCGCTTCGCCGAGGATGTGGCGATGCTGGCGACGTTGACCACGGGCGAACTTTCGATCGGCATGGGTCGCGGCACCGCCAAGCTTGAATACGACGCGATGCGGGTGCCCATGTCGGAGGCGCGCGAGCGGTTCCGCGAGTGCTGGGAGGTGACGAAACTGGCGCTAGAAGGCCGCCCGTTTACCTACCAGGGCCGGCACGTCAAGCTCGACCGGCCGATCACGGTGCGTCCCGTTTTAACCGAGCGCCAGCCGAAGTTCTTCGGCGCCATCGGCAGTCCGGAAAGTGCCGAGATCATGGGTGAACTGGGCTTGGCGCCGTTGTCGCTCTCGCAATTCCCGGATTTCATGCTGCTGAAGATCCTGGCCCGGTGGCGCGCCAAAGCTGCTGCGTGCGGTCACCCGACGGACGTTTCGTTGCCGGTTTCGACGAAGTGCTTCATCGGCGATACGGATGCGGCCGCGCGCGAGGAAGCGCGGGGGCACATGGCGCGCTTCTACAGGCTGCAGGCGGAGCACTACGCGACCGATACGACGGCCTGGGGCGATATCGCGGGCTATCAGCAGTTCGCCAAGATCTTCGGCAACATGAAGCTGATGGGCGATCCCGCGCAAATCGATCCGATCCTCGACCGCAGTCTTGTCGGTTCGCCCGAGACGGTGGCGCGGCGCATCACGGAATTACGTGCGATCGGCTTCGATACCATCCTGATTTCGAATGCGACCGCGGGTGTCCCGCGCGAAGCCCGCCATCGCATGATGCGTCGTTTCGCCGAGCAGGTGATGCCGATCGTGCGCCGAACGCCGGTGCCCGATGCGCCGGTTTTGCAAGCGCCCGTGCGCGCGGCGGAGTAAGCCCGTCCTATGGTCGAACACCGCCCGTTCCGGAACTTTCTCGCGCATCTGGCGCTGTGCATCGGCGTGTTCATTGTCGCGTTTCCGGTCTACTTGACCTTCGTCGGCTCGACGCATCCGCAGGACATCATCGCCAACGGCCAGATGCCGCTGACGCCGGGGCCGCTGTTCTTCGAAACCTATTGGCGGACGCTGTTCGTCGGCACCAGCGGCACCACACGCGAGCCGGTCTGGCGCATGCTGGCCAACAGTTTCATCATGGCCTCGATCATCGCCTCGGCCAAGATCGCGATCTCGATCCTGTCGGCCTATGCCGTCGTCTACTTCAAGTTTCCGTTCCGGATGGCGGCGTTCTGGCTGATCTTCATGACCTTGATGCTGCCGGTCGAGGTGCGCATCTATCCGACCTACAAGATCGTTGCGGATCTCAGGCTGCTCGACAGCTACGCGGGGTTGACCGTGCCGCTGATCGCATCGGCGACGGCGACGCTGTTCTTCCGGCAGTTCTTTCTGACGATTCCCGATGAACTGGTGGAGGCCTCGAAGCTGGATGGGGCGGGGCCGCTGAAATTCTTCTGGGACACGGTGCTGCCCCTGTCGGCCACGAACATCGCGGCGCTGTTCGTCATCCTCTTCATCTATGGCTGGAACCAGTATCTCTGGCCGCTGCTGATCACGACGCGCGACGACATGCAGACCGTGGTCGTTGGCATCAAGAAAATGATCGTCACGTCGGATGCGCTGACAGAGTGGAATATCGTCATGGCAACCGCGATGCTGGCGATGCTGCCGCCGGTGCTGGTCGTCATTTTCATGCAGCGCTGGTTCGTGAAGGGGCTGGTGGAGACGGAGAAGTGATATGTTGCGATGGATGGGGACCGGGCTGATCGTCGCGCTGGGTACGGGCATTGGACTTGTAAAGTACTCTCGCTTGCTCAGTGATCCACTTGATTTCTGGAGCAGGGTCGCGGGCTACGCGATGGCGCCGCTGTTCCTCGGTGCTGTCGGCGCTGGGGTCTATGGGCTGTTCAAAAAAAATGCTGCCACTGGCCAGTTCCATCGCCGGTTGAATTGTACCGCGCTCATTCTGTGTATTCTGTCCACGCTCGGGCAAGTTGGCCAGAAACTGAATTAGCCATGGCATCGGTCACACTCGACAAGGTACGCAAGGTCTACGCTGGCGGGGTCGAGGCGGTGCAGGCCGTCTCGCTCGCCATTCCGGATGGGTCGTTTACGGTGCTGCTCGGGCCCTCGGGCTGCGGGAAGTCGACGCTGCTGCGCATGATCGCGGGTCTCGAGACCATCACGGACGGCACGATTTCCATTGCAGGCAACGTTGTCAACCACGTGGAACCCGCCGACCGCGACATCGCTATGGTGTTCCAGAACTACGCGCTCTACCCGCACATGACCGTCTACGACAACATGGCCTATGGTCTGCGCAATCGCGGCACGCCGAAGCCTGAGATCGAGCGCCGCGTGGCCGAGGCCGCGAACTTGCTCGCGATCACGCCGTATTTGGACCGCAAGCCGCGCGCGTTGTCGGGCGGCCAGCGCCAGCGCGTCGCCATGGGGCGCGCAATCGTGCGCGAGCCGCAGGCTTTCCTGTTCGATGAGCCGCTGTCGAATCTCGACGCCAAGCTGCGCGTGCAGATGCGCATCGAGATCCGCCGTTTGCATAACAGACTGAAGGCGACCTCGATTTTCGTCACGCACGATCAGGTGGAGGCGATGACGCTGGCCGATCAAGTCGTGGTCATGAGCGCTGGCGCCATCGAGCAGGTCGGGCGTCCGGCTGACGTCTATCGGCGGCCGGCGACGCGGTTCGTGGCGACGTTCATCGGCTCACCGGCGATGAACCTTGTGCCGGGGCGCGTGACGTCACCGGGGCAGGTCGAGATCGCGGACGGCGCAGGGCTTGCGTTCGATACCAAAGTGTTTGACGCGGAAATCGGCCGCGCCGTGGAGGTGGGGCTTAGAGCCGAGGATTTCACCGTGGCGGCGGAGGGCACACACGTATCGCTGCCGTTCACGCCGGAATTCGTCGAGGAGCTCGGGCCAAACCGGCTCGTTCACGGCACCCTTGGCATCGTGCCGCTGATCATCTCCGTGGCGACGTCGGATGGATTGGACTGGACGCGGCCGGTGCGGCTTGCGGTTGGCCCGTCGAATGTGCATCTATTCGATGTCGAAAGCGGGCGGAGTCTCAGATGCGCCTCCTGATCGCGGGCTGGCAGGGTCAGGTGGCCCGTGCCCTCGTCGAGATTGCGCCGGGCGCGCCAGACATCACGGCGCTGGCGGTCGGACGGCCGGCGCTCGATCTGTGCGAGCCCGCATCGATCACGCGTGCCATGACCGATTTCAAGCCTGACGTGATCGTCAATACGGCGGCCTACACCGCGGTCGATCAGGCGGAGCGTGAGCCGGATTCGGCGTTTGCCCTCAATCGTGACGGCGCGCGCTTGCTTGCTGAAGCTGCCGCCAAGCGCGGTGCCGCGTTGATCCATCTTTCCACCGACTATGTCTTTGATGGTCTGAAGCCCGAGCCCTACGTTGAGACTGATACGACGGCACCGCTCAATGTGTTCGGTCGCTCGAAGCTTGAAGGCGAGGACGCAGTGCGCCGGGCAGCGCCACGACACGTTATTCTCAGGACGTCCTGGGTCTACAGCGCCACGGGCCGCAATTTCGTGCGCACGATGCTGGTCAAGGCAAACGAAGCGGGCCGTGGCGGCGTACCGCTTCGCGTCGTGGATGATCAGGTGGGATCGCCCACCTACGCGCCGCATCTGGCGGAAGCCGTGCTGGCGGTTGCCCGGCGGGTGGCGGGTCACCAAGGCGGCAATCTCTGGGGCACCTATCACGCGGCGGCATCTGGACATGCGAGTTGGTGCGATCTGGCGCGAGCGGTGTTCGCGGCGTCGGCCCGAGACGGCGGCGCCTCGGCTGGTGTCGAGGCCATCCCTAGCACCAGTTACCCGACGGTCGCCGCCCGGCCGCTCAACGCCCGGCTCGATTGCGGCAAGCTGGCCGCGATGTTCGCGATCCAGTTGCCGCCGTGGGAACGAGGCGTCGATGCCTGCGTTCAGAGGTTGCTGCAGGACGCGGCCAAAAAGTAAGGGCGTGACAGCGCCCGCTTGAGCACCCTCACGCCCCGATATTTCCGAAGTGGCAACGGTCGCGGCTTACTTGCAGAGCGTTGCTTGGATCTTGCACGTGTAGCCGATGCCGCCCTTGGCGCAGCTCGATTTCACATTGCTGACCTTGTAGCCCGGTGCGACGCCGATGCCAGCGCCGCTGGCCATGAATGTCGACCACATGCCCCAGTCCGTCGCCTGAAGGACCGCTTCCCAAGCCTGGAACTTGGCGCCATCGACGGTGGTGTTTGTGCCGGACGCTGCCTTGTTCAAGCATGTGCCGCCGCCCTTGCCGGCCGCGGCTGCGTCGGGTGCGCTGACGGTCAACGTGGCCATGGCCAAGCCGGCCATGAGCAGTCCGGTTGCGGCGACGCCCTTGGTGATGCCCATGATGTTCTCCCGAGTGTGCGAAAAGGTCGGTTGTTGGAGCGAACTAAATCATGAACGGCCCAGGTGTGCTGGCGTCAGGCGCGATCATCCACGACTTTGTTCAGAGGCGTGGCCGCAGCGCCGCACATTGTCTCTCGGTGAGTTCAAAGTCGCGCGGCGCGTTCAAGATCGCTGTGTCAATCACGGCTTGGCCGCCTGGAATTGCGCCCACCGGCGGTCGATGGCGATGGCGATGGCGGCATAAATACCGGCCCACGCCAAAAGCAGTGCCAATACCGCCACAGCCGGCCCCTGCCGCAGCGCCATCGCGGATCCGCCACATGCGGCCATCAGCGCATAAGCGGCGAGCGACATCCGGCGGTGTCCCCAGCCTGATTGGATGAGGCGCTGGTAGTAGTGCGACCGGTGCGCCTCCGAGAGCTTTTCGCGCCGCAAGGCGCGCTGCGCCAGCGTGACCGTCGCATCGATGGCAAAGGGCGAGAACACGAGCAGCGGTAGCCAGAAGGGCCACACACCCTGCTGCCAGCCTGTGATGCCGAGCGTCGCCGCCAGGAAGCCCAGCGGGATGGCGCCGGCATCGCCGAGGAAGATGCGGGCCGGATCGAAATTCCAGACCAGGAAGCCCGCGGCGGCTGCGGCGATGATCGCGGCGACCAGGGCTAGTCCCGGAGCCCCTTGGAAATAGGCAGCGGTGGCATAACTCGCAAAGCCGATGAGCGTCATGCCGCCGGCAAAGCCGTTCGAGCCGTCCATGAAATTGTAGAGGTTGGCCGACCAGACGATACCGAGCACGAGGGGGACCAACAATAGCCCGGGGTAGGGCCCGCTGGTTGCGACAAAGGCGATGGCGGCGGCGAATTGGACGGCAAACCGCGGCAGCACGGGCAGGCTGCGGACGTCGTCCACCAGGAAGATCAATGCCAGCACGGCCGCCAACGCGGCAACCAGGGGCAGGGCATTGCCGGCAAACAGCAGCCAGCCAATGGTGGCCGCCGCCATGAGGCCGAGGCCGCCGGTTCTGGGCGTTGGCACGGTGTGCAGCGAGCGGCCGTTGGGCACGTCGACGACGAGGCGTGACAGGGCGTCAGTGCACAGCACCCGCACGGCGCCAAGCGAAAGCGCGAACACGCACAGGACGGCAGAAAGCAGGGGAGCTGTGGCCAGGACGTGGGACAAAGCTTGCATGCCAGGGTGCCCCGTGACGGAAAAAGCCGCCGGGACACGAGGACCCGGCGGCTTCCGAAGTTTCGATCAGATCACTCAGTCCAGGTCGCGCGAGGGGCGGCGCGGACGGTCGCCACCACCGCCACCGCCTTCACGACGCGGTCCGCGATCACCATCGCCGTCACGGCGTGGGGGCCGATCACCGCCCCGGTCGCCACCACGGGGAGCGCCGTCGCCGCGGGC
>JANXRM010000222.1 GCA_025353015.1 Hyphomicrobiales bacterium
ATCGCGGCCCGCACCATCGCGCAACTGGTCGCTCACGCACCGCTGACGATGCACCAGATCGTCAATGAAACCGTGCCTTTTCGCATGTTTCCGGACAAGGCGCCGGAGTTAAGTGCGTAGGAATGAATATGGTTGCCTCAAATTGAGAACATGACCCGTACTCGTTTGATCAAATCGAAAAGGGCCCCCGGAAAATCTACGTGGTTCTACGTAGAACCCTAAGTACTCGAAACGGATTTAAAGCCCCATTTCACTGCTCTAGCTTTGGGTATTGGACATGCGCAGGCGCCGGCCACACATTAGGTGCCAAGCACTATTGAAAGAAGATATTTCCTACGCCTGGCAGCCACCTCCGTTAGCGGGGCGGAGGTGGCTTGCTACGCGGCCCCGAGCATAGACGGTGCTTGGAGGTCGTCATCTCGTTAATCCGACGACCATGGCTGGTGACGACCCTGGTGACGACCATGGCTGGTCGTGAATTGGGTGACGTTTTGAACAACATCGCTATCTGCCAACAGTGATGCTAATAATGGCCGATGGCAAACCTGCCGACGGCGATTTTGCGCTTGGGGCTTTGACCGATGAGCACGCAACTTTCGAGCGCCCTCCTCGACGAGACCCGACTCGATGAGTTGCTGCGGTTGCGGTTGCTCGACACTCCGCCGGAGGAACCGTTCGATCGTCTGACACGCTTGGCAACGCGTATTCTCCAGTCCCCGGTCGCCCTGGTCTCGCTCGTCGACGATCATCGGCAATTCTTCAAGAGTGCTTGTGGCTTGCCCGAGCCGTGGGCATCTGACCGCGAAACGCCGCTATCTCACTCATTCTGCCAACATGTTGTCGCGAGCCGGGAACCTTTGATCGTCGAGGACGCTCGGACCCACCCACTGCTGCACGACAATGCGGCGATCATTGACCTCAAAGTCATTGCCTACCTCGGCATTCCCTTGGCCACGCCCATGGGAACGGTTCTCGGGAGCTTTTGTGTCATTGACACAAAACCTCGACAATGGACGTCTTACGATCGCGAGACGTTGTCCGAGCTTGCAGCATCCGTGATGAGCGAAATCGCGCTGCGCTATGCTCATGACGAAGCCCACATCGCAAACTGGAACCTTACGCGGGAGGCAGCCCACAGGGAAAATCTCATCCAGGCCTTGGAACGGACAGAGGCCAGACTGAGGACTGCGCAAAGATTGGCGCGCGTTGGAAGCTTCGTTCTCCACAAAGATGACGCGGCGCCCAATGGCCATTGGTCGGACGAGGCACGTCGTATCCTCGGGATAACGGGCGATCCTCCCCCATCGATCGCCGCCTTTGTCGAGCACCTCGTGCATGCGGACGACCGCTCGCGCGTGACATCGGAATTCGAACGCGCCATCCTGACCGGCGAGGCAAGCCAGATAGAGTATCGGACTTGCGCTCTCGAGCCGGCGCGCCGCAACCTGTTGACTGCGATCGAACCGGAAGGGAGCGGAGGCAACGTGCAGACGGTGCTTTGTACTGCTCTCGACACGACCGCACGTAATCGTGCCGAAGTGCAATTGGCGGAGTATCGAAATGAGCTCTGGCATGTCGCCCGGGTCGCGACGGCCGGCGAGATGGCAACAGTCGTTGCTCACGAAATCAATCAACCGCTCGCGGCAATCACACATACGGCCAGCGCGTGTTTGCGTTTGAGCATCGCCGGCGATATCAGTAGCGATGAGCTAACCGAGCATTTGTCCGACATCTCGTCCCAGGCGCGGCGAGCGAGTGAAATCATTCGCCGCATCCGACATTTCGTCCGTAAGGCACCGGCAACCTACGTGCCCGTCAATCTCGACCACGTCGTGGACGATATCGGGCGCATGCTGTCACCGCTATCGAAGAACGCGAGCATCAAGATCGAACGCATCTCGGCCCTGCATGCGCACTTTGTGATGGGCGATGAGATTCAATTGGGTCAGTTGGTTCTCAACCTCGTCCGCAATGCCTTTGACGCGGTTACCAAGAACGCAATCGAAGACCGACAGGTTACAATCTCCATTCTTCCGTCCGGCGCCGAGCATGTTGTCCTCGAGGTGACCGACAACGGGCCTGGGATCCCCAACGAGCTGCGCGACATGATTTTTGAACCCTTCTATACAACCCGCCCCAATGGACTAGGCATGGGGCTTGCCATCGCCCGAACAATTGCCGACGCCCATCAAGCGGTCCTGAAGGTGGGCGATGAATCCGGCAAAAATCGAGGTGCTGTTTTTCAGGTCGTTTTCCCGATCACCCGGGACGTCTAGGGGGCCAGCCGATGGCCAAGTCGGTCTATCTCATTGACGACGACGAAGCTGTCAGAAAAGCCCTGGCGCTGGTTCTGCGGTCCGTGCAGTTACGGGTCGTGACTTTCGCGTCGGCCGAGGAGTTCCTGGCAAAATATCGACCAGACGCTGAGCACCGTGCATGCCTGATCACAGATGTCAGGATGCCCGGGATGAGTGGCCTGCAACTGCAGAGCGAGCTGATTCGCCGGGAGATCCATATTCCGATGGTTGTCATTTCCGCGCACGCCGATATTCGCCAGGCTGTGCTGGCCATGCAGTCGGGCGCATTAAGCGTTCTTGAAAAGCCAGTGAATGAGCAAGAATTGATCGATCTAATCAACCGAGCACTCGATACGGGATCACCTGCCATAGCGGCGTCGCACAAGTCAGTGCTTGACGCTTACAGACGCCGGCTGACCGAACGGCAATGTCAAATCTTCGACCTGTTGTTGCAAGGACTGCAAACCAAGGAAGTTGCGCGTCATCTGAACCTTAGCCATCGAACCGTGGAGGTCCATCGGGGCAACATCCTGGAGCGCCTAGAACTGAGCAGCTTCACGAAGTTGTTTCGACACCTGTTGTCGAATCCGGATGTGGACAAACCCGCCGCTGGATCGGACTAGCCTTGATTGGGCACCGCCGCTATTGGGCTCAGATGCGCGGTCGAAATGCGTAGTCATACGTAGTGTTCTAAGTGGTTCATGCGCTTTCGGATTGATCATCGGCCGTGCTATTTATCGTGCGCGGAAACTGAAACGTTTCCTCTCGAGAACTGATTAGGAGAAATTGCGAACACTTTTTGATGGAGGCGATTATGAAAAAGACACTCCTCACACTCGGTGCTATTGCCGCTGCGTTGGCGCTGGCGAGCACGCCAAGCAGTGCCGGAACGATCTTTGATGATCTTCGCGACACGGCCCCCCGAACGGTCTTTGACGATCTTCGCGATACGACGCCTCGAACTGTCTTTGACGACATTGGCGAGACGGCACCGGTCCGTGCATCCGACAAGGATCTGACGGGTGAGTAAAGGCATAAATGGACTGCAAGACTGAATAGCGCCGCATGGAATGCGCTGGTGCCATCGAGAGGTGACAACAGCGCTTATCCCGCATGACGACACTATATCTGAAAGCGCGTTCTGGCCTGCAATGACGCTTTGCTTGAGGCTTTCGACGCTGGGCTGCTTAGGGCGATCGGCGTGTTCGGCCCCGTACATTGATCCGGCCCAGTTCTGCGAAAGGTGCAAAATGGCCGTAATAGCAATGACGCGTGAAATGGGGACACTCGGCAAGGATGTCGCACAGGGCTTAGCGGAGACGCTAGACCTCAAGATCGTGCATCACGAACTTGTCGAACATTCTCTCGCCGAACGCCTAGGCGTTCAGGAAAGCGCCGTGCACCACTACCTCGAAGGTGGCGCGACACTGCTTGAACGGTGGTGGATAGATAAGAAGAAGCTCTCGCGCGTGACGGCCTTGGAGGTGCTGGAACTCGCCCGGCAGGGCAACGTCATCATACGCGGCTGGGGTGCGACGGTACTCCTACGCGATTTGCCAAATGTTCTCCGTATTCGCGTCTGTGCGCCGATGGAGTTTCGAGTGCGCGTCATGATGCAGCGCTTGGGAATGGATGATGCAAGTGTGGCGCGCCGTGAGATTGAGCAAAATGATGCCGCGCATTCACGCGTGACGCAGAGCCTTTTTGGCGTCAAGTGGGAAGATCCGCTTTTGTATCACATGGTGCTCAACACCTCCAATGTTCCGACCGAGACCTGTGTGAGGACGTTGCGACTGCTTGTTGATGCGCCGGCGTTTCAAGAGTCCGAAGCCACTCGAGCCGCCTTGGCCGACAAACGGCTTGAATGGATGATCCGATCTTTTCTCGCCGACCGTTACCCAGGCCCATTTAAACCAGTGAGGATCGAGGTCCGCGTTAAAGACGGCATCGTCATCCTCAGCGGATCGGTTGATCACTCGCAGTTGTCGTCAGCTGTCGCGCAGACGGTCCGTGAAATCCCCGGCGTTGAAGAGGTCGAGAGCCGCTTGGTGGTCACGCATGCCTACGGTGGCATCTGAGTGATTGCAGTGGTTGGGGATGCGCCGATGTAATCCCAAGGAGTTCGAACAATGGGCGTCGCTATTTCATTGCAACAATATCTCAACGACCACGACATCGAATATGATTGCGTTGATCATAGGCGCACCAACTGTGCCAAACGCAGCGCGGAAACCAGTCATGTATCGAGCGCGTGCGTCGCCAAGGGAGTCGTTCTCAAGCGCAACAATGGCTACATCCTGGCGGTCATACCCGCGTCGAGTCAGGTGCGACTGGATCGAGTGGGTGGTTGGCTGAACCAAAATGTTGGATTGGCTACCGAGGCGGAAATCTCTGTTCTGTTTCCTGACTGCGAGCAAGGCGCAGTGCCGCCGGTTGCTGCGGCTTATGGACTACGTTCCCTCGTCGATAAGCGTCTGGAAGGCAATCGAGACATCTATTTCGAAGCTGGCGATCACCGTACCCTGGTGCATGTGTCTGGCGCGCAATTCCGAAAATTGATGCACAAAGTGCCGCATGGCCAGATCGCAACGGACACTGACGCCGAGGACGATTACGTTTACGGCGGAGCATGACGTCCATTCCGACGAACGACTGTGATGCGAGTTTATTGCAGCTGCGGCCCGACCCAGAAGGATGAATGAGCCTGTCTCACGTCGACAGTTTGGCCATGTACCCATGATCGGAACTTCCACGACCGAGCCTAGCGCAATTGAACTGGATTGACGCCGCTCGGTGTCGGAGCCGGATGCTTTCGGTTGGCACCCGCCCCTCCGGATCGCATCTGTAACCAGAGACCGTGGAGATGTCTGTGCAATCACTCGCGAACAAGTCTCTTCTGCATCGTCTGCATCGCGCATCACAGGTGGTATCGGAGAAATATGCGCGAAAGCTTGGTGATAGCGATTTGACGATCCGGCAGCTTGTTGTTCTCTCGGCGATTGCCGATGCCGGAAACCCCAGTCAAACGAATATCGTTGCTGCAACTGGGGTCGATCGCTCGACGCTCGCAGACATCGTTAAGCGCTTGCTCATGCGCGGATATTTGACCCGGCGACGGTCGAAACTGGATGCCCGAGCCTACGCCGTAAAGTTGACCGACGAGGGGCGTAGCGCGCTGTTGTCCGCCGCACCCGTTCTGCATCGCGTGGAATCGGAAATGCTGACGTCAATCCCAGCAAAGAAACGCGAGGAACTGTTTGCGCTTTTGGATGCAATTGCCGACCAATACGTTCAGTAACTCGATGTGCTATTGCACAGGTAGCGCCGAGTGAACGGCGGTTCAGCACGCCAACGCCGCGCTCTCGCACCTGGCAACGCATGCCTGCAACTCGACGCTGCCCATGCCCCACGTGGTGAGATAGACTGACTGCTCCCGCAGACAGATGTCACAAAGGGCGCACGCATGGCACTGCTCATCATCGAGCTCGACAAACGTATCGGCAACGCGGACTCCTGGCGTGCCACCTTCGATGAGTTGCTTCCTGATCTCGAGGTCCGCTTCTGGCCGCAGCCGGGTGACCCTGGTCAGATCGAGTATCTCGCCTTCATGCATCCGGATTTCAATGTGTTGCCGGCGTTTCCCAACCTGAAGGCCATGCTCAGCCGCGCGGCCGGCGTCGATGACATCGTTGGCCACCCGAAGCGCCCGCAAGTGGCGCTCGGCAAGATTGAACCGCCGGGCGGCGATCCCATGATGACGGAGTATGTGGTGATGCATGTTCTGCGCCTGCATCGCGAGATGCCGAAGTACCAGGCGGCGCAGGCTCGGAAGGAATGGCTGCGCGTGCCGATCAAGCGGCCAGAGGAGCGGCGTGTGGGCTTCCTCGGCTTCGGTATGATGGCCAAGGCGCCGGCACTCGTGCTGCAGTCCCTGGGCTTCAAGGTTTCGGCTTGGGTGCGCTCGCCGCGGGCTGGCGCCGAGGTGCCGATCTTCCATGGTCCCGGTCAACTCGAGCCGTTTCTCAATCAGACCGATATCGTCGTCTGCCTGCTGCCGCTCACCAAGGAGACCGAAGGCATCCTGTGCGCGCGCACGTTTGCCATGCTGCCGAAAGGGGCCATGCTGGTGAATGTGGGACGGGGGCGGCATGTCGTCGACGTGGATCTGATCGCGGCCCTCGATTCAGGCCATCTGGAGCACGCGGCCCTCGATGCCCTCTGGCCGGAGCCGCTGCCGCCGGTAAGTCCCTTGTGGCTGCATCCCAAGGTGACCGTGCTGCCGCATGTGGCGCGGCGACCGACGGTGCGCCAACTTGCAACGGAGATCGCGGCCAACATTCGCAGCCTGCGGGCCGGTGGCGGACTGCTGCAGGCGGTGAAAATAGAACACGGGTATTGAGCCGGTCTGGCTCAGGAGCATAGTCATGATTGCTGCTATCAGCCTCATGCGCCGCCGACCCGACATTTCGCTTGCTCAGTTCAGCAGCCACTGGCTTGACCCGCATGGTGTCATGACCGCGGAACTGCCCGGCGTGCGAGCCTACGTGCAGCACCATCCGATCGCGGCGCCCGGCACCAATGCGCTCGCCCGCGAACTCGGCATCGAGGGCGTGCCCGAACTCTGGTTTGACGACTACGAGCAGCGCAAGATCGCCTACACCTCCCCGCGGATTGCGGAATGCAACGTGGACTCCGAGAATTTTGTCGGCGCTGTTACGCGCCTCGTCACTGCGCCGCATGTGGTGATGCCGGCACCGCCGACGGCAAAGCCCGTGCGTGTGCTCCTCCTTGCCACGGGAGCGCCGGATGCCGACTGGTCGGCGCGGGCCGAGGCGCGTATCACAGCACTGGCTGGCGTTACCGGCTATGTACGCCACACGCTCATCGAGCAGGCTGCAGCGCCAAATAGCAGGATCCCCGAACTCCGGCTTGCGATCGGTGGCATTGCCGAGGCGACATTTGCCGATGAGTCGGCGCTGGTCGTGGCTGGCGAATTGCTCGCCGGATGCGGCGTTGATGCGGTGTGCACAGCAATCTACCGGGTCGAGGATCATCGGTTTCGCTAGGCTCGCGCCATCGAGATCCCAGCAAGCCACAGGATGTGAAATGCGTCACGCAATCAGCGTGGAGTACAGGTGCCAGGGCGGTTGGCAAGCATGCACAGCCCAATAATTGGGTATGTGCTTGAACTTCTGGCGGAACGGTCGCGAGCGGCGTTTGACCCAGATGGATTTTCGAGCGCTTACAAGCCGTCCCGTTCTGGCACTCGATTTGCATCAACTTGGCTCAACCGTCATCAAATTGGGACCGGGAGAGAACCAATGGGCACGTTTGATCGCCGAACTGTCATCGCGGGTGCGGTTGCGACATTCGCCGCCCCCTCGGTGCTGCGCGCACAAGCCCCAGTCGTCATCAAGATGGGCGTGCTCAAGCTCATTCATTCGATTGCTCCCCACTTCTACGACCGGTTCACGCCGGCAGGCTACAAGGTGGAGGTCATCCCGTTCGAGAGCCCGGCTGAGTGCAAGAACGGCGTGGTCACCAAGTCGGTAGACTTCGGCGTGTTCGGCATCGCCGCGGGCATTCTGGGGGCTGCTGCCAAGGAACCGATCGTGATCGTCGGCTCCTGCTGCAACAAAGGCATGGGCATCATTGCCAAGAAAGACGGCGACATCGCCTCCATCAAGGATCTCAAGGGCCGGAAGGTCGGCATCTGGCCCGGCTCGTCGCAGGAAGTGTTCATCATGGAACGCCTGCGCATGGAAGGCCTCTCCATCAAGGACGTGCAGTCGATTCGCATCTCGTTCAGCGAAATGCATCTGGCGCTGGCGCGCGGCGATATCGACGCCTATGTCGGGGCTGAGCCCGCACCAGGGGTATCGTTGTCGAGTGGCGTCGGCAAGCTCGTCGAGTATCCCTACTCGACGGCCATGGGCAGCCTGAACATGGTGTTCTTTGCGCGCCAGCTCAACATCGGAACGCAATTGCGATGCCAGCAACCTTTCGTATTCTGGATCACTTATTTCCGCAATCGACCAGGATAACCTCTACCGGTGCCGGGGAGATCATTCGGATTGTCTACGTATATGTCCTTGCACTTTTCGCTGCACATCTGGACAATTTTCTTGCATCTGTCCGGATCGTCCTTTGGAGGAAGTTTGAATTGGGTTAGTGGAGGCAGTTTCGAAGGGGCGGGACATCGCGCGGCCGATGCCGCGGCAGGTGCTGTCGGCGCCGCAGAACGCGCCCGTCGTGCCGGATTTGCCGAACTGGGCCTGGCACGAGTACGGCATGCGGGTTGGCTTCTGGCGGCTGAAAGCGGCGCTGGACAAGCATGGGATTGCACCGACACTGTCGATCAATGGCGCGGTGGCCGAGGCCTACCCGCGCATCGTCAAGGCGTGCGTTGCGGCCCGATGGGATTTCATGGGGCACGGCTTCCATCAGATCGCGACCCACCTCGTCGAAGATCAACGCGCGATGATCGCACAAACGCTTGCGACGCTCGAGGCGGCCTGCGGTGTCCGCCCGGTTGGTTGGCTGGGCCCGGGCTTGACCGAAACGCTGAAGACGCCGGAACTACTGGCCGAAGCTGGCGTGCGCGACCTGGCCGACGGGGTCGTCGATGATCTGCCGTGCCGGATCGAGAAGCGCCACGGCCCCGTTGTCTCGATGCCCTACTCGGTGGAACTCAACGACATCCCAATCATGACCATCCCGCATCACACGGCCGGCGAATTGGCGGACCGCACGGTCGCCCAATTCGAACGCTTGCATTTGGAATCGCAGACATCAGGCGCTAAAGTCATGGGACTGGCGGTGCATCCCTACCTCAGCGGCGTGCCGCATCGGATTGCCGTGTTCGAACAAGCGCTGGCCTATCTCGCGGCCCTTCCGGGCGCGGTATTCATGCAGGGCCGGCAGATCATGGATTGGTATCTGGCGGCCGGCGCCGACGTACAGTGAACGGAGACCGAAATGGACATTGATCTGCCGGATGTGATTGTGGACGTGACGGCGGCATTCGCCCGCTATGAAGCCGCGCTGGTCGGCAACGACGTGGCGACGCTCAACGAATTGTTCCGCGTCGACGCGCGTACATTGCGTTACGGCATCGGCGAAAACCTCTATGGACACGCCGAGATATCGGGCTTTCGCGCGGCGCGCTCACCGGTTGGTCTCGCGCGGACGACGTCGCGCACGGTCATCACGACCTACGGCCGCGACATGGCGGTTGCCTCGACGTTGTTTCGTCGCACGACCGTTTTGGGCAAGGTCGGCCGGCAGATGCAGACCTGGGTGCGGTTCGCGGAAGGCTGGCGCATTGTCGCGGCGCACGTCAGCGTCATCGACGAGCCGGCCGGCCGCTGATGTCCATCGATCTGGATCTCACTCGCTTGCATGCGGCCTACGCGCAAGGCCTCAACGCCGAGCGCGTGGTGGAGCGCGTGATCGCGCGCATTGATGAGATTGCCGACCCCGGCATTTTCATAACGCTGGTGGAGCCGGCCAGCCTCAGGGCCGCCGCCCGCACGCTTGGGGCCTTCGATCCCAAGCGCTGGCCATTGTGGGGCGTGCCGTTCGCGGTCAAGGACAACATCGACGTGGCCGGATTGCCGACCACGGCCGCGTGTCCGGGTTTTGCCCGCACGCCCGGACGCACAGCTCGTGTCGTCGAAAAGCTCATCGAAGCCGGTGCACTGCTGGTCGGCAAGACGAACCTGGATCAGTTCGCGACCGGGCTTGTCGGTGTCCGCACGCCCTATGCCGTTCCACGCAATGCCATCGATGCGACGCTGGTGCCGGGCGGCTCGAGCGCCGGTTCGGCCGTTGCCGTGGCGCAGAATATCGTGACGTTTGCGCTGGGCACGGACACCGCCGGGTCTGGTCGTGTGCCGGCAGGCCTCAACAACATCGTCGGGCTTAAGCCGTCAGTCGGTGCGATCTCGTGCCGCGGCGTGCTGCCGGCCTGCCGGACACTCGACTGCGTGTCGGTGTTCGCAGGCTCCGTGGACGATGCGTGGGCAGCCTACGCCGTGATCGCTGGGACGGACCCGGAAGATCCCTATTCGCGGGCGGTCACCTTGGGACATCTGGGCGCGCTGCCGCCACGGACCCGGCTCGGAGTGCCTCGTCCGAAAGACCTACGCTTTTTTGGCGACATCGCAGCAGCAGAGGCGTGGCGCGCCGCCGCTGCTCTGGCCGCATCGCTCGACGCCGAGATCGTCGAAACCGACCTGTCCCCGTTTTTCGAAGTTGCAGCGCTTTTGTATGAGGGCGCTTGGGTTGCCGAACGCTATCAAGCGGTCAGAGAGTTCATCGAGACGCGTGCTGAAGACATGTACCCGGTTACGCGCGGGATCATTGCAGGCGCGCAAAACCTGTCGGCGGCGGATGCCTTCGCCGGCCTCTACCGCCTGCAACATCTGCGGCGCGCGACCGAGCCCGTATGGACGCGTATCGATGCCCTGATGGTGCCGACGGCGCCGACCGCGCCGACGTTGGCCGACCTCGCCAAAGATCCCATCGGTCCCAATTCGGTGCTCGGCCTCTACACCAATTTCGTCAACCTGCTCGATCTGTGCGGGCTGGCATTGCCGGCCGCGATGCGGTCCGACGGCATTCCATTCGGCATCACGCTGTTGGCGCCGGCCGGACACGACGCGCAGCTCGCCAGCATCGGCCGCGTCTTCTACGCCGATACCAGGCTGAAGATGGGAGCCCGGGGGTTGACGCAGCCACCGCTGGCGACACCGTCACCGG
>JANXRM010000416.1 GCA_025353015.1 Hyphomicrobiales bacterium
CCGGCGCCGATGGCGTGATGGTCGGACGCGGTGCCTATGGCGCGCCCTGGGCTGCGGGCCGCATCGGGGCCGCACTTGCAACGGGCATAGATCCCGGCGCGCCGGCATTGGCCGTTCAAGCGGCAACGGCGCGCGAGCACGTGACGGCGATGCTCACGTATTTCGGCCGTGCACTTGGGCTCAAGAACGCGCGGAAACACATCGGTTGGTATCTGTTGTCGAGCGGACGCCCCGTGGACGAAATCAAGCCCTGGCGGCAACGGCTCTGCACCGAGGAAAGCCCAGACCGCGTACTCGAGGGGCTCGATGCCTTCTACGAGCACGCCCTGAGGATGGGGGCACGGCGATGAGTGATGGTTCCTCGATACCAGTCAAGCTGTCTTCCGCGGCACTGCCCGTACGCCGGCATATCGAGCACGATCTGCTGCTGGGGGCGCTTCCGCATCCGATCATGGTCATCGGCGAGGACGACCGCATCGTCTATGCCAACACCGCAACCGAGATCTTCTTCGAGGCGAGCCAGGCGCGGCTGAAACGCATGCGCCTCGCCGAGGTCGTCGCCTTCGGCTGTCCGCTCGTCGCGTTGGCTGAGCAGGTGCGGCGATCCGGTGTGACGGTGAATGAGTACGGCGTAGAGCTTGCGACGCCGAAGTCGCCGCATCCCCGCCTTGTCGACATCTTCGGTGGTCCAATGACGGACGCACCCGACCATACGATCCTGATGCTGCAGCAGCGCTCGATGGCTCACATGATCGAGCGCCAATTGACCCACCGCGCAGCCGCTCGCTCCGTTTCGGGACTGGCTGCCGTCCTCGCCCACGAGATCAAGAACCCCTTGTCAGGCATCCGGGGTGCTGCCCAGTTGATCGAACCGGCGCTTGGCGACGAAGACCGCGCGCTGGCCCGGCTCATCTGCACCGAGACCGACCGTATCCGCAATCTCGTGGATCGCATGGAGGTTTTCGGGGACGAGCGGCCGATCCTGAAAGAGCCCGTGAATATCCACTCGGTGCTCGATCACGTGAAGCGACTGGCTGAGACGGGTTTTGCGCGTGACATCAAAATCACCAAGGACTACGACCCGTCGCTGCCGCCGCTTGGCGCCAGCAGGGACAAACTGGTGCAGGCGTTCTTGAACCTGATCAAGAACGCCGCCGAGGCGATCGCTGAACGGCACGAGCCGGGGCGCATCACACTGTCGACGGCGTTCAAGCCGGGCGTTCGGATGTCGGTTCCAGGCGCCGAGGCCCGCGTATCGCTGCCGCTCTGCATCGAGGTCACCGACAACGGCCCAGGCGTGGCGGACGCGATCAAGCCGCATCTGTTCGATCCGTTCGTGACCACGAAACGTACAGGCACGGGCCTCGGCCTCGCCCTGGTGGCCAAGATTGTCGGCGATCATGGCGGCATCATCGAATGTGAATCCGAGCCCGGACGGACGACCTTTCGCGTCCTGCTACCACTGCAGGAGAAGCCCTATCCCGCCCGTTCACGCAAGACCTGAAGGAGACTTACCCATGGCGCGTGGCACGATCCTCATTGCTGACGACGACGCGGCAATCCGCACGGTGCTCAACCAGGCGCTGGCGCGTGCCGGGTATTCGCCGCGCGCCACAGGCAATGCCGCCACTCTATGGCGCTGGGTCTCGGAGGGCGAGGGCGACGTGGTTATCACCGACGTCATCATGCCCGATGAGAATGCGTTCGATCTGATCCCGCGCATCAAGAAAGCGCGGCCGGAATTGCCGATCATCGTCATGAGCGCGCAGAACACGCTGATGACAGCCATCGCGGCGGCTGAGAAGGGCGCCTACGAGTATCTGCCGAAACCGTTCGATCTCTCGGAGGTGGTGAGCGTGGTCGGGCGGGCGCTCGCCGAGCCGGGCCGCCGCCGCCAGCGTCATGTGGAGACCGAGGGCGAGGAATTGCCGGTCATTGGCCGATCGCCGGCCATGCAGGAGATCTACCGGGTCCTGGCCCGCCTGACGCAGACGGATCTCACGGTCATGATCACAGGCGAATCCGGCACCGGCAAGGAACTGGTGGCGCGCGTCCTCCACGATCACGGCAAGCGGCGCAATGGTCCGTTTGTGGCGCTCAATATGGCGGCTATCCCCCGGGAGTTGATCGAAAGCGAGCTGTTCGGGCACGAGAAGGGCGCTTTCACGGGCGCGCAAGCCCGCACCGAAGGCCGGTTCCAGCAGGCCGAAGGTGGAACGCTCTTCCTCGACGAGATCGGGGATATGCCGATGGAAGCCCAAACCCGCCTGCTGCGTGTTCTGCAGGAGGGCGAATATACAACTGTCGGTGGACGGACATCGATCAAGACCGATGTCCGCATTGTCGCCGCCACCCATCGCGATTTGCGCACCCAGATCCAGCAGGGCCTGTTTCGCGAGGATCTCTATTACCGGCTGAACGTGGTGCCGCTCCGGCTGCCACCGCTGCGCGAGCGCCTCGACGACATCGGCGATCTCGTTCGCCACTTCCTGCGGGCTGCGTCGAAAGAAGGGCTCGGCAACCGGGAGCTGTTGCCGGCAGCCATCGACCGCTTGCGGCGCCACGCCTGGCCCGGGAACATCCGCGAGCTCGAAAATTTCGTCCGCCGCCTGGTCGCACTGCACCCCCAGGATACGCTAACGGTCGAGATCGTCGAAAGCGAGCTTGCCGATCTCACCGCCGCGATGCATCCCGAGCCGGAAGCCGGAGGCCCCAAGGAATTGTCTGAGATCGTCGAGCGCTATCTTGGTGCGCACTTCGGTGCGCATGGGGCGACACTGCCCCCGCCCGGGCTCTACCGGCGGATCATCCGTCAGGTCGAGATGCCGCTCATCACGGCGGCACTGGCAGCAACCCGCGGTAATCAGATCAAGGCCGCCGAGCTACTGGGCCTCAACCGGAACACGCTGAGGGAGAAAATTCAGTCCCTCGATATTCAAGTCTTCAAGGGCACGCAAACCGGTTGAACCGGTTTCCTCGGTTCCGGCAGACGGGCAGGGGTGCAAGGGTTGGCGCCGGCCGGACATGAACGTTTTGGTTTCGGT
>JANXRM010000437.1 GCA_025353015.1 Hyphomicrobiales bacterium
GTCGAGGGCGAGCACGCGAGGGCTCAACGAAAGCGCGCGCGCGATTTCAACGATGCGGCGATCCACATGGGAGAGCACACCGGCTTTGGCGTGGATCGACCCCTTGTAGCCGACGAAATCGAGCAGCGCCTCGGCCGTCGCGATCTCCCGGTTCTCCCCCGCGGCACCGAACAGCGACGCCAGGGCGAGCTCGCCACGGCGCAGCCCCGCCAGGACATTGTCGAGCACACTCATGTCGGCGAAGAGTTGTGTTGTCTGGAACGTCCGGGCGATGCCGGCGCGTGCGAATTGATGCGTCTTCAAGCCGGTGACGTCGCGATCGCCAAGCGTGATGCAGCCACTGTCCGGCCGATAGAATCCGCACATCAGATTGAGCACGGTGCTCTTGCCGGCGCCATTCGGTCCGATCAGGCTGGTGATTTGCCCAGCTGGCGCATCGAACGAAACATCGACGGCTGCCTGCACGCCACCGAACCGGATCGATACCTTGCGCACGGAAAGTATCGTGCGTTCATTGACGCCCGCGAGGTAGCTTGCGACGTCGACGCTCGATCGCGCGCGCGTGTCCGGACCACCACCACGCAGTCGTGCGAGCAGGCCCATGACGCCATCAGGCGCGAGGCGTAGGATGACGAGCAGCAGGCAGCCGAATAATAGCAGCCGGTACTGTGCCAGAAACGACAACACCTCGGGCAGAAGGACAACGACCAGTGCGCCGATGAGGGGTCCCCAGAGGCTCCCCGTCCCGCCTATCATGACCACCAGCACGAACAAGATCGATTGGAACAGCGGGAAGGATTCGGGACTGATGAAATCGCTCATCGCTGCAAACAATCCGCCTGCAAGGCCTGCAGCCGTTGCAGACAGCACGAATGCAACCGTGCGGATTTTCGTCGGATCGAGGCCAATCGACTGACTGGCGGTTTCGGCATCGCGGACGGCGCGCATGGCGCGTCCCCAGGCATTGGATGAGAGCCGGGCAAAGAGCCAGAACGCGACAATGGCGGTGACGAAGGCCAGAACCGCGATCTCGCGTTCGGTGAAGATGTGGCCGGCGATCCTTGGCATGGGTATGCCGCTGATGCCGTTCCACCCGCCCGTCAGGCCCGCCCATTCCGCCGCGCCCTGCTCGAAGATGAAACCGAACGCGATTGTCACCATCGCCAGATAGGGGCCGCGGACGGCGAGTGCAGGAATCGCGAGTAACAAGCCTGAGAGCGCCGCGAGAATGCCGGCGATTGGCCACGCCAGCCAGAAACTCAACCCCGCCTTGGTGGTCAGAATGCCGACTGCGTAGGCGCCAATTCCGTAAAACGCCACGTGGCCCAGCGAGAATTGGCCAGCAAGGCCAATCAACACGTTGAGGCCGACACCGACCGTCGCCGACAAGGCGACCAGCGCCAGCACGTACAGTTGATAATTGTTCGCCTGCCAAAGCAGCGGCACGGCGAGCCCGCCCCCTGCGAGGCTGAGCAATAGCGAACGCCAGGTTGGTGCCCGCCGCATCAGACCTTCCTCGCCTCGGCCCGGCCGAACAGACCATTGGGCAGCACTGCCAGGACGAGAATGACGAGCGCGAAGGATACGATCTGCGTATAGGTCGAACCGAGCAACGCGGTGATCAGCGCTTCGGCAACGCCATAGATGAGCCCAGCCAACACCACGCCCCAGGCGCTGGTGATGCCGCCAAGAATGGCGACGGCAAAGGCCTTGATGCCGAACAGCGTGCCCATCGTCGAGGAGATCGTGAACAATGGCGCGACCAGGATTCCGGCAACGCCTGCGAGCAAACCTGAGATGGCGAACGCTGCCGTGGTTATGGTTCCAACGTCGATGCCCATCAGGCGGGCAGCACTTGGATTCTGTACCGTCGCCAGCATGGCCCGGCCATACCGCGTGCGTTGTGCGACGAGATGCAATGCGGCAGCGAGTGCAAGACCAACAATCGGAATGATGATCTGCAGCAACTGCACCTTGATGCCGGCGATCGTGATGAATGACGTGGTCAGGGTGCCCGGCGGCATGCCACGCGGATCCTTGCCGAAGCCGAACAACACCAAGTTATCGAGCACGATGCCGAGCGCCACAGTCGCCATCAGCCAGGATTGCGAGCCCGTCCGTACGAACGGCCGCACCGCCACGCGCTCGACGATGACGCTCCAGAGCGCACTGCCCGCAAGCGCCAGTATCACCGCGAGCGGCAGCGGCAAAGCCAGCGTCACCCATCCTGAGAAGCACAGCACGGCGCCCAGCATCATCGTGCTGCCTTGCGCGAAATTCACGGTCCGCGAAACGGCATAGGTGATGTGGAAGCCAAGCGCCAGCAGCCCGTACATGCTGCCGATGCCAAGGCCGGAGATGAGCGCAGAACTGATCAGCATGAGCGAAACATCTTAGATTAGCCCGACGTTTCCGCCACCTCGCCGACAGCCATCCAATTCACTGCGTCGGCACGATTTTATTGCCGTCATAGCGCACCATCACATAGTCGTCAGGTCCGAGCGCATCGTGATTGTCCGCCGAAAACGGCTGCTTGTAGGTCTTGATCAGCCCCTCGAACGGTGTCTTCAAGCCCTCAAGAGCGACCCGTACCTTTTCCGCGTCTGTATCGCCGGCCTCGGTGATCGCGAGGGCCACCAGATGCACGGCGTCGTAGGCGTTGGCGGTGCCCACAGGTGCGAAGATATCCTCAGGCCCCTTGATGGCCGGATACTTGGCTTTCAGCGCGGCAAGAACGCGCTCGCCGGCCGGGCTCAGCTTGCCGAAGAAGCTGTAGGTCTGCACGAAGTGGGCGTCGCCGGCCGTCGGTCCGGCAAGCTCTGGGAACCGGCCGCCCGAGATGCCCCAATGAGAGACGACCGGCACCGTCCAGCCCATGCGCTCGCGCGATTTCATGACCTGGGCGCCGGGCGGCGTGTTGACAACGAGGATGATCGAATCCGCGCCCTTCTCCTTCAGTCGCGTCAGCTGCGGGATCATGTCGACGTCGTTGTTCTCGAACTTCTCGATGCCCGCGATTTCGACGGCGGCGTTGGCTGTGTCGGCGTCGATCAACCCCTTCTGGTTCGACTCGCCCCAGGGGTTGTTGATCAGCATCAGGCCCGGCTTCTTCGAGCCGAACTTCTTCGCCGCATAATCGAGCAGCTTGATATCGACCAGCGCGTCCACGGCCGAGACGCGAAACACGTAATTCGGCGTGGCGCCGTTGCGCGTGATCCCCGTGCCGGCCGCCCAGACGCCCATGAATATGGATTTTTCCTTGTTGGCGAGCGGCGTGATCGCCAGCGACACCGGTGTGTCAATGCCGCCGAAGATGGCCACCACCTTTTCCTTCGAGATCAGCTCGCGAGCGGCGACGATGCCCTTGGGCGGGCTCGACTCGTCGTCGCGCTGGATCAGCTCGAGCTTGCGCCCGCCGAGCAGGCCGCCCTTGGCGTTGATCTCGTCGATGGCCAGCGCCAAGCCGCGCGTAATAGCCTCGCCCGATTGCGCCGATGCTCCCGAAAGGGCTGCGACATGGCCGATCTTGATCGGCTCGGCCGCATAGGCGGGGATTTGGAGAGCCGGCACGCCGAGGAGCACCACGCTCAAAACCAGGCGTCGCGTCAGCCAGCCGGACCGCGGGCCAAATGCCCGGTACTGTGCAATCTGGTTTGTCATGTCCGATCCCTTTTGTGCCGTCCACCCTCGAGGTCGAGGGCACTGTGGGTTGCGGTTGGAGCAGCGTCAATTGCCGAGCCTGACTATTTATTGGGCATTCGGTGCTGGACAGTCTGGCATGCGTGCCGCCACGCGGCCTGATATCCGGTTGCAACAGGGCCACTCTCAGATCATCTTGACGTGGCGCCGCCTGACAGCAAGCAATGCCGGGGAGACTGACGCGATGGATCTGATTTTGCGGAATGCACGCGTGCTGGGAGCCGAAGCCCAGCTCGCCGAAATCGGGATCGATCAAGGACGCATCGCGGCCATCGCGCCGAGCCTGCAGGCCGAAGGCCAGACGATCGACCTTGGCGGACGACTGGTGTCACCGGGTTTCATCGAAACGCACATTCATCTCGACAAATCTAACATTCTCGACCGCTGCCGCGCCGACAAAGGCGATCTCGAAGAGGCGATCCAGGAGGTCGCCAAGGCGAAAAAGTCCTTCACGCCGGAGGATGTCTACGAACGGGGCAAGCGGACGCTGGAACGTTGCATCCTGAACGGCACGACGCATATGCGTACGCAGCTCGAGGTCGATCCAGGTATTGGCCTGCGCGGCCTTGAAGGCGTGAAGCCGCTGATCAAGGAATACAGCTGGGCGATCGACATCGAGATCTGCGTTTTTCCGCAGGAAGGGCTGCTCAACAATCCCGGCACCGACGAACTGATGGTTACGGCATTGAAGACCGGGGCTAAGATCGTCGGTGCGGCGCCTTATACAGACTCGAGCCCGCACGGCCAGATCGACCGCATCTTCGAGATGGCGCGCGACTTCGACATCGACATCGACATGCACCTGGATTTCGGGCCAAACCCCGATGATCTGGACCTGCTCTATGTCTGCGAGCTTGCAGAAAAATTCAAATGGGGCGGCCGGGTCGCCATAGGCCACGTCACCAAGCTCTCGGGCGCGCCGCCGGCACTGATGGCCAAGTGCGCTGCCCGGCTCGCGGATGCCGGCGTCGCGCTGATCGTACTGCCCTCGACCGACCTCTACCTGATGGGCCGGCATACCGAGCACAGCCATATGCGCGGCGTCACGCACGCCCACAAACTGCTGCATCAGGGCGTCAATTGCGCGCTCTCGACCAACAATGTGCTGAACCCGTTCACGCCGTTCGGCGACTGCTCGCTGATGCGCATGGCCAACCTCTATGCGAACGTCGCGCATGTCGGCGCCAAGGGCGATGTGCGGGAATGCTTGAACATGATCACCACCCGCTCCGCCAAGCTGATGAACTTGAAGGACTACGGGCTCGAGGTCGGCAAATCAGCGGATCTCGTGGTCATCGATGCCCAGGCGCCAGAGCAGGCGGTCGCAGAATTGGCGCCGGTACTCTACGCCTTCAAGCGCGGCCGCCAGACGCTGACCCGCCAACCCGCCGTTCTGCACCGGCCGAGCTAGGAGCGGCAGCGCCATGGCAAAATCATCCACCAAAGCTCCCGCCAAAGCTCCCGCATGGATCGCGCCCAACGACCCGCTCGGCGCCTTCTGCCGCAGCAATCATGCGAGCCTGAAGGGCGCCAAGTCTGGCCCGCTCGAGGGCCTGACATTCGCGGTCAAGGACTGCTACTACATCGCGGGGGCCATCACCCATTTCGGCAATCCGGCCTGGGCGGAGGGGCGGCCAGTCCCCACGACGACCGCCACGGCGGTTTCCCGCTTGCTCGATGCCGGCGCCGATATGGTGGCGAAAACGCACTGCGATGAACTCTGCTACAGTCTGACCGGCGAAAACGTGCATTACGGCACGCCTGAGAACGTCAACGCGCCCGGCCGCATTCCCGGCGGATCGTCGAACGGTTCTGCTGCCGCCGTTGCCGGTGGCCTCGTGGACTTCGCGATCGGAACCGATTGCGGCGGTTCGGTTCGCATTCCCGCCAGCTATTGCGGCCTTCTCGGCATCCGCCCGACGCACGGGCGTGTGTCTGTGGAGGGCATCGTGCCGTTCGGGCCAAGCTTCGACGTCGCCGGCTGGTTCGCGCGCGATGCCCAACTGTTTGAGCGTGTCGGCCACGTGCTGATGGACGCCGATCCGATAACGGTTGCGCCGCGCCGGTTGCTGATCGTCAACGATGCCTTCGCGCTCGTCGAACCGGCTGTCACGTCGGCGCTTGTGGCCGCGGTGCAATCCGCCAAGGCCCTCCTCCCAAATGTCGAGGAGATCGATCTCAGCGGTTCGGCACTGGCTGAGTGGTTCGAGACCTTCAAGACGATCCAGGCGTCGGAAGTGTGGGCCAATCACGGCGCGTGGGTCACAACGGCAAAACCGGCGTTGGGGCCGGGTGTCAAGGATCGGATCGCCTGGGCCTCCGAACTCAAGCCGGCAGCGATTGCCAAAGCAAAGCAGCGTCGCGCTGAAATCCGCGCGCATGTCGATAGCCTGCTGCAGCCCGGCGATGTTCTGTGCCTGCCGACCTCGCCGCGCGTGGCGCCGCTGCGAAACAGCCCAGCCGACAAGATCGAGGTGGAGTATCGAGAGCAGGCGATGCGGCTCTTGTGTATCTCGGGTCTCAATGGCCTGCCGCAGATCAGCCTGCCGCTAGGGCGTCTGGATGGGTTGCCGCTGGGCTTGTCGCTGGCAGGTCCCCGCGGCAGCGATCTGGCACTACTGGCGCTGACGCGCAAACTGATGTCGAATGCGCAATCGTAATTCCCACGCGAGGAGCCTCACGGATGTGCGGGATTGTTGGCCTGTTTTTGAAGGATAAGAAGCTGCAGCCGCAGCTCGGACGGTTGACGGCCGCCATGCTGCATGAAATGCGCGGGCGCGGACCCGATAGCGCCGGCTTTGCCGTCTACAACGCCGCCGAGGCCGGGACCTCGAAAATCTGCGCGGTGACCAGCGTCGCCAGCTTCGATTGGGCCACCGTGGCGGATCGACTGCAGAAGGCCACAGGCGTCGAGGTCAAGGTGCGCGTGCTCGAGGATCATGCGGTTTTCAAGACCCGCGGCGACGGTGAAGCCGCGCGCAAATGGATGATCGACACCGTGCCGGAGGCCACCGTGCTGAGCCAGGGCCAATCGGTCGAGATCTATAAGGGCATGGGCGATCCTGACGTCATCGCGACGCGGTTGCAGCTGTCCGGGCTCACCGGCACGCACGCCATCGGCCACACCCGCATGGCGACGGAAAGCGCCGTCACCATCGCTGGCTCGCATCCCTTTTCGACCGGCCGCGACACCTGCCTCGTCCACAACGGCTCGCTGTCGAACCACAACCGCCTGCGCGAAACGTTGAAACGCCACGGCGAGCGCTTCCAGACCGAAAACGACACCGAGGTGGCAGCGGCCTATCTTTCCTGGCGCATGCGCAGCGGCGATACGCTAAAGGGCGCGCTGGAGCACGCGCTCGAAGACCTGGACGGCTTCTACACGTTCGTCGTCGGCACCGAGCACGGCTTTGCGGTACTCCGCGACCCGGTTGCGTGCAAGCCGGCCGTCATGGCCGAGACCGACGAATGGGTAGGCTTCGGCTCGGAATTCCGCGCGCTCGCGGCCTTGCCCGGCATCGACAAGGCGCGAATTTGGGAGCCAGCACCGGCAACCGTCTACGCCTGGGGGCGGAACTGATCATGGCTGGCGCGAAACCGAAGTCAAAGGCTAAGGGCGATGCCGGAACGAGCGGCGGCCGAAACACGAGTCTCGATCTCGAAACATCCACGCTGCGCGAGACCAATCAGCTGCTGCAAACCGCCAAGGCCGGCGAATTCCTCGTCCGCAATCCGCGCGGCACACACGCGCTAGCGGCTGGCCTCGACGGCGACATCGACGTTACCATCGACGGCCACGTCGGCTACTATTGCGGCGGCATGAACAAGGGGGCGCGCATCACCATCAATGGCAACGCCGGCACGGGCGTCGCCGAAAACATGATGTCTGGCCGCTGCCACGTGAAGGGCGACGCGTCGCAATCGGCTGGTGCCACGGGTGTCGGCGGCCTGCTGGTGATCGACGGCAATGCGTCGGCACGTCTCGGCATTTCGCTGCGCGGCTTGGATATTGTCGTCAAAGGCTCCATCGGCCACATGGCCGCATTCATGGCGCAGGCCGGTAACATCGTCGTGCTCGGCGACGCTGGTGATGCGCTCGGCGACAGCATCTACGAAGCACGCCTGTTTGTGCGCGGCAAAGTCGCGAGCCTCGGCTCAGACTGCATTGCCAAGGATATGCGCGACGAACACCGCGTCGTCCTGCGCCAGCTGCTGGATGCCGCCGGCATAGGTCCCGAGGTCAAGGTCGACGACTTCAAGCGCTACGGTTCGGCGCGCAAACTCTACAGCTTCCACATTGACAATTTGGGGTCTTACTGACGCTGTTCCACATGCTTAAACCGAAAACACACCCAGCGACCTATGCCGACCTGGAGGCTCTGCCCGCTCACATGGTCGGCGAGATCGTCCATGGCGTGCTGCATACGCATTCGCGAACCGCGCCCAGACATGGTGTGGCCATCGACGAATTACGGGTCGAACTCGGCAACGCCTTTGGCCGGGGTGCCGGGGGACCGGGTGGCTGGATATTCATGATCGAACCGGAGCTCCACCTCGGCCCCCATGTTGTCGTTCCCGACATGGCCGGCTGGCGACGCGAGCGGCTCACGCCCTGCCCGGCGACAGCGTCCATCGAAACGCCGCCGGACTGGTTGGCGGAAGTCCTCTCGCCCTCGACGCAAGCGCTCGATCGGACCGACAAACACACGATCTACGCCATGTTCGGCGTCAAGCATTGCTGGTATGTCGATCCCATCGCTCGGACTCTCGAAGGGTTGGCTCTGACTGACGGCAAATGGCAGATCGCCGCAACCTTCAAGAATGCCGATTCCGTAACCGCGCCGCCATTCGACGATCACACGTTCACCTTGGACATACTCTGGGTACCTGAGGCAGGGGCATGATAAAATGAGCAGCACAGGTGACCAAAACAAGGACCGCTGGATACACACGCCGCCGCGCGAGTCAGCGACGTTCGATCGGGCGGCCATCGCCGAGATCCACCGCGCTGCCGCGACCGGCATCTACGACATCCGCGGTTTCGGCGCCAAGCGCAAGCTGCCGCATTTCGACGACCTGCTGTTTCTCGGCGCCTCCATCAGCCGCTACCCGCTGGAGGGGTACCGCGAAAAATGCGGCACCAACGTCATTCTTGGCGCGCGTCATGCCAAGAAGCCGATCGAGATCAAAATCCCGATCACCATCGCCGGCATGAGCTTCGGCGCGCTGTCCGGGCCAGCCAAGGAAGCGCTCGGCCGCGGCTCGTCCGCGATGGGCACCTCGACGACCACGGGCGATGGTGGCATGACGCAGGAGGAGCGCGCGGCATCGTCGCTGCTCGTCTACCAGTATCTGCCCTCGCGCTACGGCATGGAGCCGGATCAGCTGCGCAACGCCGACGCGATCGAGATCGTCATCGGCCAGGGCGCCAAGCCCGGCGGCGGCGGCATGCTGCTCGGCCAGAAAATCTCCGATCGCGTTGCGAAAATGCGCACGCTGCCAGCCGGTATCGACCAGCGCTCGGCCTGCCGGCATCCGGACTGGACCGGCCCTGACGATCTCGAGATCAAGATCCTGGAGCTACGCGAAATCACCGCCTGGGAAAAGCCGATCTACGTCAAGATCGGCGCGGCACGACCATACTACGACACCGCGCTCGCCGTGAAGGCTGGCGCCGACGTCGTCGTGCTCGACGGCATGCAGGGTGGCACCGCGGCGACGCAGGACATCTTCATCGAGCATTGCGGATTGCCGACGCTCGCCGCCATTCGCCCCGCTGTGAGAGCGCTGACCGAACTCGACATGCACAGGAAGGTGCAGCTGATCGTGTCGGGCGGCATCCGCACGGGTGCCGACGTCGCCAAGGCGCTGGCGCTGGGCGCTGACGCCGTCTCGATCGGCACGGCGGCGTTGATCGCGCTCGGCGACAACCACCCGCGCTACGAGGAAGAGTACCGCAAGCTCGGCACGACCGCCGGCTGCTACGACGACTGGCACGAGGGGCGCGACCCAGCCGGCATCACCACGCAGGACCCGGAACTGACGAAGCGCCTCGATCCAGTCGCCGCTGGCAAGCGGCTCGCCAACTATCTGGCGGTGCTGACGCTCGAATGCCAGACCATCGCGCGCGCCAATGGCAAGAGCCATGTGCACAATCTGGAGCCGGAAGATCTTGTCGCGCTGACGGTGGAGGCGGCAGCCATGGCGCAAGTGCCACTCGCCGGCACGGACTGGATACCGGGCAAGCGCTAGCTGTCGCGATTGACTGCAGACTGCACAACACAAGGGAACCCGCCCGATGTCGCTCGCCGCCTTCGCCAAACAGCATGGTGTCAAATACTTCCTCATTTCGTTCGTCGATCTTTTCGGCGTCATGCGCGCCAAGCTTGTTCCGGCAACGGCGATCGACACAGTGGCGAAGGCAGGCGCCGGATTCGCCGGCTTTGCCGCGTGGTTCGACATGACGCCCGCGCATCCGGACGTCCTCGTGTACCCCGATCCCGAGACGGTGATGCAACTGCCCTGGAAGCCGGAGGTTGCCTGGGTGACGGGCGACCTGATGATGGACGGCAAGCCCGTCGAGCAGAACCCGCGCCAAATCCTGAAGCGCGTCATGGCAGACGCTGCACGTGACGACTACGAGATGAAGACCGGCGTCGAGTGCGAGTATTTCCTGATCTCGCAGGACGGCCGGCAGATCTCGGATGCGGCCGATACGCAATCGAAGCCCTGCTACGATCAGCAATCCCTGATGCGGCGCTACGACGTCATCACCGAGATCTGCGACAGCATGATCGCGCTCGGCTGGAACCCCTACCAGAACGACCACGAGGACGCGAACGGGCAGTTCGAGATGAACTGGGACTATGCCAACTGCATGATCACGGCGGACCGCCATGCGTTCTTCAAGTTCATGGCGAAGTCGATCGCCGAGAAACACGGCCTCAAGGCCACCTTCATGCCGAAGCCGTTCGCCAACCTCACCGGCAATGGCTGTCACGCGCACGTCTCGCTCTGGTCCAAGTCGACCGGCCGCAACATTTTCGAGGATGCCAAGGGTGAACTGGGCCTCGCGCCCATCGCTTATCAGTTCATCGGCGGTCTTATCCATTCGGCCGACGCGCTGGCTGCGATCACCAATCCCACGGTCAACTCCTACAAGCGCATCAACGCGCCGCGAACCGTCTCTGGCGCGACGTGGTCGCCGAACACGGTGACCTATGCCGGCAATAATCGCACGCATATGATCCGTATTCCCGATGCCGGCCGCTTCGAGTTCCGGCTCGCAGATGGCGCCACCAATCCCTATCTGCTGCAGGCCGGTTTGCTGGCTGCCGGCCTCGACGGCATCCGCCAGAAGCGCAATCCCGGTCCGCGCTTGGACATCGATATGTACACCGAAGGCCATCTCGCGAAAGACGCCAAGCGACTGCCGCTGAACCTGCTCGATGCGTTGCGGCGGCTGGAGACGTCCGATGTGTTGAAGGCCGCATTCGGCAGCGCAACCGTCGCTTCCTATCTCAAGCTCCGGCACGCCGAGTGGAGCGACTACGCACGGCACCTGACGGACTGGGAGCGGCAGACGACGCTGGATTGTTGAGCCGGCTTAATTCTGCAACAAATCGCGCACCGCTTTACGAAGCACGGCTTCATCTTCAGGACATTGCGCCGGATTGCCTGCGCGGTGGCCCCAATTCGACGGGATGGGACGCAGCTCCGCATTCGGCATCAACCGCGTTTCCACCTCGCTGTCGGCGACCGGAAAGTAGAGGTCGGTCGTCGACGGCATGATGATCGCCCGCGCTGTGACGGCGCCGAGTGCTTTGCCGAGATCACCTTTGTAAATGGGATTGTCCGAGATGTCCGACTGCGTCCACGTCTCGATCATCGACAGCAAATCCTCGCCCGAACGGCGCAGAAAATTGCCCTCCCAGGCGCGCACGAGATAATCCTCGAGCGACGCATAACCGATGCCCGCCCACAACCGCTCGCGATAGAAGGCTTGGCTCATGGCCCAACCCGCGTAGACCCGCGCGAAGGCGCGCAAGCCCCGCGTCGGACGCTCCGTGAAGCGGCCATTCGACCAGGCAGCATCAGCCGTCAGCGTTGCGCGGATGCCTTCGAGAAACAACTTGTTGTGCGGGCTCGTGCGCGCGGACGTGCACACCGCACAGATCCGAGCCACGCGATCTGGAAATATGGCGCCCCAATGCAGCGCTTGCTGTCCGCCCATCGACCAGCCGTAGGCGAGGGCCAGACGCGTGACACCGAACCGCTCGCGCAACAGCCGGTCCTGCGCGTGCACATTGTCCCAATGCGTGAATACCGGATTTTGCCCGAGGCCGAACGGTTCCGCGATATTGCTCGGCGATGTCGAGAGCCCGTTGCCCAGCTGGTTCGGGATGACGATGAAATAGCGTTCCGGATCGAGCACGCGGTCGCGACCGATCAGCCAGTCGATGTCCATGTGCTGGGCGCCGTAGGATGTCGGATACAGGATGACGTTCGATTTGTCGGCGGCGAGTTGGCCATAGGTCTTGTAGGCGAGATGTGCTTTGGGCAGCGTCAAGCCGCGTTGCAAAATCAGCGAGCCGAGGTCGAACGTTTCATAATCGGCCATGGTGCTCGATCCTTCAGCTAAACTCTTTGCGGATCATACGGTTTTTGCGAGAAAGGTGCGCCAGCCACCATACGCTGAAATATCGATGGCGTTCGTGACGCCCTCGGGCTCGCACAGGAAGCCCTTCGGTCGCGTGCCGTCCGCAAGCCGCAACGTGCCGATGCCGAGTGGCGCTGGAATCGCCGATACGAAACGTGCAAAACCGTCCGGTGGCAGGGCCCAGACCTCGACGGCGATTGCCGTTCCGGCGCCGTCGCCAACGCGCAGCAATCCCGGCCTTTGGGGTGGGCCGCCCGGCAGCGCATAGAGGCGATAGCAAGCCTCGGTCGTGGTGGCGCGCAGCAGCCAACCGCCGAGCGCGGTGATTTCCGAGTTGAGCGCCAGACCCGACAAGTGCGCGCCGACGACGACAAGCTCGCAGTGGTCAGGCGCAAGCGCCGGTGTTGCAGCCTTGACCGGGGCCAAGGCTTTGCGTGCGGCGCCCATGCCGACGCCGGCGGCAACGTGGAAGGCCCGGCCGATCCCAGCCAATCGCGCGTCGCTGCCGTGTGGCCCGATGAACGTCACGCCCGCCGCGCGAGCGTCAGGTCGCCACGGCCCCGGCACGGCGATCGCCGCGAGATCGAGCAGGTTGACGAAATTGG
>JANXRM010000453.1 GCA_025353015.1 Hyphomicrobiales bacterium
GCACGACAGATCCGCCCGACTCCTCGATGGCGATGGCGATCATCAGGTTTTCGGCGAGATCGAAATCCTCGATCTCGACACTTGGGCCATCGCAATCCCCAGCTGGAATCCCGCGCGACCGGTAGAGCGCTGCCCGTTCGCTGTAGTCCGACGCGGCATTGGTGTAGCCGACCACAGGGCGGCCAAGCGCTCGCATGAAGCCGATTTCGAAGGCCGTACCGGCGTCCATCGAGGCGCCGCGGAAGGGTGTCAAGTTCGCGATCAACAGGTCGCACGTGCGCATCAAGGCTTCGTTGGCGAGCGAGATGCGCCGGGCCTGCTCGTGCCTGGTCAGGCCGCCGAGCTCCAGGGTCTGGTCGAGCGGAAAGACGCCTTCGAACCCTGCGGCGGCGGCAAGGTCGCGCTTGCGCCCGCCGAGCTGCAGGGCTTCGGGCCAAAACACCTCTGGGCCCGCAAGATAGATGCGTGGCGGGTTTGTTCGCGCCAGTGTCGATGGCTTCATGACTTGCCCTCTCATTTTTGCGTGCGACCAGGGTTGAGGCCACCGGGCGGCTGCGTTGCGGGGACGATGCCACGGCGGAGGCCTGGTTTGCGTGCGAGCAGTGTTCCGGCACTGACACCGAGGATTGGGTGGCGCCAATGTGGTGCCACCTCTGCCAGAGGCACCAGCACAAATCCCCGAGCCGCGATGCCGGGATGCGGCAGGATGAGCGTGCCAGGGCGTGTCATGCGGGCTGGATGGCCGATAATGCGACCGCCGAAATCCAGGATGTCGATATCCAGTGGGCGCGGTCCCCAACGCACGCCAAGGCGGCGCCCGGCGCTGCGCTCGATCCGCTTCAGGAGGCGCAGCAGGGCTGCCGGTGCGATCGAGCCGCGGATGCCAATCACTGCATTGTGAAATCGATTCTGACGCACGGAACCGATTGGAGGTGTTATGTGTACACAAGAGCTTGAAAAAACGACGAGATTGTGACCTAACAGCGCAGTTCGTGTGTACTCGAGCGCTAAGCGCGGGTTTATCGTGTTGCCCAGGGCATTCGCGCCGATAGCAAGCCATATGTCTCCGATTGTCGTCGTTTTGTGAATTCTCATTTCGTGCTCACCACGTAAAAACGCCCCGCATCGAGGGGTATCAGTCTTTCCGCCGACGCGGCTTATGCCGCTGGGGCCGCTGATCTAGAACATGCTTTCATTCGTATACACAAATCGCGCGTTGACCAAACCTCGGCTGACGCGACCACTGGGATTGTTTAATTTGGATCCGCTGGACTTTCGCGCAGAGCGGTAAAGGTGGGGCAAGAGAAGGGCGTGACACATGTTACAAATGTCGTTTTATTCCAATGAACGGATTGCCCTCTTTATTGACGGATCCAATCTGTATGCGACCGCAAAGAGTCTTGGCTTTGATATAGATTATAAAAAACTATTAACATTATTCAGGACAAGGGGTCATTTGATAAGAGCGCTATATTACACCGCGATCGCGGAGGAGCAGGAATATTCGTCGATAAGGCCGCTTATCGATTGGCTGGACTATAATGGCTACACCATGGTGACGAAGCCCACCAAGGAATACACCGACGCGTCCGGCCGCCGGAAAATAAAAGGCAATATGGATATCGAGTTGACGGTGGACGCCATGGAGCTGTCCGCGCACCTCGACCACGTCGTGCTGTTCTCAGGCGATGGTGACTTCCGGTCGCTGGTGGCGGCCCTGCAGCAGAAGGGGCTGCGCGTGAGCGTGATCTCGACGCTGCAAACCCAACCACCCATGGTTTCCGATGATTTGCGCCGACAGGCCGACCAATTCATCGACATCGCCGATCTCGAAAAAGAGATCTGCCGGGAACCTTCTGCTCGCGTGCCACGGGACGTCCGCGAGACGCGCCACCAGCAGGTCCGCACGCCACGCAGCGAAGTTGGCGGCAACGATCCCCTGGATGTTGACTGATCTGGTATTTGACGGTTGCGCGTTATTCTGTTGATTTAAATATTCGCAATATAATGGATGGTATGTCGAATTTGACCGAGCCGGTATCTGATTGCGATTTGTGCAGCCGCCTCGCGGCATTCCGGAGCGCCAATAGGCTTGCCAAACCGGGTTGGCATAACGCTCCCGTACCGTCGTTCGGTCCTGAAAAGGCGCGGTTGCTAATCGTCGGATTGGCGCCCGGACTGAAGGGGGCTAATCGCACAGGCCGGCCCTTTACCGGGGATTTCGCCGGGGATCTGCTCTACGGCACACTGGCCAAATACAAGTTCTCCAAGGGCACGTATGCAGCAGATGCTGCCGATGGCCTCGCGCTCACAGGTTGCCGCATCACCAATGCCGTTCGTTGTGTTCCACCTGAGAACAAGCCGGTGCCGGCCGAGATCAAGGCCTGCAATCGGTTTCTTGTGACGACGATCGACCGGATGCCGGATCTGGAAGCCCTGGTGGCACTTGGACGGATCGCCCACGATGCGGTCCTGACGGCTTTGGCGTTGAAAAAATCGCAATTCAAGTTCGCGCATGGCGTCAAGCATGACCTCGGCGGCGGCCGGTTGCTTTTCGACAGCTACCATTGTTCTCGCTACAACACGAACACGGGCGTCTTGACCGAGGCGATGTTCCATCAGGTCTTTGCGGCCGTGCGAGCGCATATCGACGCTGCGTGAGCGAACTCTCCATTCCGTTGCTGAGGGCTGCAAATGAATGTTGTTGGCTGCAGCCGGAACGGGCTTGATTCGATCCGGGACGGCTTGGGAAAACAGAGATGCAAAATCTGACTGTCGTCTTTGATCTCGATGGCACGCTCGTCGAAACCGCGCCGGACCTGGTCGGGGCGACCAATCATGTGCTCGGGCTCGCCGGATTGGGGCCGGTGCCTGCGGCGAGTGTTCGGCCGTCCATTAGTTTCGGCGCGCGCACCATGATCGAAGCGGGGTTTCGGCTGCATGGCCGGCCTGTGGACACGGCTGCCATCGACGGACTTTTACAGCAGTTCCTGGCGTACTATGCCGCCAATATCGCTGTCGAAAGCCACGCCTACCCCGGCCTTGAAACGGCCCTTGACGGGCTCGCCGCCAAAGGCGTGCAATTCGCCGTCTGCACCAATAAGCAGGAGCGTTTGTCGCGCAAGCTGTTGGATGCCCTGGGCCTCAGCCGGCACTTCAAGGCCTTGGCCGGGCGGGACACATTTCCGGTTTTCAAGCCCGACCCGGGCCATCTGACGGGCGTCATTCGTCGCGCCGGCGGCGATATCGGGCGGGCCATCATGGTCGGGGACAGTGATACCGATATCAAGACGGCGCGCGCAGCCGGCATTCCGGTCATCGGGGTGCCGTTTGGTTATAAGGACGTGCCGATGCGCGACCTCGGGCCAGATCGCTTGATCGAGCACTATCGCGACCTCGACGCCGCGGTCAGAGGCCTATTGCCGGCCTGATCCGCCATTCCGGCGCTCGTAACGCACAGCCATTGCCGCGGCACCCCTGACTGCCGACTGATGCTGGGCGCTTTTTCGCCGTTGGGTTGTTGATGCAGTCCACCTTCAGCCACATTCGACACGCATACCCCCGGTCATCGGTGACGTTTTCGACGACAAGAAAGGATCCTCCGATGATCAAGAGCCTGAGTACCAAAAGTCTGGCAATTGCTACCCTGATGAGCGGACTTCTCGCCGGTGTTGTTTGCGCCCAGACGACCACCCAAACGACTGGCCCGACGGCGACCGCCCCAATGAGTGCACCCGCTCCGTCCGCCAGCAGCGCGCCCGACAATCCCGACCAATGCCTGAAGGCTGCGTCCGACCTGGCGCAGTCCGCTGAGGAGCGTAAGCTCGGCGAAGCTCAGCTCGACAAGATCGAGGATCTGCTGACCAAAATGGAGTCGCATTGCGACGCCAAGCAGTTCACCGAGGCGATGGCCGTGGGCAACGATATCAAGACACTGATCGAGACGCGCTGACCGCGGCAAGGTCGAGTGGAACAATGGAAAAGGCAGCCCAGCGGCTGCCTTTTTCTATGTCACAGGCAGCCGATCTTTGCGTCGTCGCGCGTTCGTGGCTATGAGGAACCGAAACCGCAGCGCACGCGAGGGATATCGGACATGCAACTTGGAAATGACTTGACGGCGATCGTAACGGGGGGCGCTTCGGGCCTTGGCGCCGCAACCGCGCGGGCGCTGGCGGCAAAAGGTGTCAAGGTCGCGATCTTCGACCTCAACGCGGATCTCGGGGCAAAGCTTGCAGCCGAGATCGGCGGTGGATTTCACAAATGCGACGTGACCAGCGAGGCCAGCATCGATGCGGCACTGATGGCGGCGCGTGCCGGCCAGGGCCCCGAACGGGTGCTCGTCAACTGTGCCGGCATCGGCATTGCCAAACGTATGACGCGCAAGAACCGCGACACCGGTGCCATCGAGCCGCATGATCTCGCGACCTTCACCAAGGTCATCCAGATCAACCTGATCGGCACGTTCATGATGATGGCGAAATGCGCCGCTGGCATGCAGAGCCTGAAGCCGCTCAATGCCGATGGCGAACGGGGTGTCATCGTGTGCACGGCGTCTGTCGCTGCCGAGGATGGGCAGATCGGGCAGGTCGCTTATGCCGCGTCCAAGGGTGGCGTTGTATCCATGACGCTGCCGGTCGCCCGCGACCTGGCGCAGAGCGGTATCCGTGTCGCCACCATCATGCCGGGCCTCTTCCATACGCCGATGTTCGATGGCTTGCCCGTGGAGGCGCGCGACGCGCTCGCAGCCTCGGTGCCGTTCCCGTCTCGACTTGGAAATCCAGCCGAGTATGCAGCACTTGCGCTCCACATCTGCGAGAATGCCATGCTGAATGGCGTTTCTATCAGGCTCGACGGGGCCGTCCGCTTGGCACCGCGCTGAAACGCATATGTTTCGGCCTTTTCCGGCAATCCGCCGTTAGTGATGAATATGGTCGTGCGTTGGCAGCGGCCAGGACGGGGCGTACGGTTTCGCCGGGCAGTTGTCGTGTTGCGGGCGGGTTGAATTCCAATGTCGAGCGTGTTCAGGCTTGCCGCCGCTTTGCGCGGCGGTTTCTGCGTTTACGCAGCGTCGCTGGCTGTGATCACGGCATTGATCGGCTTCGGTTCGGCCACGCTCTTCAAACATGGTGTCGTCGTGGGAAGCCAATTCCTGCTGGTCGAGCAGGCGCCGCGTCCGGCATCACCGAAGGGACATGCCCGAGCGAGCGTCGTCCAGGATGTGCGCGGCCACGTTACGCTGACCCAGGATTGGCTCGACCGCATCCGCAGCGACGATTTTTGGAGCGGCCGGGGTGGTGCGCGGGGCGGTGGCGGCCCTTCACAACCCAATTCCTCGCGCAGCTATCTCTTTGGCCCTTCACGCCCGGAAGCGCCGTCACGGGTGCGCCACGACGAGGTTCCCATTAATCCCAAACGCATCGAGATTGGTTACCGCACGGTCTGCGTGCGCCAATGCGACGGCTATTTCTGGCCCATCAGTTTTGCGACGTCCAAGGCACATTTCCAGCGCGATCGCGCGGTCTGCGAGAGCAGTTGCGGCGGAACGGCGAAACTTTACGTGTCGAGTAACCGTAATGGCGATCTTGATGACATGCGCGATCTCGATGGCCAGTCCTACACCAAGCTGCCGACGGCTTTCCAGTTCCGCACGAAGTACGAGCCCGCGTGTAAGTGCAATCCGCATCCCTGGGAGCAGGAAGCGAAGGAGAAGCACCGCCTCTTGGCGCTACTGGATGAGTCGCACAAAAGCACGAGGCAAGTGGCGCACGCGAAGGCACAACCGAACGCGCGCCGTTTGAACGAAGCGCGTGGGCACGACGCAGCGGCTGCAGCCAAACCGCAAGCGGCGAAACCCGCAAAGGCCGCAGCAATTCCCGCTGTCGATCCAGTACGCTCGGAAAATGCGCAGGAATCGGCCTCCGTGGCCGGACGGGTGCTGGATGCCCCATCGCCGGCGAAGTTCCTGATCATCAACGCCGCGCTGCAACCAAAGCCGTACGTGCTGTCTGGGCGATCTACGAGCCGTGGCGATCGGCCGGGTGATCGCGGCGGCGACGCGGCGCGTCGTTGACGCCACCGGGCATCGCATCCCATAGCCGGCTGCGAATGCCTCCGGCCGGGATACGCCCGCCGGTTCCAATACGCCCGCCGGTTCCAATACGCCCGTTAACGCTATATTTTCCATCGTCGGGCATATCTGAGGGTGCGCGTGCGGCGTCCCGGGTTGGTCATGGTTTGCAAGTCCTCCAACCCGGGGCAGACCGCGCTCTTGCCGCGTGTTGCGGTTCTGTCAGTGAGTTCTGTGATGCGTCGTGAGTGTAATGCCGCCGTTGCGGCTCTCGTCTTTCTGTGCGCGCTGGCTCCCGGTCGAGCCGAAGCCCAGGGCTTTTTCCAGAGCCTGTTTGGCAGTCCCGCGCAGCAACCGGTCTTCCAGCCGCAGCCGCAATCCCGCCGCATCGTCGAATCGCCCTACGGCTATCGCGCGCCGCCGATCCGTCACCGCGATCACGATGGCGACGATGAACACGGTGTCCGGGTCGCCGATAAATCCGGTCGCTATCGGACGCTGTGCGTGCGCATGTGCGATGGCTACTATTGGCCGGTCAGCTTCGCCACCCGCCGCTCGACCTTCTACCGGGATGCCAATCTTTGCCGTTCGAGTTGTGGCGAGGAGGCGCGTCTGTTCTTCCACGCCGCCCGTGACGGCGATACCAAGGAAATGGTCGACGTGTCGGGGCGTGCCTATACCAAACTGCCGACCGCCTATCTCTATCGCAAAAGTACGGTCGAGGGCTGCAAGTGCAAACCGGAACCGTGGGCTCAATCGGAAGTCGACCGGCACAGGCTTTACGCGCTGAACGAGGCGAGTGAGCAGCAGCGCATCGCGGTGGCTGGCGCATTAGTCCTAGCAGAAAAATCGGTGCCCGGCACGTCCGACAAGGCGGTCGCTGCGACGTTTGCTCGACTGGATGGCGGCGGAAAGGCGCTGATTGAAGAAAACTCGGACGATAAAACGCCGGCCGGAAAGGCTGGCACCGGGCAGGCAGCGCTGCCAGCTCCAGCCCCGATTGTTGTCGCTGAACTGGCCCGGCCGTCGGATCCGGCCGTCGCTGCAAACACCCGCGCAGGTGGAGGGGATTCTGCTGAAGTGTCCAAGCCTGATCTCACACCCGCGCCGATCGCGCCGCCGGTGCCCCTGCTGCCGGCTGCGGAGCGGGTCGCAACGCCGGAAGCCGTTGCACCCAAGCAGCGCCGCGCCGAGCGGCCGGTGCGCCAGGAGCGTGCGGAGCCACGCACGGAACGCCAAAATCGTGGGGAACGGCGGCAAGCGTCAGCCGAACCGCATCGCCCGCGGGCAGCACAGCCAAAGCCCCCCGCCGCAAAATCCAGCGGCGCTTTCGGGTTGGGCTTTGGCTCCAAAGCGGCGCGGTGGCCGGGCGAGTGAAGCCAGCTCGGCTAAGGGGCCGTGGCAGATCTCAGATGCGCCAACCCGAGTGCATGGCCGCGACGCCACCGGTGAGGTTGCGGTAGGTCACACGGGCGAAGCCTGCTTCGCGGATCATGCCCGCAAAGCGCTCTTGATCTGGGAATTTGCGGATGCTTTCGACGAGATACCGATAGGGATCGGCAGCTCCTGCCGCGAGTTGGCCGAGGCGCGGGATCACCTCGAAGGAATGGAATTCATAGAGCTTGTCGAGTAGCGGCACGTCGACATGCGAAAACTCGAGACATAGGAAGCGGCCGCCCGGTTTCAGCACGCGGTAGGCCTCGCCCAGCGCGCGGTCGATGTGCGTGACGTTGCGGATGCCGAAGGCGATCGTGTAGGCGTTGAAGCTTTTGTCGGGGAACGGCAGCGTTTCGGCGTTGCCTTCGATCAGTGTGATACGCTCGCCCAAGCCCGCCGCCTCGACCTTGCGGCGGCCGACGGCCAGCATCTCAGGGCTGATATCGCAGATGACAGCCGTCGTCGCCGCGCCTGAGGCACCGACCACCTTCAAGGCCACGTCGCCGGTACCGCCGGCCACATCCAGAAGCCGGAACGGGTGTGGCCCCCGTGGCGGGTTCAACCAGGTGACGAAATCGCCCTTCCAGAGCCGATGCAGGCCGCCCGACATCAGGTCGTTCATCAGGTCGTAACGCTCGGCCACCGTCGCGAAGACGCCGTTGACGAGGCGTTGCCGTTCGCTTTCGGCCACCTCTCGGAAGCCGAACGTGGTGGTGGGGCTTGGGTTTGGAGGTTCGGACATGAGCGCAATGATAGCCAATATCCACGTGGTGTGACACTCGGCTTTTCTAGCACGCGGTGCCGGCCGATGGGACCTGGTCGCCGTCGTGCCGGCAGGGCACCTGGAACTCGGCTGCCCTGCGGTTTCGGTTCGCCGTGCGCAGCGAGCAAAACTATTTTTTCCAGGTCAAAAATCGCGCGATAGGCCGAGAGCCATGCGGACCAAGCCGTAGAGCGCCGAGATCAGAATGCGCGTGATGATCGTGAAGAATGCGAACACGAACGAACTCTCGTGCAGGAAGAGGCGGACGAAATTGTGGAACTTCGTCGGCATCGGCAGGCGCAACAGGCCGCCCTTGACCTGTTCGGCGACGTTGAGAATGAACTTGAAGCTTTCCTCGAAATAGAGGCCGAAGACGACCATGGCCAGCGCGCCCAAGAGCACGGAGCCGATGATGTTGGTGGTCGAGAACAAAAAACGATGCACGGCAGGGCTCCCCTCTAGGCCTGGATCACGAGTGCGAGCCTAGCATCGTTCGGGGGGCGGCGCTGCCGTTTTATGGAACGCACTGCCGTTGCGGGCGGCCAATACAGTTACCGTGGGGACTTCAGTCCGCCACAGTTTCGCCCACACGTGCCGGGCGGTTGGGGCACCCGGCACAGGCACGTGGCAACTCAGTGGGCGATGCGCGACCCGGCCAACCGAATGAGCGCCTGGTTGATGTTCTCGATGCGCAGAAGATAGCCCTGCACCGACTCGATGCTGCCGGGCTCCGATGCCATGCAGCTGATGCGCTGGACGCAGGCTGCATGCTCTTCGCGCAGGCCTTGGATGGCCAGGTCGAAAACGGAATGGGCTTGATGATGCTGCAGCATGGGAGGGACTCCTGTGGCTCGTCTCCGATGTCAGCCACTTTGCCGATAAATTTTTGCAACTCCGCCAAGGATCGAGTGGTAATTTGCATTGATTTTTATAGAGTTTCATTGGTTCGAGGCTGTGCAACGCGAGGCAAACTAGGCGCTCTCGGGTATCAGTGCCGCAATGGTCAGGAACCCGCCGAATGTCCGTTCAGTGCGATGCGGCTGCGCCTTTAACACCCTACTGCCCTGTACCGCAACCGCGTCAGGTGGCCATCTGGGGGAACTCGATCTAGGATGCAGCTTCAGGAATTTTTGATGGAGCAGCTCTGCAATGACCAAGGTCATGCCGCGACTAGCAATTGTCACCGGTGCCGCGCGGGGAATCGGCGCCAACATCGCCGAGCGCCTCTGTGCAGCCGGCTACGCCGTGGCGCTTTGGGATTTCGATGGCGAGGGTGCAGCGGCGCGGGCTGCCGAGCTCGTGACGTCAGGACATAAGGCGATCGCGGCCCGGGTCGATGTGGCCGACGCCGCCCACGTGGAAGCCGCCACCAAAGCCGCCGTCTCAGCCTTTGGCGCCCCGGCGCTGCTGGTCAACAATGCGGGCATCCGCCACCGCGCGCCGCTTGAGGATTTGCCACGCGCCAGCTGGGACCGGGAGATCGCGACCAACCTCACGGGCGCTTTCCAGTGCGCTCAGATCGTCGGCCGCCTGATGCTGAAGGCGGGGGGCGGGGCCATCGTCAACGTCGCCTCCATGAGCGGCACCTTTGGCCAGCCCTTGCGGGGCGCCTATACGCCGTCGAAGGCCGGCATCATTGGCTTGACGAGCTTGATCGCTGTCGAATGGGGCGGGCGCGGTATCAGGTGCAACGCGATCAGCCCTGGCATGATCGTCACGCCCGTGCATGCCGAAGCCTATGGCAACGCCGCGGTCAAGTCGGCGCGGGAGGAAATGGTGCCTATGGGCCGCCTGGGTGCTGGCAACGACATCGCCGACGTCGTGGTGTTTCTGGCGTCCGATGCCGCCCGCTACATCAACGGAGCCAACATTCCCGTTGATGGCGGTGTGACGAAGGCGCTGGTCGGCTTGATGCCGATTGCGGCCGCAAACGGCGAACTGACGACGGTCGTCGCGCAATTGGGATTGAAGTAGCCGGAATTGAAGTCGCCGGGTTTGAAGCCGGTGCGCTCGCTGCGGTTCAGGCTGCGGTTGCGGCAATTGCGCGATGGGTCCGGATCTGCAGCAGAAGCCCAATCCCCCACAGTGTAAATAGAGCGGCTGCACCGAAGAAAATCCAAGGCGCCGGCGTGTAGCGCAATGCTTTGAGGGTTTCGCTGAGCGTAAAAAGACTGAGCCATGAGAGCGCGGGCCAATAAATGACGAATTGGAAAAACGTCATTTGTTTCGAGCGATGCCATGCAGCAAACGCCAGAACCCACGCAAAAGTCGTTCCGAGCAACAACCCGTTCACGTCAAAATAGGAAGGTCCAAGCCAGTTCCACCGGTTGATGACGGCCGTTTGGATGAACACGATACAGGCGGCCGCCGAGACGACCAGCCAATAGAGTACGATTTCAGGGGGAGTAACGTCGCGCCGGCGATACGTGAATATACCGGCGCCGAGGACGACCATCGTCAAAGCTGCGGCGCGCCCGGCTTCGGCGTCGGGTCTCGAGGTTCCCGAGAAAACAGCATACGCACTCATCCCTAACGCTAAAGCACAGCCAAACCAGTAGCATGCGATTTCGACTCCCGTGAGATAGCTGCCGCGCCGCCGGATGATTGCGAAGGCAAGCAAAGCGCTCGCGGCTGTCAACGCCAAAAACCCGCTCAGGGCAGCCATGTTGTGACCGTGGCCAAAGACGCTGGTCCCAGCAAATTCAAACTGCTTGGCGGTTATTATGCCGAGCGGAAAGACTGCGGCGGCAAAAATGACTGCCAGTGCGATCCAATACCCATCATGAATTGGCTCTGGTGTCGCTCTGTTGCTCGACTGCCCTCGCGCAGGCAACAATGCGCCAAGCGATATCGCCCGCTCCGGCGACGGAAGAAATATGGTGGTCCCAAGCGTTGGCTTCGACGGTGAGTTGCCCGCAGTCGTGCTGCCGCGGCCTTTGTCTCCGAGATGCCTTATGCCACAATGAAAGGCGCAGGCGACCGACGCAAATGCTAGCAGTGTCGCCCAGAAAAGAGCCCCGGGGTTCTGCCTGAGAAATTTTCCTGGATCGTGGAGCCCGACGGTCCAGTCAAGAAATGCACAGCCGCCGAAAATGGCAGCCAGGATCGCCGTTGGCAGTTTCGCCCACTGGTGGCGGTTCGAGACATGCGCAAGGGCAATGATGGCGCCGGGAAATTTCAGTGACTCCATCAACGGCAAGACAATGGCAGCAAGCTCGAAGATCGTCGGACTCGCCATGAAGGCAGCGATGGCAGTTGCTATTTCGTTTAACCATTTCGCCAGGACCTTGAATAGACCGCCGAAATTCACCATTCCCTTGATAAGTAAATTCAGCAGCGACATTCAATAGCCCTCGTTTTAGACATAGAGCCGAGCCTGGCGATCAGATCATGATCGGTATTTGCCTGATCATCCGCCAAAGATGTGACACAGCGCAATGCCTTCGATGCCACGAGCCTCGCCACTGGTTTTCCTAAAACGAATGAGAGTGGCGGGCTCCGCTCGCACGCGCGCGAGGCCGCAATAGTATCGGCGCGCGCCGCTGCTGTTACCGCCCCATCATATGCCACGTGCCGTCGGCGCCGATGCCGACGCGCCAGTAAGTGTAACGGCCCTTGGCGCGCATGCCGATGGCCGTCGCCGCCGGCACGAGTCGGTAGAGTTCCACCTCCTGCGCCGGCGTCAAATTGGCGACGCCGGTTTCCGCGAAATAGGGCCAGACGTAAATGCGGTTGTTTTCGATATCGCGGCCGATGGGCAGGATGGCGTAGCCAGCCTCCAGCAGATTGCCGAGCGCGGCCAGTACCTCTCGCCCCTGGCCATCGGCGGAGGCCTGCTTCAAAAGGTCGATCGGATCGAGGGCGGGGCCGATGCCGAAATCCGGCTTCATCTCGTTCAACTCGATGGCCACCCGCAACTCCTCGATCTGGCCGGAACGGACGGCGGCCAAAATGGCCTCGCGCATCTCGAGCACCGGCCGGGGCAAGCCGTTGGTGCCGTAGTGCACCTCTGTGGGCCCATTCCCGGGCGCGGGGCGGGCCGCCCTGGGAGCGGCTGGTGCCGATCCGTCTGCTTTTGCCTTCGGGGCGTCCTCGGGGCGTGATTTGGCTTGCTGGGCCGAAACGCGCGTACCCGTCACGACGTGGACAAGGGCGGACAGCATGATTAGGACTACGGCGGTAAGGGTCGCCGTGCGATAAGGGTGGAACGGCGGCATGGAGGGTTCCCGATTGGTTGACGTGCACCACGATAGGATGCCGGGGCCTGCGCGCGCAAACGCTGAACCAGCGCTTGGGCAGGTGGCATCAGGCCCCGACACAGCGCGGTTGGGTGGTTCGACCGGGATGGCGCACGCTGGATGATGGCTTTCGTCCCCAATCTCCTAATCGTTCCGGTGGGCTTCCTGATCGGGGTGCTCGTAGCGCTGCCGTTCGGGCCGACGAACCTATTGGGGCTGCAACGCGCGGTCGAACGGGGCTTCTTCGGCGGCTTGGCGGCTGGCCTCGGCATTATGATCGGCGATGGTCTGATCGCACTCGGCGCGGCGCTGGGCGTCAACGCCATTTCAGGCGCCATCAAGCAGTACCGCACGGCTATTCAGATCATCGGCGGCTTGGCGCTGGTGGGTGCGGGCGCCAAGCTCTATTGGACCAAACCAAGCTTTGCCAGCGCTCACGACGCCGAACGGGCGACGCTTGGGGATTATGTCTGGGACATCCCGCAGTTCTTCCTACTGACCATCACCAATCCCGCCGCCGTACTGAGCTTGACCGCCATTTTCGGCGGCATCAGCTCGTTCGTCGAGGTGGATTCTTATATCGACGTGGTGACCATGGTGGCGGCCATCGTCGGCGGCAGCTTTACCTACTGGGTGATCGTGTCCCGCTTGATCAGCTCCATACGGCTCGGGCTCGATGCGGCCCGCATGGCGCGGATCAATCAGATCGCCGGGCTGTTCCTGATCTGTTTCGGCGGCTTGCTGATTGGCGAGATGGTGCTGAAGCGCTTTCTCCGGTGACCGGACGGGCGTCAGCCCGATCCCCGGCTCAGCGCCAAGCCAATCACTGTACCAGCCCGGGCCGGGCCGCATTTTGCGGGACCGGCGCCAACGTGAACTCGCCGGATTTCACCCGGGGACCAAGCCCTTGCGCCATGTCGGCGACGGCATCCTCGCCGTAGGCCGCGACGAGGTCGCTGAGCGCGGTGTAGATCGCGGCATAGGCCATCAGTTCCGGGGCAATGCCGCTAGTGGCGCCCTCTTCCCAGGCTTCCAGGATATAATGCAGCGCCCTGAGGCTCTCGTCCTTGCTTTCGGCCAGTCCCAGACCCGTCGTCACATGCAACTCCCTGCGCTACGCCCATGCGTTACCAAATTCTTAGCATGCGAATTCGCGACGAGTGGGCGCAGCAACAAGTAACGTAAATTGGTGACGCTAGCGGGGGCGTGGTCTGGCGCGAATGTCTATCGCTCGGTCTCAGAACCGCAAGCTGGCACACGACATTGAGCGCGCGACGCTTGCCAAAAGGACCCGCCTCGCTTAAACACGACGCACTTCACCCCACACGTGGATCCGCGGCGGCCAGATAAAAAGCCCTGGCCGGTCGCTCCGGTGGGCTGTCGCGCTTGGCGCTTCGTGCGCCTCGACCGGCAGTCCTCTTCAGATCCACGGAGGCTCAACCGGAAAATGAGGACGGCACGATGACGCTTCCTGCGTTCAATATGCGTCAGCTCTTGGAAGCTGGCGTTCATTTCGGCCACCAGAGCCACCGCTGGAACCCAAAGATGGCTCCGTTCATCTTTGGCGCCCGCAATAATATTCACATCGTCGATCTGGCCCAGACCGTTCCGCTGCTGCATCAGGCGCTGGTGCAAGTCTCGGATGTCGTGGCCAAGGGCGGCCGCGTGCTGTTCGTTGGCACCAAACGGCAGGCGTCGGACGCCATCGCCGAGGCTGCCGGCCGCTGTGCTCAGTATTACATCAATCACCGCTGGCTCGGCGGCACGCTGACCAACTGGAAGACCATTTCCATGTCGATCCGGCGCCTGCGCCAGCTCGACGAGATCCTGGCTGGCGACACCGCGGGCCGCACCAAGAAAGAACTGCTCAACGTCCAGCGCGAGCGCGACAAGCTGAACCAGGCGCTGGGCGGCATCAAGGACATGGGCGGCCTGCCGGACCTGCTGTTCGTGATCGATACGAACAAGGAAGACATCGCCATCAAGGAAGCCCAGAAGCTCGGGATTCCAGTGGTGGCCGTAGTCGACACCAACTGCGATCCTGACGGCATCAATCATCCGATCCCCGGCAACGACGACGCCGGCCGCGCCATCACGCTCTATTGCGATCTGATGGCCCGTGCCGCCATCGACGGCATCGAGCGTGGCCAGTCCGGTTCCGGCGTGGATGTCGGCGCCTCCGAAGCGCCACCGGTCGAAGCAGCGGTAGCCGACGTGCCGGCCTTCAAGGGCATCGACGCGCCGCGCGGCGAAGCCGACGACCTCAAGCGCATCAAGGGCATCAGCCCGAAGATCGAGCAGAGCCTCAATGACCTCGGCGTCTTCCATTTCTGGCAGCTCGTGGATCTCGATGCCGGCGCCGTTGCCTCGCTCGACAAGTCGCTGCGCACGCGTGGCCGAATCAAGAGCGACGATTGGACTGGCCAGGCGAAGAAGTTCGTTGACGCGGCAGCAGTCTAACGTGGAGGGATTGACGTGGAGGGATTGACGTCGAGGGAATGACGTCGAGGGAATTGGATGGCGCGAATAGGCAGCATGGCCTATTCGCTGAGTGGCCGTATTCCCTATTCACTCCCTATTCGCTAGTCACTCCCTATTCCCAATTCATTCTCAATTCACTATTGCCTATCCCTTTCTGCGAAAGGAACACGAGATGACGATTACGGCAGCTATGGTCAAGGAACTGCGCGACAAGACCGGCGCAGGCATGATGGACTGCAAGTCCGCGTTGACCGAGACCAAGGGCGACCTGGAGACAGCAATCGACTGGCTGCGCAAGAAGGGCCTGTCGAAGGCCGCCAAGAAGGCCGACCGCATCGCTGCCGACGGACTGATCGGTGTGACCGCGTCCGGCATCCACGGCGCCCTGGTCGAGGTCAATTCTGAGACCGATTTCGTCGCCCGCAATGATACCTTCCAGGATCTGGTGCGCCAGATCGCGACCTTGGCGCTCAAGGCCGGTGGTGACCTCGCCAAGCTCAACGCCATGTCGTTTCCGGGCAAGTCGATCAAGGTCGACGAGCACATGAAGGAGATGATTGCGACCATTGGCGAGAACCTGTCGCTGCGGCGCACGGCTGCTTTGTCGGTCAAGGAGGGCGTCGTCGCCATCTATACCCACAACAAGGTCGTCGATGGCCTTGGCAAGATCGGTGTCATCGTCGGCATCGAATCCAAGGGCAAAGCCGATAAACTCAACGAGATCGGCCGCCAGATCGCGCTGCACATCGCTGCCGCTAATCCGCAGGCCGTAAGCGCCGACGAGCTGGACAAGGCGTTGATCGACCGCGAGCGGGCCGTCTACCTGGAGCAGGCGAAGGCCACCGGCAAGGCCGCCGAGTTCATCGACAAGATGGTCGAGGGGCGGCTGCGCAAGGAATTCTTCGGCCAGGTCGTCCTGCTGCAGCAGACGTTCATGGGTCCCGGCGGCGACGGCAAGATGACGGTCGAGCAGTATCTCAAGACCGAGGAAAAGGCCGCGGGCACGCCGGTCAAGGTGACCAAGTTCGTGCGCTATCAGCTCGGCGAAGGCATCGACAAGAAGGGCGACGATTTCGCCAGCGAAGTCGCCAAATTGACCAAGGGCAGCTGAGGCCACTCGTCGTCAATCTGCGAGCGCCAGATGAGCGGGGCAAGGTGCCACGCATTCGACGCTTGCATTCAATGCTCGCATTTGAGTGAAGGCCGCTGAAGGAATGCCGCGAGATGCCAACGATACTGCGTATCGATTGCAGTCCGCGCGGGCCCGAGGCGCATAGCTGGTGCTTGGCCGATGAGCTGATGGCGCGGTTGGCTGTCCGCTATCCGGGAGCGCGGGTGCTCCATCGCAACCTGGCTGAAACGCCGGCATCGCTTGTGGACCCGGCCTTCATCTTGGCGATGTTCGGCCACACGACGGCGGAACGGGCCAAAGGGGTTCCAGCGCTCGCCACGTCCGAGACGTTGATAGCGGAGCTCGAGACATCGGACGTGCTGGTGTTGAGCACGCCGATGCATAATTTCACCGTGCCCGCCCATCTCAAGGCGTGGATCGATCAGGTGGTCCGTTTCGGGCGCACCTTCCAGAGCACCCCCGATGGAAAAATTGGGTTGCTCAAGGACCGCCCGGCCTATGTCATCGTCTCGTCAGGTGGTCATTTTACGCCGCCGAAGGCCCGCCAGCCGGATTTCCTGACGGGCTATCTCGCCAGCATCCTGGCGACGATCGGTATCCGGGACGTCACCTTTTTTCGCCTGGAAGGCCTCTCGCGGGGGGATGCCGAGCTGGCAGAAGGCTACCGGCAAGCGCGCGCGCAGATCGAGGCGCGGCTGCCGTCCTGACCGGGCTGTTGGAGAGGGAACCGCTTGCTTGCTCCTGGACGACTTGAGCAGATTGCGGCAGGCGCATATGAGAGTGTTGAGGACCAATCGAGTCGCCACCTCGGATCTGCAGGAGCGCGCACCGTGAGCCAGCCGAATTCCAATCCCGGAAGCCTTCGCTATAAGCGCCTGCTCCTGAAGCTCTCGGGCGAAGCTCTCATGGGCAAGAGCCAGCACGGCATCGACATGGGCGTGCTGGAGCGGCTCGCCGCCGATGTCGCCCAGGCACAAAAGGCCGGTTGTCAGATGGCCATCGTCGTCGGCGGGGGCAACATCGTGCGTGGCATGCAG
>JANXRM010000494.1 GCA_025353015.1 Hyphomicrobiales bacterium
GCCGAGTTCGCGCGCCACCTGCTCCTGCAGCTTCTCGATCGCCTCGTTGCGGAACTCGACGACCGACCCACTGTCGATGTCGATCAGGTGGTCATGATGCTCTCGCGGTGCTTCCTCGTAGCGCCGGCGTCTGGCGCCGAAATCATGTTGCGCCAGAATTCCCTTGCGTTCCAATAGTCTTAGCGTGCGGTAAACCGTCGACAGCGAGATGCGCGCGTCGACGGCATTGGCCCGCCGGTAAACCTCTTCGACGTCAGGATGGTCTGCTGCGTCCGAGAGAATGCGGGCGATGACGCGCCGCTGCCCCGTCATGCGCAAATGATGCTCGGCGCAAAGCCGCTCGATCCGGCTCGGAGATTGGGCTTGTGCCCGTGGCATCAGTCGGCCTCGGCGCTAACTCATGGACGGCACGTTATAGGCAGGCGCAACGGCCGCGTCCATTGCCGCCGGAGTTGGGGTGCGTCACGGATTGAAGATCAGTTGGGGATTGATTACGGCGCCGTCCGTGTGCCGGCTTTCGGACGGGGGCGGAGCCGATGGGTTGAGGGGGTGACGTGATGGGCCAGGAGTGGTCAGGACTGCAACCGCCGCCGACCGGCGAGAAATGCAGCGATGGCCAACGCCTGCAGCACGGCAGACATGACGAACACGAGGGGCGTAGCGCCGGGCGGGGCATCGACGAGTTGTGGTGCGAACGCGCGGATCAGGCCGAACGTCGCCGGCGCAAACGCATAGGCGGCTTGAGCCATCCCGACGACAAGTGCGACGGCACGGGTGACGTCGTCCCGGACGAATTCGACTTGGGCAATGAGTGGCGGCAACGACGTGGCATTGCCGAAGCCCAGTCCGAAGAGGAGGACCCCGGAAAGCAACAGCGGAACCGACATGCCGTCGGCCAGATAGAACGCGACCGATCCCAACAACTGGGCAGCATAGCCCACGCAGGCGACCAGCCGGCGATCGGCCCCAATCGGCATCATCCAACCGAGCAACGCCCGACCAGCAATCGCCATCGCGGTGATCAGCGCCATCGCGAAGCCGGCCGGCTGGGAGCCGAGCGCTGGGGCCAGCAACGAGAAGAGATGTGCGATCAGGCCGATCTGGGCAAACAATCCGAGCGCCATGGCAGCCGACAACGTCGCGAAGCGCCAATCCCGCCAGAGGAGGCCACCGGGCAAGGGCTTCGCGTGTGCCGACGTTACGATGCTTGGCGGATCGCCCGGCGCATCGCCATCGGGGTTGAGCGCCATCTGCTCGGGCGTCCGGGCGAAGTAACGCCCCGAAAGCAACCAGACGATGACGAGCATTGCCGCCACGATCGCCATGGCTGCGTTGGTGAACCCGAGCGCGGCGATGGCCGCAACCCAGAGCGGGGAGAAAATGACGCCGCCGATGCTGCCGCCGTTGTAGGCCATCCCAAGCGCCGCCGGGCGCTTGCGAACGAACCAGGGCGAGACGATGGCGTTGAGCGCGGCGGCACTCATGCCGCCCCAGCCGGTTCCGCTGAGTAAAGCCGCTGCAAACATCTGCCATGTTTCGCGGGCCGCCGCCCAGAGTATCAAACCGGATGCCATGGCGATGGCGCACGTCCGGGTGACGGGCGTCGCGCCGAACCGGCGGTGCAGCGCCGGCATGTTGGCACCGGACAAGGCGCCGACGAGGAAATGCACGGTCACCGCCGCCGAAATCAAGGCGATCGGCCAGCCGCGCTGCTCATGCAGAACCTTGAGGAAGACGGGCGGACCATAAAATCCCAACCCCCAGCCGAAGACCGCCAGCATGAACGTGGCCCAGACCACCTTCCAGCCGTGGAACGCCGTCGCCTGCGCTTCATTCGTTGGAGCGGCCATCACGAACCTCGTTTGCATGTTGAACCAGCAGGCAACGTGACAGGCGCAAAGGACGAATGGTTCGGAGATGGCCGAAGCATCGGGCGGTGCAATCGGCTAGCGTCGGTACCGTTAACTGTGAGCCAACCGGAGAGACAAGACATGGCCAGCCAGTCGCTGTTTGCGGAAATCGCCGCGCTCTCAGGCGACCCGGCGCGGGCCAGTATGCTCCATGCGCTGATGGACGGCCGGGCGCTTACGGCGACCGAACTGGCGCGCGCCGCCGGCATAACGCCGCAGTCCGCCAGTAGCCACTTGGCGCGGATGACCACTGTGGGCTTGCTCGCCGTCGAGAAGCACGGCCGTCACCGCTATCATCGCCTCGCCACGCCGTCGGTCGCGCGCATGATGGAAAGCATCATGCAGGTCGCGGCCGACCTCGAGCCCGATCGTCAGCGACTGACCGTCGGTCCGCGAGACGCGGCGCTCCGCCGAGCCCGGACCTGCTACGATCACTTCGCCGGGCAACTTGGCGTCGCCCTGGCCGACGCTCTCGTCGAGCAGGGTCGGGTTGAGCTGACCAGCGACGCAGGCCTTCTGACAGAGGCCGGCATCGTGTTTCTCGGCGAGATAGGGATCGACACGGGTCCGATGCTAGCGCGCGGTACGCAGCGGTCGGGACGCGTACTCTGCCGCCCGTGCCTCGACTGGAGCGAGAGGAGGCCCCATCTGGCAGGATATCTTGGCGCTGCACTCTGCGCGCGTAGCATGAATGAGGGGTGGACCCGCCGTATCGAGGGCAGCCGCGCCGTCGACGTCACCCCCAAAGGCTGGCGCGTCCTGCGTGAGAAATTCCGGGTGCACGGGGCGCCGACTATAGAGGGGTCGTGAGAGCAGGTTTGGGGCAATTATCTCGCCGTTACGATGTCGGCTTTCGCCGCGGCGGGGTCGCTGTGGACTGAAATGCCCAGGTCTGCGGCGAGGAGCCATAGCACGGCGATTCACGCTGAGATGCGGCCCTCTGGCGTTGGACGCCCAGCTACCCTTTACCCCCGGCTCATGCCTTTCTGCTCCAGCTCCTTCAGATAGCCCGACCACCGCCTGTCCTTCTCTTTGTGCAGCAGTTCCAGGTACGCCCACGTGAAAAGCCCGGTGTCGTGGCCATCATCGAAGCCGATCTTGACGGCGTAGTTACCGACCGGCGCCAGCGTCTTGATGCGCACATTCCGTTTTTTGCCGACGGTCACGCGCTGGTCGGCGGAATGGCCCTGCACCTCGGCGGACGGGCTCATGACGCGCAGCATCTCGGCTGACAGTTCGAAGGGCGGCTGGCCTTCGACGGTCACGCGCAACGCGCCGTTGTCCTCAGCCGCCTCCAATACGGGCGGCTTGACGCGGCGGCCTTGGGCAGCTTCCAACTCCACCCAGGCCTTGGCGGCCAACTCACGGTAGATCTGGGCATAGAGACTCGACGGATCGGTCGCCGTGATCGGTTGGCCGCTGTCGGACTTCGTGCGGATATCGACGTGCAGCGGCACACCGCCAAGGAACGGCACGTCGAGCTTTTTCGCTTCCTGCTCGGCGCCGCCGTGGCCGAAAATCTCGTGCCGCTCACCGCACTTTGAGCAGATGAAAAAGCTCATGTTCTCGATCAGGCCGATGACCGGGATGTCGGTCTTGCGGAACATGTTGAGCCCCTTGCGGGCGTCGATCAGCGCCAGGTCCTGCGGCGTCGAGACGATGATGGCACCCGACAGCGGCACTTGCTGCGCCATGGTCAGCTGCACGTCGCCGGTGCCGGGCGGCATGTCGATGACGAGCACGTCGAGTTCGCCCCAGAGCACTTCGCGCAGCATCTGCGTCAGGGCTTGCACCACCATCGGCCCGCGCCAGATGACGGGCGTGCCCTCGTCGACCATGAAGCCCATCGACATGCACTTGAGGCCGTAGCCGGTCATGGGCTTCAGCTTATTGTTCTCACCGACCTCTGGCCGGCCCGAGAGGCCCAGTAGGCGCGGCTGCGACGGCCCGTAGATGTCGGCGTCGAGAATGCCGGCCGTGAGGCCGATCGCCTGGAAGCCCAATGCCAGATTGACCGCAGTCGTGGATTTGCCGACGCCGCCCTTGCCCGAGGCCACCGCGATCAAATGCCGGATGCCGGGCACGGTCTGCGGTTGTCGTCCACCGGCTGCGGGCGCGGCGGTACGAGGCGCGCCTTGCGGCGGCGCAGGATGCGCGTGCGCGTGTCCGCCTGGGCCGTGTTTGTGCCCATGATCATGGCCGTGATCATGACCCTGATGCGCGTGATCGTGGCCACCTCCCGCGCGGGCACGGGCGGCCTGGACCCGGGAGCTTTCTGGTGCTTGACCGCCACCCTGTTGGCCGCTTGGGACCTGGCTTGGCCTGCTACCACCCCGGCCAGCCTCCGCCGTCAGCACCGCCGTCACGCCTTTGACGCCGGCGAGATCGCTGACGACCTTTTCCGCCGCCTGCCGCAAGGGCTCGAGATCAGCGGCCCGGTCCGGCAACACGGTCACGGAGAAATAGACGCGTTCGTCGCGGATCAGGATCTCGGACACGAGCCCGAGGTCGACAATGTTGCCCTGCATGTCAGGGCCCTTGACGCGGCGTAGTGCTGCCTGGACCTGCTCTTTGGAGACGGCCATGAACTCGAACCCTCAGGTGAACCGGGCCGCGGAAACGACGAGAAATCAAGACCGTGGCGCTTGGGATTGGATTGCCGCGTCTTATGGCAGATGCGACCGGCAGTGTCACGCGAGGGTGGATGGGGACACAGTCGTGCGTTTACGACGTCTGTCCGGTCGCGCCAAATGCCTCTTCCCCTTGCGCCGCGCATTTGAGAAGGTTCACCGGATCACTTCAGGCACGGCACAATCAAGCGGCGACGAGCGGGGCACGACAGGGCATGGACGGGGAAACCTTCGATTATATCGTCACGGGCGCTGGTTCGGCAGGGGCGGCCGTGGCGGCGCGGCTCTCGGAATCGGGCC
>JANXRM010000002.1 GCA_025353015.1 Hyphomicrobiales bacterium
AACGCGGTCAACTTCCCCTCGATCACGGCGGAGGAAGCGCCGCGCCTGCGTCCGTTCGTGAAGCTCGCCGAGCAGTTGGGCTCGTTCGCCGGGCAACTAACGGAGCGGACGATCAAGGGCATCCGCATCGAATACTCGGGCGCAGTTGCTGAACTCAACGTCAAACCGATTACGGCGGCAGCCGTTGCGAGCGTGCTCAAGTGGCACATGGGCGAAGGCGTCAACATGGTCTCGGCGGTGTCGTTGGCCGAACAGCGCGGCGTCAAGATCCAGACGACGACGCGCGGCCAGGATGGGACCTACGAGAGTTACGTCAAGCTGACGGTGCAGTCCGAGACGTACGAACGCTCGGTCGGCGGCACTGTGTTCTCCGACGGGCGGCCGCGCTTCATCCAGGTGCGCGACATCGACATGGAGTTCGAAGTGACACAGCACATGTTGTTCGTGCGCAATTCGGATAAGCCCGGCTTCATCGGCCGCTTCGGCACACTGATGGGCGACGCTGGCGTCAATATCGCGACGCTGAACCTTGGCCGCGACAAGCCGGGCGGCGATGCCATTTGTCTGGTGGCGCTCGATGAGCCGGTCACGGATGCGGTGCTGGCCAAGATCAGCACCTTGCCCAACGTGATCCGCGCCAACCGTTTAAGGTTTTAAGGCGCGCGCAACCAAAGGATTTGGGTTGCAACGCCGTCCAAACGCCTATCGGAGGCTGGCCGCCACAATCTTGTCACGAACGAACTTCTAGCCTCCAGTCACAAGAGACAACGGGCATTGTCGCCCTGCGGGAGGTTTTTCATGCGCATATTGATCGCGGCCGCCATTGCCGCGCCGCTCGTCACAGCTTCGTTTGCCGAGGCTGCCGACGTCAAGGCGGTCTCGCAAATACAGAATGTGATGGTGTTCCCGTCGGGTGCGGAAGTCCTTCGCACGGCGAAAGTGAAGCTGGAACCCGGCGAGCATACGGTGCTGTTTTCGGATCTCCCGGCGGTGGCGGTGCCGGGATCGATCCGCGTCGAGGGCAAATCCACGGGCAAGCTGGAGATCGGCTCGGTCGATACGCGGCGGCTGCAGGTGCCGCGCACGGACCCGGCCGTGCAAGCGACCGAACGCCGGCGCCTGGAAACAGACATCGAAAAGCTTCGCGATGAGCGCGCCGTCATCGAGACGGGGTCCAAGGCGGCGGCGACGCAGCTGGCGCTGATCGACAAGCTGGCGCAATTGCCGGGCACGCTGCCGCCGGTTGGGAGCGCTGCTGCCGCGCAACCTGATTGGGGCCAGATCTTCGGGCTGATCGGGCAGCGCTCGGTCGAGGCGCAGAAGACGACGCTCGATGCTCAGACGAAGATGCGCGATCTCGACCGGCGGATCGAGGATCTGGTGAAGAAGCTGCAAGCGCTGACGCCCGCACAGGACGAGCGTACCGAGGTGAAGGTTTTCATTGCGTCTGAGGGTGCTCAGGAGGCCGAGCTTTCGGTGCGCTATCAAGTGGGAAATGCGTCGTGGGTGCCTTACTACGATGCGAGGTTGGCGACCGGCGGCAAGGCTGCAGCACCTAAGCTCGGACTGGTGCGGCGCGCGTCGATCCAGCAGCGGACGGGCGAGGACTGGGTCGATATCGCCGTCCAGCTTTCGACGACGCGGCCGGGCACGGGGACTGCGGCGCCTGAATTGTTTCCGATGACGGTCGATTTTGAGGAGAACATGCCGCAGCCCCGGCCGATGTCGGCGCCTGCTGCCGCACCCGCAGCGCGGTCGATGCGCATGGATGATGCGGCGGAACAATTGGGCGCCGCAAAGTTAAAGGCTGCCCCGGGCATGGTGTTGGAACAAGCTATCGAGCAGAAAGCCACCCTTGAAGCCGCGCCCTTCCAAGCCATCTTCTCTGTCCCCGGCAAGCTGACAGTCATGTCGACAGGCGAGCAGAAGCGTGTGCAACTCGACGCGGTCGATCTCGAGCCGACGCTGGTCGTGCGCACCGTGCCGCGCGTCAATGCAAAGGCGTTCCTCTATGCGAAACTGTCAGCGCCCAAGACCACGCCCTATCTGCCGGGGCAAGTCTCACTCTTCCGCGACGGCACCTTCGTCGGCAACGGGCGCTTGCCGCAATTGACGCCGGGCGAGGAGTTCGAGCTGGGCTTCGGCATGGATGATTCAGTGCGTGTGCGCCACGCCATCATCGACGAGAAGCGCGGCGAGTCCGGCATCATCTCGTCGTCGAAAACGGATGTGCGCAACTTCCGCATCAGCGTCAAGAATATGCACGAGCGGCCCATTCAACTCGTCATCCACGATCAAATCCCGGTGTCGCAGCAGCAGGAGATCAAGGTCGAGCTGGTGGCGAAAACCCAGCCAACCAAACAGAATATCGACGACAAGCGCGGCGTGCTGGCCTGGGAGTCGACGCTCAATCCCGACCAGGAACAGGTTCTCGACTTCGGCTATCGCGTGCAGTGGCCGGCCGCCAAGCGGGTGCTGTACGGAAGGTAGAAGTGGGCTTGATGGTTGGGTCAAGCTCTTGCGCGACCCAACAACCATGGGCCGAGCCATGTTGGGTCGCGCAAGTGCAGGGCTTGACCGAACCTACACCGGCTTCAACAGCACGTGTTTCTTTTTGCCGGCCGAGAGCTTGATGACGCCGTCCTTGACGTCTGCGAGGCGCAGCTTGGTCTTGTCGTCCTTGACGACGACGCCGTTGATGTAGAAGCCGCCGCCCTGGATCATGCGCCGTGCCTCGCTGTTGGATTTGGCGAGGCCGGCGTTGACGAAAGCGGCGAGCACGCCGAGTTCATTGCGGATATCGGACTCCGGCACCTCGAACGTCGGCAGATCCTCGGCGAGCGTGCCTTGCTCGAAGGTTTTACGCGCGGTTTCGGCTGCGGCGTCAGCCTTGGCGCGGCCGTGCAACAACGCCGTGGCCTCGGTTGCCAGCACTTTCTTGGCCTCGTTGATCTCAGCACCCTGCAGGGCGTCGAGGCGCGCGATCTCCGGCATGGGCAGCGTGGTGAAAAGCTTCAAGAAGCGGCCGACGTCTGCATCCTCGGTGTTGCGCCAGAACTGCCAGTAGTCGTAGGGCGCGAGTTGCGCTTCGTTGAGCCAGACGGCACCCGCTGCGGTCTTGCCCATTTTCGCGCCCGACGCCGTGGTCAGTAGCGGGCAGGTCAGCGCGTAGAGTTGCGGCGTGCCCATGCGGCGGCCGAGATCGATGCCGGTGACGATGTTGCCCCACTGGTCCGAGCCGCCCATTTGTAGATTGCAGCCGTAGCGCTTCGACAGCTCGACGAAGTCATAGGCCTGCAGCAGCATGTAGTTGAACTCGATGAAGGACAACTCCTGCTCGCGCTCGACGCGCATCTTGACGGAGTCCATCGACAGCATGCGGTTGACGGAGAAATGGCGGCCGACATCGCGCAGGAACTCGATGTAGTTGAGTTTCGCCAGCCACTCCGCATTGTCGACCATGACGGCTTCGGATCTCGCCGTGCCGAAGGTCAGCAGTTTGGCGAAAACGCCTTTGATGCCGTCCTTGTTGGCGTCGATTTCCTCGATGCTGCGGATGGCGCGAGTCTCGTCTTTGCCGGAGGGGTCGCCAACGCGTGTGGTGCCGCCGCCCATCAGCGCGATCGGTTTGTTGCCGGTGGCTTGCAGCCAATGCAGCATCATGATCGAGATCAGCGAGCCCACGTGCAGCGACGGCGCTGTGCAGTCATAGCCGACATAGGCCACGCCTTCGCCCTTGGCGGCCAGCGCATCAAGGCCCAGAAAATCCGAGCACTGGTGGATAAAACCGCGCTCGGCCAGGATGTTCAAGAAGTCGGATTTGTGGGCGGTCATGGTGTAAGCTTTCAACGTACGGGATCTGCCGCAAATTGCACGGGAAGCCCCCTATGAGCAAGATGAAGCGAGCTATCGGCCTGATGAGCGGGACGTCACTCGATGGCATCGATATCGCGCTGATCGAAACGGATGGTGGCGCCCACGTACGTGCCCTTGGTGGGGCGAGTGTCGCCTATCCCGAAGCGTATCGGCAAAAGCTTCGGCAAGCGTTGTGTGACGCAACCGCAATCGTCGGCCGCGGCGACCGGCCGGGATGCCTTGGCGACGTCGAACGGGAACTGACGGAACGCCAGGCTGCCGCTGTTCTGAACTTCATGGGCGACAGGGCGCTGCAACCCAGCGCAATCGATGTCATCGGGTTTCATGGCCAGACCGTCTTGCACCGGCCCGAAATCGGCCTGACGGTACAACTTGGCGATGGACCGTTGCTGGCGCGGACGGTTGGCGTTGACGTGGTCTATGACCTGCGCGCGGCGGACTGTGCGGCCGGTGGGCAGGGGGCGCCGCTGGTGCCGGTTTATCATCAGGCGCTGGCCGGCAAAGTGCGGGAGCGGCCTGTGGCTTTCGTCAATATCGGCGGTGTCGCCAACGTCACGTGGATCGGACGGGATGGGATTGGGCGCGACGGCCAGTTGCTGGCGTTTGACACCGGCCCCGGCAACGCTTTGCTTGACGATTGGATGCACCGGCACACCGGCGTCGCGCGTGACGAGGGGGGGCAATTGGCAGCGACGGGTACTGTCAACGTGCCGAGCCTTGCTGCCTATCTGGCTCGGCCGTTCTTCGCGGCGCCACCGCCGAAATCGCTCGACCGGAATGCGTTTTCGCAGGGCGTAGTTGATGGCCTGTCGCTAGCGGATGGTGCCGCGACGTTGACGGCCTTCACTGCGGAAAGCATCGCGCGGGCCCGCGAGCATTTCCCGGAACAGCCCGAACTTTGGATCATCTGCGGCGGGGGCCGCCGGAACCGGACGTTGATGGCTTGGATCGCAGATCGGGTCGGCGTGCGCGTTGTGCCCGCCGAGTCACTGCACTTCGACGGCGACAATATGGAAGCGGAAGCCTGGGCCTATCTGGCGGTCCGCGCGCTGGAAGGCCTGCCGCTGACGTTTCCTGGGACCACTGGCGTTGCCGATCCCATCACAGGCGGCGTGCTGGCCCGTGCATGAATCGCCTCAGGCGGGCGGCTGAGTGATCGCGTCCTCGTAGCGGTGGCGGCGTGTGATCAGCTTGGAATGTAGGAAGATCTCGTTGACGGCTTCCCAGGCGGGTTTGGTAATCTCGACGTGCGGTGTCCAATTGCCGAGTTTCTGATAGGCGCCGATGGTTTTGGCCAACACGGCTGGGGCGATGGCTGGGAAAAAAGGCGCCTCGATCTTGGCAACTTCGACGGCTGGCGTTTGGATCACGAAGGCGCGGGCCTTGCGATAGGCCCGCATGAACCGCTTGGCTTGGGGTGTAATCAGCCAATCGCGCGTGGCAACCAGACTCGAGAACGCGCAAGGGCCGATGGCTGCGCCACAAGACGCCACGATGTGGCCAGTCTTATCGAACTCGAGCTGCTGGGGATGTGGCCCCTGCAGGTGGATATAGTCGCCTTCGCCCTGCCTGAAGGCCTTTTCCATCTCGGCTGAAGGCACGTTCACGGCGACGATATCGGCGAAGATCAAGCCACGCTTCATGCAGGCGTACTTGAACATGGCGAGGGGTTGTCCGCCATGATCGATCAGCACCTTCTTGCCGCGCAGGTTCGCCCACTTGAAGGCGGGTTCGGGCTTGCGGCCGGTGAGAAAGAAACCGTCCATCTCGTTTATCTGCGCGAAATGGGCGACAGTCGGCCGCTGGTGTTTTTCGAGTTGGGCGAAGGCCTGGCTTGGCGCCGACTGGGCGACTTGAACCGACCCGCTGTGCAGGCCTTCGATGGCCGATGTTCCAGGCTTCGACACCGAATAGGTCGGTTCGAACCCTTCATCGCGGAGGAAACCACCGGCTATCGTCGCGATAAGCGGGCTGTAGAACGCAGAAAACCGTGTGAATTCAATGTGAATTTGGTCTGCCATGGCGAGGTACGCCTCGTGAAGGTGAGATCCGACGACCGATTGTTAGGTCCGGCGTTTGCCGCTAGTCTACTCGACTGGAATTGGTTGGCCAACGCCCTTTCGGCTCGTAGTTTCGGTTGCCCCCTGCCTGCAAAACTTTGTCCGTTCGTAAGGCGACAAAGGGTCAGTCGAATGTCCGTTCGACCTTATTGACGACGGGCTTGCCCTTCAAACCGCTGATGATGCGCGTCAAATGCTGGAGATCGAAGACTTCAAGCGCGACGTGCATTTCCGTGAAGTCGCCGCCGTGCCGAACCATGCGCAGATTGTCAATATTGCCGTCCTGCTCGCCGATCACCTGCGCGATCTGGGCGAGCGTCCCCGGTTCGTTGAGCAGCGTGACGGTCAAATGGGCTGGGAAGCGTTCCGGGGCCTCAGGCGAGATGTCCCATGTCACATCGATCCAGCGGTCGTGCTCGTGGTCCTTCAAGGCGGGTGAGTGGATCTGGAACACGCGGATGCCACCGCCGGGCATCAGCACGCCGACGATACGGTCTCCGGGAACAGCGCCCCCGCGCTCGAAGGACACGGGAATGTCGTTGCGAAGGCCGCGGATCGGCACTGAAGGCTCGGATGCCTGGCCATTCGCCGCGCCACCGCCGAGCCAGCGGAATTTCAAACCCATGACTTTCGAGAGATTGAACCAACCGTCGTCGGTGCCTCCGCGTTCATAGCGATTGCGCGAGCGGGCGGCCGCACCCGTCTTTTGGGGCATGGCATCGGCATCGATGGCGCGGACGACGTCGGCGATCGGCAGCTCGCTGCGCCCGAGGGCTGCATGGACATCTTCGACGGTTTTTTGCGTCAGTCGGGACAACGATTTGCGCAGGCGCTCGTCGGTGTAGTCCTGCCCCATCTTGGCGAAAGCCGAGACCAACAAGCGGCGTCCCAGCTCGACGTATTGGCGGCGTAGCGCATCGCGAGCCACCCGCCGGATGGCTGAGCGCGCCTTGCCGGTAACAGCCACACGCTCCCAGGCGGCCTGCGGCGTCTGGCTGTCGGACGTGATGATCTGGACTTCGTCGCCGTTGCGCAGTTGCGTCGCCAACGGCACATGCCGTCCGTTGACATTGACGCCGACGCAATGGTTGCCAACGTCGGTGTGCACGGCATAAGCGAAATCGATCGGTGTCGCGCCGCGCGGCAACGCGATCAGCCGGCCTTTGGGCGTGAAGCAGAAGACCTGGTCCTGAAACAGCTCGAGCTTCGTGTGCTCCAGGAACTCTTCCGAGTTGTCGCCCTGCAGCAAGGTTCCCACGAGATGCCGGAGCCACATATAGGGCCCGCCGTCGCGCGGGTCCTTCGATCCGGGCTTGCCGGCAGCCGATCCGGAACTGGCGGCTACGATGCTGGCACTGCCGTTCGTCGTGGTGGGCACGGGCAGCGCCAGCTTGTTGTCCTTGTAAAGGGCGTGGGCCGCGACACCCAGCTCGGCAACCCGGTGCATGGCGGCCGTGCGGATCTGCAACTCGACGCGCTGATGGCGGGGGCCGACGACGGTCGTGTGGACTGATTGATAGCCGTTCTGCTTCGGCGTCGAGATGTAATCCTTGAAGCGGCCGGGAACGGCCCGCCAGGTGGTGTGCACGACGCCGAGCGCGCGGTAGCAATCGTCATCGTGCTCGACCGTCACGCGGAAGGCGTAGATGTCGGACAATTGTTCCAGTGAGATCTGCCGGTTTTCCATCTTGCGCCAGATGGAATAAGGCCGCTTTTCCCGGCCCGATACGTCGGCCCGAATATGCACTTCCTCGAGCTTTTCGAGCAGCCCGCGGCTGATCTCGGCGACCAGCCCTTCATTGCGTTTGCGCAGTTGGACGAGCCGATCCATGACGGCCAGATGTGCTTCTGGATGCAGCCATTTGAAGGCCAGCTCTTCCAGCTCCTCGCGCATGGCCTGCATGCCCATGCGTCCTGCAAGTGGCGCGTAGATGTCGAGGGTTTCTTGGCTGGTGCGGCGCCGGCTCTCGTCTTTCTTGTGCCCGAGTGTTCGCATGTTGTGCAAACGGTCGGCAAGCTTGACGAGTAGCACGCGGATATCGGTCGATATGGCGACCAGAAGCTTGCGGAAGTTCTCGGCCTGCTCGGCCTGCTTGGACACGAGATCAAGTTTTTTGATCTTTGTCAGGCCATCGACCAGAGCGCCGATCTCCTGGCCGAACAATTGATCGATCTCGGCGCGCGTCGCCACCGTGTCTTCGATCACGTCATGCAGCAGCGCCGTCGCGATCGTCGCGTCGTCGAGCTTCAACTCGGTTAGAATGGCTGCAACTTCGAGAGGATGGGAAAAGTAGGGATCGCCGGACGCGCGCTTTTGATTGCCATGGGCACGCATGGCATAGACGTAAGCCTTATTGAGAAGCGCTTCGTTCGCCTTGGGATCGTAACTCAGGACCCGCTCGACGAGTTCGTGCAGGCGCATCATAGCAGATCGAACTCCCGGACATTCCGGCAGTCCAGTCGGCGAGGGCTGTTTCCGTCACCGACCGTCCAGCCAGACTTCAGCGTCCGCGACCACTGCCACCGCCGCCGCCACCACCGCCCGACGGGCCGTTCGATGACGGCTCCAGCGGGGTGAGACTTTCCATGCCGCGAAGCAATTGCTCTTCCGACATGGTGATCTGGTCGACAACGTTATCGGAGCCTTGTTCGTCCCGCCCGAGAAGGGGGCCGCGGCGATCCTGGGCCAGCAGCGGAGCAGCACCGGCCTCCGGCTCGTCGACCTCGACGTTCTTCTGGATCGAGTGGATCAGACCTTCGCGAATGTCGTCGGGGGATACGGTCGCGTCGGCGATTTCGCGAAGGGCGACGACCGGATTCTTGTCGTTCTCCTGCTCGACGGTCATTTCCGAGCCGTTGGCAATGGCACGGGCGCGGTGCGCTGCCAACAGGATGAGCTCGAAGCGGTTCGTGACCTTATCGACACAATCTTCAACGGTGACGCGGGCCATGGCAGCCGGTTCCCTTTATCTGACGGATGTGGTGCGTATCAGGCGGTCTGGCGGGTAATGCATGACGTACGGCAGGTGCATTGCACGGCATGAAGCACGAACGGCAGACGCGCGCAGGCCTTGCGGTCCTACACAATCCAAGAGGGCATAGATGCCATGGTTTGAAACCGGTGGCAAGGGTAGGTGTGGTCGACGCGTGCGATTCGTGCTGAGAATTTCTCTTGTGGTCACCGCTCCGGCTGCAACTTCTGGCCCTTGCGCTCGCGCATCATGTTGACGAAGCGGGTGAAGAGATAGTGGCTGTCCTCCGGGCCGGGCGAGGCTTCCGGGTGGTACTGGACCGAGAACACCGGCTTGCCCTTGAGCCTGAGGCCGCAGTTCGTGCCGTCGAACAGCGACACGTGCGTTTCCTCGACATTGGCGGGTAGCGACGCCGTCTCGACCGCGAAGCCGTGGTTCATGGACGTGATTTCCACCTTGGCGGTCGTGCGATCCTTTACGGGATGGTTGGCGCCGTGATGGCCCTGTTTCATCTTGGTGGTCCGCCCGCCCAGTGCCAAGCCCAGCATCTGATGGCCAAGGCAAATCCCGAACAGCGGCAAGCCCGCTTGCACGAGTTTCTTGATTTCGGGAACCGCGTATTTTCCGGTCGCCGCGGGATCACCGGGGCCGTTCGACAGGAAGATCCCGTCCGGTTTGCGCCCCAGCACATCTTCGGCCTTCGCGGTTGCGGGCAGCACCGTCACCCGGCAGCCCGCTGAAACGAGGCAGCGCAGGATGTTCCGCTTCAGGCCATAGTCGATGGCGACGACGTGGAATTCCGGCTTTTCTTGCTTTGCGTAGCCCTTGTCCCAGGCCCAGCGCAGCTGATCCCAGGTATAGGCTTGCGTGCTGGTGACTTCCGGCACGAGGTCCATGCCGTCGAGGCCCGGCCAAGCCTTTGCAGTGCTCTTGAGTGCGGTGAGATCGAAGGTGGCCGATGGCTCATGCGCGATCACGGCGTTGGGCATTCCATTTGTTCGGATGAGGGCCGTCAAAGCCCGGGTATCGATTCCCGAAATGGCGATGATGCCCCGCGCTTTGAGCCAGCGGTCGAGGGTCTCGACGGAGCGGTAGTTGGAGGGCTCGGTGACGTCTGCGCGCAGGATGCAGCCGCGGACGCCTGTGCGTGCGGCAAGATTGGACGTCTCGCTGTCGTCGGGATTGGCGCCGACGTTGCCGATATGGGGAAACGTAAACGTCACGATCTGGCCGGCATAGGAGGGGTCGGTCAGGATTTCCTGGTAGCCGGTGATCGCGGTATTGAAACAGATCTCGCCAACGGCCTGCCCAGTTGCGCCCAGCCCGCGACCGGCAATGACAGAGCCGTCTGCCAGCACGATTCGTGCAGTCATGGGCGCTTCCGTCCAGGCGCTGGCGGCTGCGGATTTCACTGCGGCTGTCATATTGATCTCCCGCGCGGCGGACGTGTCGCCGGCAAAGGCCCCGAGCCTGCTCGTCAGGCGAAACAGGCCAAAGTCATTGCGCACGCTCATAGTGGATCGGCTGCATCAGGTCAAACGCCGGGGAGCATAACGCCCCGTATCTATCGGGGTTGCGGGCACCAATCCCAAGCCCTACATCTCCAATTCAAACAGGAGATGATGTCATGCTTCGCCAACGGCTGTCCGACGACATGAAAACGGCGCTCAAGGCCGGTGAAAAAGATCGTCTCGGGGTTATCCGGATGATGATATCAGCCATGAAGGCCGCCGACATGGAGCCAACGGCCAAAGGGCCGATCGACGATGCCGGCATCATTGCGGTCATGACCAAGATGGTAAAGCAGCGCCGCGATTCGGTCGAGCAATACACCAACGGCAACCGGCCGGAATTAGCGGCGAAGGAAGTGGCGGAGATCGCGGTCATCGAGGCCTACCTGCCGAAAATGATGAGCGAGACCGAGGCCAAAGCCGCCATTGCGGCCGTACTGAAGGAAACTGGCGTCACCAGCCCGAAGGACATGGGCAAAGCCATGGCGGCCTTGAAGGCCAAGTTTGCCGGGCAGATGGATTTCGGCCGCGCCAGCGGGATGGTGAAAGAGCTCTTGAAACCTTGAGGGCGCCCATCAGCCCGGTAGGCCTGTGGATATCGGGGCTAACCAGCACGCAATCAGTTCGTGGTGTGCGAATCGCGTACACCTCTGGGCATGCGATTCACGCCCCAATTCCTGGATGAGATCCGCGCGCGCCTGTCGGTCAGTCAGGTGGTGTCGCGCAAGGTTGCGCTGAAAAAGGCCGGCCGCGAGTACAAAGGCCTGTCGCCGTTCAAGACCGAGAAGTCGCCGTCCTTTTTCGTCAACGATCAGAAGGGGTTCTATCACTGCTTCGCGTCGGGCTCGCATGGCGATATTTTCCGTTTCGTCATGGAGACGGAGGGCTTGTCGTTCTTGGAGGCGGTCGAACGGCTGGCGGGCGAGGCCGGCGTCACCCTGCCGAAGCCGGAAGCGCGCGATCCCGCCTTCGAGCAACGCCAGGACGAGAGGACGCGGCTGCTGGCGCTGCTAGAGGTATCCGTCAAGTTCTTCGAGGAGCAGTTGCGTGCGCCCTCCGGCCAGGAAGCCCGGCGCTATATCGAGAAGCGCGGCCTGCAGCGGGAGACGATTGACGCGTTTCGGCTGGGGTTTGCCCCTAACGGTCGTTCGGTGCTGAAGGAGTACTTGGGCAAACAGGGGTTCACGGCCCAGGATATGGCCGCATCAGGCATGCTGATCTCAGGCGACGATATCCCAACGCCCTATGACCGGTTCCGCAACCGGGTGATGTTCCCGATCCAGGACGCCAAGGGCCGTACGATCGCATTTGGAGGCCGCGCGCTCGACGCCGCCGCGCCGGCCAAATACCTGAATTCGCCGGAAACGCCGCTGTTCCATAAGGGCGGCGTACTGTTCAATGCGCACCGTGCGCGGCCGTTGGCGTTCAATCGGGCCCGGGTGATCGCGGTCGAAGGCTATATGGACGTCATCGCACTGGCGGAAGCAGGCTTCGGGGAAACAGTCGCGCCACTCGGCACCGCCCTGACCGAAGCGCAAGTGCAACTGCTCTGGCAGATGACGCCGACGCGGCGGGTGGTAACGCTCTCACGGCGTTGTTGCCGACCATGGCATTGAAAACGGGCAGCTCGTCGGTCAAACGGGCCAGCTCATCGAGTTTTATGAGCAGCACGGGGACGTCGGTCAGGCTGGCCGCCTTGATGCGGTCGGCATCTTTGGCAATGGCGCGCTGCAAGGGGTTCAGGCGGGGCTGCGCCGC
>JANXRM010000011.1 GCA_025353015.1 Hyphomicrobiales bacterium
CGACAACACGCACAATACCCATTACTACGATGCACTCGGCATTCAGAACGTCTACCTCGGCCGCTACAAGCGGACCGACGGAACCATGGTCGCGGGGCCGAGCGTGTCCGACATCGTCAAAGCGAAGGCACCCGCTGCCGACGCTGCTGTGCAGAAAGCGATTGCTGAAACCGTCGCGCGGATGAAAGCCATCACCGACAAGGGCAACCAAGGCATGGCGTTCGATCAGATGATCGCGGAAGGCAACAAGGAGGGCAACGCGCTCGTCCAGGCCGGCATCGACGGTTTATTGGCGCAGACCACGGCCTTCAAACAGGCCGTCACCGCGCTCGATCTCAAGGATCTCAAAGTGCTGGACTCCGAGAGCCTGAAGGACCCGGGCGCCGTCAAGAAGCGGTAATCAACGTAGCCGAGCATGCAGCGTTTCCCATTATGCAGTGTCCGATACGACCTCCGGCACCTGAGCGCCGCGTATGGGCGGAGTTGCGGCTTCATCGCGGCGACGATGTTGTTTGGGCTTCTCGCCGTCGCTTTGCTGACGTTTGGCATACTCGTCTTTTTGATGCTGGCGCAGCCTTGGGCCGAAGAGCGGCCGGGTGAACGTAGTGCCGTCGCCACGGACCGCGCTCGTCTCCTTGCCGCTTTTGAAGCCGGCGAGGACCGGCCCGGCGGCGCATTGACGGCGCTATCGGCTGATGCCCGGACCCTCGCGCGCTTTCCAGTGGCCATGGCCGGTGGCATCGGCGCAGACTTCGCCGCCGGTGGCGCGGTGTTCCGCAAGATCTGGGTTTCGGCGCCCGCGTCGACGTCGTCCTCGTCGGGCCTTGGGCCACTCTATAATGCCCGCTCCTGCGAGCAGTGCCATCCCCAGGCAGGCCGCGGGCTTGCACCACGATCGCAGCGGCTTGGTGTCCCCCACCCAGCGCTCGTTCTGCGCTTGTCCGTGCCGCCGCGCACGGAGGCCGAACGCGTGCTGCTTGCCACGCATCGGGCGACCGTCATCGGCGAGCCCGTCTATGGCGTGCAGCTGCAGACGACGGCGATCCAAGGTCACGCCCGCGAGGGCCAACTGGCGGTGACGTACGCGGCACAAACCATTGTTCTTGGCGATGGCGAAAAAGTTGAGTTGCGGGCGCCAACGTATCGCGTCGCCGCGCCAGGGTATGAGCCGTTCGATCCCGCCACCCTGGTGTCACCGCGTCTTGCGCCACAGCTCCTTGGGCTCGGGTTGCTCGAGGCAATTGCTTCGGACGACATTCTCTCCTGGGCCGATCGCCGCGACCGCACTGGCGAAGGGATCAGCGGCCGGGCCAACACGGTCTGGTCAGTAGAAGCCGGAAAGGCCACTCTCGGGCGCTTCGGCTGGAAGGCTGGATCTCCGACGCTGCGTCAGCAAGCTGCGGAGGCCTTTGCCGTGGACATGGGGCTTTCGAATGCGATCGTGCCAAAGCCCTCGGGTGATTGCACGGTTGCGCAGGCGCTCTGTCTCGGGGCCCCCAACGGCCAAGCCGCCACCCCAGGATATCCGGGCAAGCCACACGAGGTGGCCGACGTGCTGCTTGACCTCGTGACCACCTATTTGCGCCAACTCGCTGTTCCCGCACGACCCGATGCGCGCCAACCGGACGTGCTGCACGGCAAAGCGCTGTTCCACGACATTGGTTGCGCCGCCTGCCATCGTCCGAGCTTTACCACCAGCGCCGACGCCCGCCTGCCCGAGCTCAGCGCCCAGCGCATCTGGCCCTATTCCGACCTGCTGCTGCACGACATGGGCGAGGGCCTCGCCGATCACCGCCCGGAAGGCGATGCCGATGGCCGCTCCTGGCGCACGGCGCCGCTTTGGGGCCTCAGTATGACCCTGACCGCTGGTGACCGCGCGTCGTTCTTGCACGACGGGCGCGCGGGCGATATCCAGGAAGCCATCTTGTGGCACGCGGGCGCAGCCCTAAAGGCGCGCGATGCCTATGCCGCGCTGTCGCGGGCAGACCGCCAAGCATTATTGAAGTTCGTCAAATCGCTTTGAGAAGGACGTACGTTCATGGCCCAGTGGATGTCTTGCGTAATGTCCCATCTGAACGAGCCACTTCCGATCAGGTCCCGCCGAAGCACATTCCCTTTCGCCGTCGCAGCAGCGCTGATGTCCGTTGTCGTCACCGGAGCGCTGCCGGCACGCGCCGGGTTCGACCACGAGGGCTTGGCGGTACAGGCGCTAGAAAACCACATCCGCCCGGGGTACGACGCCTTCAAGACCACGACCGGCCAGCTCAAATCGGCCCTGGAGACCGCCTGCAAGGCGCACGACGTCAAGGCCGCCGACCAGGTCAAGGCCGCCTTTCGCAATGCGGTGCTGGCGTGGTCGCGCGTCGAACATCTGAAGTTCGGGCCCATTCTGGAGAATAACCGAAACGAGCGGATCATGTTCTTCCCCGACCGGCAGAAGATCGGCGAGCGGCAAGTGCAGCAGATCCTCGGCAAACAGGACCCGACCGCGCTGACGGTTGCTGAACTGCAGCAAAAAAGCGTCGCCGTGCAGGGTTTTACGGCACTGGAGGTGCTGCTCTATGCGAAGCCGGCGGACAGCTATCTGGCCGCCACGCCTGAAGCCACATTCGCGTGCGGCTATGCCGCCACCATCGCCCAGAACATGGCCCAGATTGCCACCGACGTCGCCACCGCGTGGGGGAAGGACGGAAGCTATTCGGCTCTCTGGTTGAAGCCCAGCGACGATAACCCACTCTTCAAGACCAGCACCGGCCCGACGGCCGAATTGCTGACCGCGTTCCGCAATGGCATCAGCAATGCACGTGACGGCAAGCTCCTGCCAGCGCTCGGCCTGAAGAAAACCAGCGTCACCGGTACCTTCGCGCCAAAATCGAAACCACCGTTCGACGTCAGCGGCCTAGGCCTTGCGACCATCGTCGCCAACGCCGAAGGGGTGCTCGATCTCGTCGAAAAGGGCGGACTCGCCGAGCGGCTTGCAGTCACGGAAAAAGAGACTGCCGCGCTGATCAAGACCGAGTTGCAGAACGCCATCAAAATCGGCCGAGACCTAGAGCCTGCAGGCGCGACCGTCTTCAACGACAAGGAGGCCGCCGCCAAGCTGACGAGCATGCGTGAGCCATTGGCCACGGCCGCTGCCGGCAACGAGCAGATGGCGAACGCCGCTGGCATGGTCTTAGGGTTCACGGCCGATGACGGGGATTGATCGCCGCCGCCTTTTCGCCGGTGCCATTGGTCTCGCTGGATTGACGCTGCCCGCGCGGGTTCTCGGCGTCGGACAGGTCGAGGCCCAACTCTTTGCCGCCTGCGCCAAGGACCGCCAAGGACGGTTCTCCGCCGTCGTCTTCGACCCGGAAACCGGGCGCGCCGTGCGGAGCGTAATTTTGCCCGAGCGCGGTCACGACATTGCCGTTCAGCCGCGTCGGGAGGGTGTGGCCTCGCAGGACTGCATCGCCTTTGCCCGCCAGCCCGGCAACTTCGCCGTCGTCGTCGACGCTCGTGAAAGTGTTGGCGAAAGTTCTGGCGATCCGCCGCGCGGGCCGCTCTGGTTCACCAGCCGCAATGATCGTCATTTCCACGGCCACGGCGTTTTCTCCCGCGACGGCCGCTTGCTTTACACAACGGAGAACGACTTCGACGCCGGTCAGGGCGTCATCGGCGTGCGCGATGCCGCGGCCCGCTACCGCCAAATCGGCGAATTCCCATCAGGCGGCATCGATCCGCACGATCTGGAGCTCCTCGGCGACGGCCGCACGCTGGTCGTCGCCAACGGCGGGATCAAGACGCACCCGGCCGACCCGCGCCGCGAGTTGAACCTCGCCACCATGCAACCAAACCTCGCCTACATCGATACGGCAACGGGCGACCTCATGGAGCGGCAAGAGTTACCGGGCGCGCTGCACCAGTTGTCGATCCGGCATTTGAGTGTGGGCGTTCGCGATACCGTGCTGTTCGGCTGCCAGTTCCGCGGGCCTCGTTGGCAGACGCAGGCGATCGTCGGCCGCCATCGCCGGGGCGGACGCATCGCCCTCCTGGACATGCCCGGCAACGTACAGTTGGCCATGCGCAATTACGTGGCCTCGGTCGCGGTTGATACTCATGGCGAGACCGGCATCATCACGGCGCCGTTTGGCGGGCTCGCCGTCGCCATCGACATGACAAGCGGGCGCTACGTGAAGCACGCCACGTTGGACAACGTGTTCGGTGCCGCTGCCGGGACGTCGGGTGGGGATGCGGGCGGGACCTTCATCCTGACCAGCGGCAACGGTCCCGTTGCGACAATGCCAGCCACATCCGTCACGGCTGCATCTGGAACGGCGGCGACCAGCCGGCAACTCCACGCGCCTGGGATCGTGGCGGCCTGGGACAATCACCTGACGGTTGTCAGGTGAGCCTCCGATTGGTTTTTTTTCCGCCCCTGCGCTCAGCGGCGGCCGCTGGCGCTATAGGCCGATAGGCGTCCGGCATCCAATTCGCCAGCAGCAACGGCCATGCGCACTGCACAGCCGGGCTCGCTCTTGTGGCCGCAATTGCGGAATTTGCAGTCGGTCGCCAAGGCTTCGATGTCGCTGAAATCAGGCGCGCTAGCCTCGCTGGCGCTCCACACCTCGAGGCCGCGCATCCCGGGCGTATCGATGATGGCGCCACCACCTGCCCGCAGAAACATCTGGCGATGCGTCGTCGTATGGCGGCCGCGGCTGTCGTGCCCGCGAACCTCCTGCGTTTCCTGGGCGGCGCGCCCCAGGAACTGATTGATCATCGTCGACTTGCCGACCCCCGACGAGCCAATCAGGACGATCGTACGATTGCCGTCGAAGTATGGCACGAGTTCGCCAAGTCCCGAACCGGCGCGAGCACCGGTCACATGCACCGCCACGCCAGGCGCCGCGGCCGTCAGCTCGGCGACGATGTCAGCTGCATTCCCAGCCAGATCCGCCTTGTTGGCGACGATGACAGGCCGGGCGCCACTTTCGCGCACCAGTGTCAGAAAGCGCTGGATGCGCGCCAGATTGTAATCTCCGTCGAGGCCCGTGACGATGAATGCGACATCGACGTTGGCAGCCAACAGTTGCGGTGTTTCCTTGCCCGACGCCTTGCGGATCAGCGCGCTCGACCGTGGCAGCACGGCCTCGATGGTGGCGTTGCCTTCGCCGGGTGCGGGGCGCACCGCCACGAAATCGCCGACACCTGGCAACTCCGAGCGCAGATGGGCCGCGTTGCGCACGCGCCCCGGCGTCACGGCGGACAGCTCGCCGTTGTCCGTCGCCACCTGATAATGCGTGCGATGCTCGCCAACGACCCGGCCCGGTGCCAGACCGTCAGCCTGAAACGCCGCGAATGCGCGCCGCCGCTCCTCAGTCCAACCATAAACGGCGAGCGACATCGGCGGCGGTCCTAACGAGTTCGGAATGCGTCTTGCCGCCAGTGTAGCAGATCCCGCGGGGGTCCGGGGAAAAGGCCTCACTCGAACATGATGACCTGGCGCACGACGGTGGCGTCCGCCAGCCGGTCGAAGCCTTCGTTGACCTCGTCGAGGCGAATGCGGGCGCTGCGTAGCCGATCGACCGGGAGCTTGCGGTCCTTGTAGAGTTGGATGTAGCGCGGCACGTCGCGGGCGATGACACAACCGCCCATGTAGCTGCCCAATACCCGGCGCCCGTCCTGGACCATAGCGTAGTGCGGAATTGTGAATTGGGCCGACACGGGTGAAAGGCCCGCGGAGACGGTTTGGCCGCCGCGCACGGTGATCTTATAGGCCAGCTCCATGGCCTTGACGGTGCCAGCCATCTCGAACGCGGTGTCGACGCCGCCGTCGGTCGCCTTGATGATGCGCTCGATGCAATCGGCATCGCGCGCGTTGAATGTATCGGTGGCGCCAAGCTGCCGGGCGAGCGCCAGCTTGTCGTCGTGCACATCGACCGCGATGATGCGGCCGGCCCCTGCCACGATGGAACCCAACAGGCATGACAGGCCGACGCCGCCGAGGCCGACAACCGCGACGACATCACCGGGCTTGGTCGCGGCGGTATTGACGGCCGCGCCGACGCCCGTGACGACAGCGCAGCCAAACAACGCCGCATCCTCAAACGGCACGTCCTTCGGGATCTTCTGGACTGAATTGCAGGGAACGACGGCGTGATCGGCGAAGCAGGAAAGACCGGCGTAATGCGCGACGTCCTTCCCATTCAATTTCAGGCGGCGGCCGCCGGTCGCCAGATCGCCCCTCTGCTTGGCGGCGTTAAAATGCGTGCAGAGGTTCAACCGGCCGCTGACGCACTGGCGGCAGGTGCCGCAGCTCGGCGCAAAAATGAAGACCACGTGGTCACCGACCGCGATATCGGTGACACCCGCACCCAGCGCGACGATCTCACCGGCGCCTTCGTGGCCGATGACCGTCGGCAGCGGCCGTGCGCGTGCGCCTTCGATGGTCGAGAGATCGGAATGACAAAGCCCGGCCGAGCGCACTTTGACCAGCACCTCACCCGCGCGCGGCCCCTCGAGATCCAGTGTCTCGATGTGCAAGGGATGGCTGCTGGCATAGGGCCGCGGCAAACCCTGCTCGTAGAGAACGGCGCCTTGAATTTTCATGGGGGGTCGCTCCTGGCGAATGGTCGGCTTGGTTTCGCTCTCATCGTACCGGGCGTACTCGCCATCGTGTAGGCTTCCGGCAGTGCGCTGGGATCGTCACAGACTATCGGGCACGGACTCCTCCTCTGCGCCGGACTGGCTTGGGCCTTTTACACGATCGCGATGCGGCGGGCTCGGCTCGATGGTTTGCATGCGGCGGCGATTTCCGCAGTAGGCTCCATGCTCCTGTATCTGCCGATTTTCGGCCTCATGCCAGGAGGGACACTCGCCGTCGCATCCTGGAGCGACATAGGCCTTCAGGCATTCGTGCAAGGCGTGCTGACCGCGATCGTCTCTTTGCTGCTCTATGGCCGCGCAGTCGGAATCCTCGGCGCTTCGAGTGGCGCGGCCTTCGCCGCACTGTGCCCTGCCCTGACCGCGTTACTCGGCATCCCGATCCTTGGCGAATGGCCAACGTCAACCGACTGGGCAGCGATAAGTTTGATTTCGGCTGGCGTCTATATCGTAAGCGGTGGGCCGCTGCCTCGATGGCGCCGTTGAATTCGCGGTGCTCTCTGCTGGATGGCATGGTGAGCGAGCATCGCACGCCCACCAAGCCGACGGCATCCAGGACGCCGCCTCAGGCCGCTGCGACCTGCTGCTGCATGGCCGGTCTGTCGACTTGCACCCGGCGCGCGCCGCCGAAGAAGGTGCCTTGCCCGAACAGCACGCCAAAGCCCATCAGCTTGGCGTGGCTGGTCTCGTCCTCGATCCGCCCGACGATCAGGGTGAAACCATGGTCGGCG
>JANXRM010000246.1 GCA_025353015.1 Hyphomicrobiales bacterium
CGGCAAATACCGCAGGGAACAGTCCATTCATGCCATCCCATAGCGGTAGACCGATAGACAGCCCGACAGAAAGTGCCAAAGCTGATATGAATATCAAGGCAGCCAAAGGGGTCTTCGGCACATTCACGAGCCGATGCGCCGTTGTCACAGGTCGTGATAGCGGCGCATTTTTTATTTGTTTCGCCCCATGATCCCTGCAGGTGAACCGGACATGAATGTGGCCTTTATGTCCCGTTAAGCGTGGCGACGAAACCACGCCCCAATTCTGGTGCTTTATGTTTCGCATGCCTCCACGACGAGGCTGGCAACAAACACCAGGATGAAATTCCATGACCATCAAGCTGCTCACCGCCGCCGCCATCACTGTCGCGCTGGCGTTCCCAGCTTTCGCTCAGGACTCGAAGGCAACGACCGGCGGCGCAACGCCAGCCCCGGCTGTCAAGGTCGAGGCCCCGAAAGCTGCTACTCCCGCTGTGACGCCGGCCGCTACGCCGGTCACCGCCCCGGCCGCAACGAAGCCAGTCGAGACGCCGAAGGCCGTCGAAGCTCCGAAGGCGACCACGCCGGTGGTTGCTGCTCCCGCAGTCGCGAAGCCTGCTGAGACGCCGAAGGCTGTTGAAGCTCCGAAGGCAACCACGCCGGCTGTTGCGGCTCCCGCTGCGACGAAGCCTGCCGACGTCAAGCCGGCCGACGGCGCCAAGAAGTAAGCGCACGCGGCACGCTTTCACCCAGAAAGCAGCACCCTGGCAGAGAAATCTGGCGGGGTGTTTTTTGTTTGTCGGCTTGTGTCCAAACCGGCGCGATGCCCGCTTCACGCCGTCTCACAGCATGTTCATCCGAAGTGAGAACGGCTGGCCCTGCAGCGATGCTATCGGTTTGGCGTCACGCCAAGCTAAAACCCAGGAAAAAACAATGATAAAATCACTGCTGACGGGTAGCGCACTCCTCCTCGCCTTCGCCATCGCGCCGGCCTCCGCCCAGGAAAAAGCACCAATGAAGGATGCCATGCCGATGAAGGATGGCATGAAGGAACCCATGAAGGACGCAATGCCGATGAAGGACGGCATGAAAGAGCCCATGAAGGATGCCATGCCGATGAAAGACGGCATGAAAGAGCCCATGAAGGACGCCATGCCGATGAAAGACGGCATGATGAAAGACGAGATGAAGAAGTAGCCGGTTCGCCCCGACGCGGCGCACTTATTTCGTCTTGCCAGGAGTCGACAAAGCCCGGACGATCGCTCGTCCGGGCTTTTCAATAGCGCTCGCGATGGCCCCTATCGGAGAGCCAAGTCCAGCAAGCGTATCAGAAGCACTTCAGCAGCTGCGAGCCGCAGGTGTAGAGGTTCATCGAGTGATTGACGCAGCAGGGCTGATCGTTACCGCACGTCCAGGTCTTGGTGGTTCCGGCCGGCTGCTTCGATTTGCAGAGCTTTTGGCCGGGCGCCAGCTTCGTGGTCGCCGTCTTGGTCGCCGCGGTCTTTTTGGCCGGCGCCGCTTTGGCAGTCTTTGCAGCTTCCGGCGCCTGCGCAAAGGTAGCAGGCACGGCAACTGATGCGGACAGGATGATGGACAGGACAAGGGCGAGAAGTGTGCGAAGCATTGCGTTCCTCCAACTGAGCGAGACGTGCCCCAGAATGGCCGAAGCACGCGCTCGCCGCTATGACACTTCTGTCGCATGTGCATAACGCTGTGGCATCTGGGCATCGCCCTGGGCCTCTCCTCCTGAGCATATCCTCGGTTGCGTGCCGTTTTCCGCCGTCGCAGACTGTCGTCCGGAAACAATCGACAAACCGGAGGAACCACCATGGTTGGGCTATGCGAAGGCCGCGTTGCAATCGTCACGGGTGCGGGGCGCGGCCTCGGCCGTCAGCATTCCCTGCTGCTTGCCAAAGAAGGCGCCAAAGTCGTCGTCAATGACATCGGCGCCAATGTCGACGGCAAAGGCCGTGATGACTCGTTTGCCGCGCAAACGGTGGCCGAGATCAAGAAGATGGGTGGCGACGCCATCGTCAACGGCGATGATGTCTCGAGCTGGAACGGCGCCAAGAACATGATCGACCAAGCCGTCAAGCACTTCGGAAAGCTCGACGTGCTGATCAACAACGCCGGCATTCTCCGCGACCGCATGCTCGTCAACATGTCCGAGGATGAGTGGGACAGCTGCATCCAGGTCCACCTCAAAGGCACGTTCGCGCCGGCCCGGCACGCCGCTGCCTACTGGCGCGAGAAATCCAAGGAGATCGGCGGTCCCGTCAACGCGGCCATCATCAACACGAGTTCCACATCCGGCATCTACGGCAACGTCGGGCAGACCAACTATGGCGCGGCCAAAGCCGGCATCGCCGCCTTCACGGTGATCGCTGCCCGCGAGTTGCGCCGCTTCGGCGTCACGGTCAACGCGCTCTCGCCCTCGGCGCAAACCCGCATGACCGAAGGCCTGCGCGAATTGACGCCCGAGCAGCTTGCGGCTCGTGACCCGAAGTGGGTGTCGCCAACGGTCGTTTATCTCGCCAGCGAGGAGGCGAAGGACATCACCGGCCGCGTCTTCCAAGCGGGCTTCGGCCGTATCGCCATCTGCGAAGGCTGGCGCCGCGGTGCCGAGGTCGCCCCCGTCGAGACCCCACGCGAGGCCGGCCGCCTCTTCCGCCAGATGCTACCGAAAGTGCGCAAGAATTCTGGCATGGACGGCAACGAGCTAGATTGAATCGCGTCTCCCACTCCCAGCGAAGGGCGGACAATTGGGAGCGGGGACGAACACGCCTCACCACATCGGGTGAGGCTCTCGGCATGTGCATCGCCAATGCGTACTGGGGCTTATTGCGGACTGGAGCCAAGAATTGCGCGGGCTTCAGTACCAGTTGCCCCAACTGCCGTCATTGGCCTCGCCAGGAAACGAGATATTGTTTCGGGTTCGAACGTTCCGCGTAACTACGATCAACCCGCACGACCCGGCACACGTCTGCATTTTTTTCTTGCAGCTGTGACGGACCCGCCTAAGCTTGAACGCAATGCTGGCGCGTCCGCAAATACGGCTGCCGCAGCGGCGCTCGTGGAGGAGATAACGATGCAGAAGGCCCTGGTCATCGATCCCGGCAAATGCACGGGATGCAAGCAGTGCGAGATGGCGTGCTCCTACGAGAACGAGGGCGTCTTCAATCCATCCAAGTCGCGCATCCGCGTCTTCGATTTCCACCAGGACGCCCGCTTCGTTCCGTATACCTGCACGCAATGCTCGGAAGCCTGGTGCCAGCAAGCCTGCCCCGTCAACGCCATCACCACGGACGCGTCGGGCGTCAAGGTCGTGCACGAGAACCTCTGCGTCGGATGCAAGGTGTGCACGATCGCCTGCCCGTTCGGCACGATCAATTACAACGCCTCCACCGGCAAGGTGATCAAGTGCGATCTCTGCCAGGGCAAACCCGCCTGCGCCGAGGCGTGCCCAACCAGCGCCATCACCTACCAGGACGTCGAGCAATCTGGTTTTGCCAAGATGCAGCTTTGGGCGAAGAAAACCGACGCCGGTAACACCGACCGCCAAATCAAAACGCCAACGGGTCACTAATTCGCTGGCAGACAGCATAAGATTGGAGAACGGCCATGGGCTATACGGGCAAGATCCTGCGGGTCGACCTGACCAAGGGCACGTGCAAATCCGAGCCGCTTAAGCTGGATTGGGCGAAGAAGTACATCGGCCAGCGCGGCCTCGCCTCGAAATATCTGGTCGAAGAAATCGACGCCAAATGCGACCCGCTGGGTCCAGCCAACAAGCTGATCATGGCGACCGGACCGCTAACGGGGACGCCCGCATCCACGGGCGGCCGCTACTCCGTGATCACCAAAGGTCCGTTGACGGGCGCCATCGCCTGCTCGAATTCCGGCGGCTATTTCGGCGCGGAATTGAAGTTCGCGGGCTGGGACATGATCATTTTCGAAGGTAAGGCAGCGAAGCCCGTCTATCTCACCGTTTTCGACGACAAGGCCGAGCTGCACGACGCGGCCGGCTACTGGGGCAAGTCGGTTTGGGATGTGGACGCGCTGATCAAGTCCAAGCACCAGGACCCGATGATGCACATCGCCGCCATCGGCATATCCGGTGAAAAGCAGGTGCTCTATTCCGCCATCGTCAACGATCTGCACCGGGCAGCGGGCCGCTCCGGCGTCGGCGCGGTCATGGGCTCGAAAAACCTCAAGGCCGTTGCCGTGCGTGGCACGGGTGGCGTCAAGGTGCGCGACTTCAAAGCGTTCATGGCCTCGACCAACGCTGGCAAGAAGGTGCTCGCCAGCAATGCCGTCACCGGCCAGGGCCTGCCGACCTACGGCACACAAGTCCTGATGAACGTCATCAACGAAGCGGGCGCCCTGCCGACGCGGAATGCGCGCGACATCCAGTTCGACGGCGCCCACGCCATTTCGGCGGAAGCCATGGCGACGCCGCGGAAGAGCGACGGCAAAAAAAATCTACTGACCAATCAGGCCTGCTTCGGCTGCACGATCGCCTGCGGACGAATATCCAAAATCGACGAAAAGCACTTCTCGATCCAGAACAAGCCGCAGTACTGGCATGCCTCGGGCGGTCTCGAATACGAAGCCGCCTGGGCCTTGGGTGCGGCGACTGGCGTCTCCGATCTCGAAGCGCTGACGTTCGCCAACTTCGTCTGTAACGAGCAGGGTTTCGATCCCATCTCATTCGGCGCCACCGTCGGCGCGGCCATGGAACTCTACGAGATGGGTCTCATTAGCAAGGAGAAAGCCGGCATCGAGTTCAAGTTCGGCTCAGCG
>JANXRM010000109.1 GCA_025353015.1 Hyphomicrobiales bacterium
GTGGATCAGCGGATTGGCGGGATTGTCGAATTGCGCCGGCATGATCGCGTCAGGCAGCGACTTGATGATCTCCTCGGCGCGCGCAATTGCGCCCTTTATGCCCAGCGCGCGCGGTGTCAATTCGAGCTCAGCGCCGAGATATTTCAACATCTGGCGACGCTCGATCGACATGCTGTCGGGCATCACCAGAATGAGCCGGATGCGCCGCGCTGCCGCCACGAAGGCGAGGCCAATGCCTGTATTGCCTGATGTCGGCTCCACCAGCACCGTGCCGGGCTTGAGGCGGCCCTGCGCCTCCAGAGTATCGATCATGGCAACGCCGATGCGGTCCTTGATCGACGATAGCGGGTTGAAAAACTCCAGTTTCAGCAGAATTTCGGCCTTGGCGTTCGCGGCCTGCGTCAAGCGCGACAGACGCACCAGCGGCGTATTGGCAATCGTCTCCGTCACGTCGTTGTAGATGCGGCCACGGCCGGGCTTGCCCAGGGCAGCGAGAGTTTTGATCTCAGGGGTGCTCATATTTTAGGCCTCCAGGAGCTTGCGGACGTTGGTCGCGGTCGATTGGCCGCGTGTTGATGAGGTGGCGGGAGGGTTGGCACCTTGGCCGGGATTGTCAAGCGGCACGCCCGTAGGACTGCTTCTGCTGTAGCGCACGTGTTTTCGAGCACAGCTTCCGCTAAAGTTCCGCCGTGATGCAGAGATACCAGGGACAACAGCGCTCAGAATCAAGCATGTGGGGCACATGACATGCTATTCTCCGCATTGATGTTTGGCTGGGTTGGGGGCTTCGTAAGGTATGGCGCAAGCAATCGCTGAGGAACTTGGCCGGACACCGATGTCGCCGGCCCTCCAGGCGACATTGATGCGCGCCCGGGACTACGCCAGTGGCCAATCCCATAATCAGGTCACCGTGGAGCATCTGCTTCTCGCGCTGAGCGAGGATGACGATGCCGCCCTTGTCCTGCAATCTTCGCGTGTAGACATCGGCCGATTGCGCCACGATGTGGCCGACTATCTTGGCAATCTCGCCGACCGGTCGCCCGGCCCGACGCAACCTGTGGTCTCGCCGCAGTTGGCCGAAATTCTGAAATACGCCACGCTCGCTGCGAAACAAGGCCGCCGCGCCAAGATTGACGGTGCGATCGTCCTGGCGGCGCTGGTTGGCGACGGCCGCAGCATGGCGGCGAGCTTCCTCAATGCCCAAGGCCTGACGTTCGAGGAGGCGATCAGGGTTTTGCAGCGCGCCGCGGCGCCGTCCCCCACCGCAGCGTCCGCGACCGTCAGAAGCGAGCCTTTGCAACCGACCGTTGCCTCTCGAAATGGCGCGAATGCCGAGGATATCCTGGCGGCCGCTCGTGATCGCGTGGAACGGCGCACACCGGCGCCGCGCCCGGAGCCGGTAGTGGTGCCTCGTCCGGAAACACGGTCGGAAGCGCGTGCAGTGTCTCCCAGAGAGGCGAACATAGAGGCGCGGGAAGGACCACATGCCGAGCAAAACTCCGCGCCCGGCCCGGACCAACGCCTGGAGCCGGTCGTGCAGCCGGCTGCCGGCGCAAAGTCTGCTCCGGCTGGCCCGCCTGCTCTGCCGCGCGCACTTCCGTCCGCCGACAGCGACCAGCAACCAATGCAAGCAAGGGCCGAGACGCCGGTTCTTTCGCCCGCCGTGGCGACTGAAGAGCCGCCGGCCTTCCCTGCCGCAATGGACGCGTCTGGCAACCCGCAGCCGGTTCGGATACTGCAATCGCAAGGCGCGAACGGCGCAGTTGCTGCGGCAATCGCGGAGGCGCCTCAGCTTGCGCCCCTAGACCATGCCGCACGCGCGCCGACGCCGACCTGGGCTCCGCCACCTTTACCGGTTCCGACGCAACAGCCAGCGCAAGCGCGAATGCCCCCACCCGGACAGGCTGCCGGTCGTGCGCCAATGCCGCCCGTCCCGGGACCTCCGGATTGGCCCCACCGCGCTGAAAGCCGACCTGAAAATCGGCCCGACATGACCCCAGTGCCACCGTGGTCCGATCCGGCGCCACGCCCGTCTTCCATGCCGCATCATGGCCAACAGTTGGGCCAACAGTTGGGCCAGCTGTTAGGCCAGCAGCCGGGGGCTGGCGGGCCGGCGTTTGGCCAGTATCCGCAAAACCAACCTCAGTCGCGGCACACGCCATCTGGGCCATTCCCGTCTGGTCAGGCGGCAGGTGGTCCGCCGATCGACGCGCCGCGGGCACCGGCGATCGAACCGGCTCAGATCTCCCACACGATTCCCAAGCGCATGCGCGTCGGCAGCAAGACTGTCGTCGAGGTGCGCGTCGCCCGCGCGGCGATCGCTGGTGGCGGCGCTGGACCGCGTCCTGTCGCACTACGCGCCGAATTGACGGCCTTCCGCGCCATCAGCGTGCGGCTGCGCGGTACGAAATCGGCCTACGCCATCGAAGCCGGTTCGCCAGAGACCCAGTGGGATCAAGCCATCGGTCCGACAGGCCGGTTGGCGGGTGAAGTCGCTGTGTGGCGCTTCCAAATCAGCCCGCTAAAAGCCGCGCGAGCGGATCTGCAAATCATCGCCAGCGCTCGAACGGTTGGCGCGGATGGTGTCATCGCCGACACTGTTCTGCCTGATCAGGTGGTGGCTGTCCGCGTCGGCCGCGACATCGGACGGACCATGCGCCGCTTCGCGGGCGTATCGACGATTGCGATCGTCAGCATCGTTGCCGTGAAGCTCACGGAAGAGTTCCTGGGATTTGACCTGATGCGCCTGATCCGGGCGTTGATCGGCTTCTAGGCTACCCGGCTATAACGGCCGCCACGTTCAGTTGAACCACATCGCCCGCCGGATATCGTAAAAATTGAGCGGACGGCTGGAGGCCTGTATACGGGCGCGCGTGCGGACGCGTTTGCGCTCGGTCTTGACGGCAGTCGCAACTCTGACCTGCGCTGGTTTCTCGCCCGTCGCCGACTCCTTGCGCGACGGCTCGACCGTGCTGGGCCAGGCCCCTTGCGCCGTCAATATTTCGCGGGTTCGCTCGGTCCGGTTGTCCTCTTCGTGCGATGCGCCCGGGCCTGAGGGAAGGTTCGGTGCCTGACCTGATGAAGGCCGAACTCCGGCCTGTTCCGCGACTCCTGCCTGTTCCGCAACGGCGCCCTCAGAGAATGCGCCTGCAGACAGGAGCACGCCCGTCATCAGAACGGCGATCGCCGTGATGTGCCGGCCAATCGGCGTTCTGATCGAGAGCATGACGCAACCTCAGCAACCACACGCACTGCAAATTGCCGCACAACGCGACAGGGAAATCGGGCGCACGATCGCACAAAGCACCGCCGATACAGTGTTGCCAATTCACTGGTAAAAACCGACGGAAATGAGGCGCGGACACGTCGCCGGATATGCCCAATTCAGGTAGAACAACGACTTACCGCATGGCCTTCTGCAAGCGCTTGAGTACGGCGTCGTGCAGCGCCGGATCACCTGATGCAACGATACGGCCGCCACCTTCCGGCCGCTCGCCGTCCCAGGTGGTGATGCGCCCACCTGCCTGTTCGATGATCGGGATCAGCGCCATCACGTCGTGCGACTTCAACCCGCATTCGACGACCAGATCGATATGCCCCGCGGCCAGCAGGCAGTAGGCGTAGCAATCACCGCCAAAACGCGTCAGCCGTGCCCGCGCCTTGAGCGTGTTGAACGCGGCCAACTCAGCCTCGGCCAACAGATCCGGGCTGGTCGTGCACAGCATCGCGTCCTCTAGCCGCGGACAGGCACGCGTCTTCATTCGCTTGATGCGGCCATCCGGCTGGCGCCATTGGCTCCGTGCGCCATCTGACCAGACCCGCTCCCCGGTGAACGGCTGATCCATCAGCCCGAGCACCGCCTGGCCGCCATAGGCGAGCCCGATCAGCGTCCCCCATAGCGGCAGGCCCGTGATGAAGGCCTTCGTGCCATCGATGGGGTCGATGACCCAGGTGAAATCGTTGATTGAAAGTACGCCGCCATACTCCTCGCCGAGGATTGCGTGGCCCGGATGAAGCTCCGCCAGATTTTTGCGAATGACCCGTTCGGCCGCCTTGTCGGCGGCGGTCACGGGATCGAACGCCCCGGCGCCAGCCTTGTTTTCCACCGTCATCGACTTCCGAAAATAGGGGCGGATGGCCGACCCGGACAGATCCGCGAGCGCGTGAGCCGTCGCCAGAAAAGGTTTCAGCGCGCGTGGTGTCATGGATTGATCGGGCAAGGATGGCAGCCTTTCGAGGACCGACTTGGTTCGCGGGATTGCAAGCTTTGCCAAGTCTTTGGTTTGCCAAGTCTATGACATGGGCCGTCAGCTCGAAACCACCACCTATGGGATCAGTACTCGGGCTCGTCCCGCGGTCAGGCTCGTTTGCCGTAAGCTGTGTTCGTCTGCTCTGTTAGTCCGCTCTGTTCGCCGGTCGCCGAATTGCTATGCAAAATCCGCAAATCGGGTCCGCAGCCGACTTCGCGACACTGGCGCTGAAATTTTAAATATATGAATCAACGCATTAAGAAGGAGCATCCTCGTCTCTGCCGGAAACTCAGGCAGGTTTTTGCCGCATCGCACAAAATCGCATCTTGAATTTGGTGCGCCGCACATCTAAATCTCAAGTGTGGCGTCGACGAGCCTCGCTCTTCGGTCTCACAGCCCTCCTTTGGGCGTTTCCTCCCTAGACTTGGGCCGTTCGGTTTCCGAACGGCCCCTTTTCGTTTTGGCGCTGTTGTCTTTTTCGGATCAACCGCTAATCATTGATTTTTCTTAGTTATTCGGCGGCAGCCTGACGGTTCAGGACCGGCGGGAACTCCTCGATGAGGTGCCCCATGATGCTCGAGAGCTGCAATCGGAGCGCGGCGAACGCTTTGGACCGTTCGAATGCGGCCTCGTCCATATACAGTGCGCGATTGACCTCGATCTGCAAAGCATGAAAGCCTCGCGCAGGCCGACCGTAATGCTCAGTGATAAAGCCACCGGCATAGGGCCGGTTGACCTGCACGTCAAAGCCCGCAGCCGTCAGCCGGTCCTTCAGGAAGCGGGTCAACTTGCCGTCGCACGAAACGCCGAATCGGTCTCCCAGAACAAAATCCGGCCGCGCCGCGTTGGGTTGGCCCGCCGCCGACGACGGCATAGAATGGCAGTCGATCAAGATCGCGAAACCAAAACACCGCTGCGCATCTTCCAACAGCCCCGCAAGACTGGCGTGGAATGGCTTGTATAGCCGGTCGATGCGCTCGAGAGCTGCCGCGACTGTCAACGGTTCGCGGTAAATCTCCTCGCTGTCGGCTACGATCCGAGCAATCGTGCCGAGGCCGCCCACAACCCGTACCGATTGGGTGTTCGCGAAGGCCGGCAATGGTTCGCTGAACAGCTCCGGATCCAGCTCGTACGGCTCCCGGTTGACATCGATATAGGCGCGTGGGAACCGGGCGGAAATGAGCGGCGCTCCAAAGCCCGCCACGTCCTCAAACAGTTCATCCACAAAGCAATCTTCGGATTTCCGCAAGGCCTGCGCATCCAGCCGCGAACTGGCGAGGAACGCTTTCGGGTAGACGCGGCCCGAATGCGGCGAGCAGAAAACGAACGGCGACTGCCGCACTTTTGGCGCCAGTATCGTGAAAGGTGGCCGCAACTCGGCTGCGATCGTCTCTCGCTCACGTTCCGGCATCGATTGGTCCTGGCCTGCGCTCGTGGGGCGCTTGTAGAGGGCTCGTGGGGCTCGGTGTTTCACACCACTTGACTAGAACCGGATGCTGACAGAATTCCGGAACGCAAACCAAAGCCGGCAAATCCGCTCCGCGTTGATTGTGCCCATAGCCGCAGCCAATGTCTACGCCGTTTCCCTAGCGGCGTGCAGGCTTGCCCGCGATTTGGCCCGATCATTGCTTTTCAGGTCATTGCATCATCGTTCGGTGCCGTTTGGCACGGCACGGCCAACTTGGTTCACGGGTCGTTTACCAAAATAGCGACAGAATCGACAATATCTTCCGCTCGTCCCATACTGCGGCCAGCGTCCCAACTGACCCGCCCGTGCCCAATCCCTCAAGTCACGCCCAATCCCTCAAGTCACAACGGCAGCAGATCACGATGTCGGCGAACGTTCCTGCACTGTCTCTCCAGCGGATACTCTTGGCAGAGGACGACGATTCGATGCGTGGTTTCCTTGAGCGCGCGCTCGAGAAGGCCGGCTACACGGTCATCTCCTGTGGCAATGGCGCGGAAGCCTTTGACCGCATCAAGCAGGAGCCGTTCTCGCTGCTGCTGACGGACATCGTCATGCCGCGCATGGACGGTATTGAATTGGCGCGCCGGGCCGCCGAAATCGACCCTGACCTGAAAATCATGTTCATCACCGGCTTTGCCGCTGTCACGCTCAACAGCGAGACGAAAACGCCGAAAGATGCGCGCGTCCTCTCAAAACCGTTCCATCTCAAGGATCTGGTGAACGAGGTTGGCAAACTCCTGGCGGCTTGAAGCCACGCGAGATTCAATGCCTGCCGCAGGTGCAGACAAGTTCGGCTTGAGGCACGAGACACGACACCGCAAGCGCGGGTGCCAGCGCCGTCGGGTCTCGCAAATGCGTCCACGGGAGCATGGCTCCGCCAAGACGCTCGACCCGATCTACGCCTGGTCGCACTTCGCGATCCCTCCCGGATCTGTTAGGCAATGCGGCCCAATCGTTTGAAAGGCCGCCGTTGATGCAGCGCGACGCCAACCCGAGCAGCCAATCTCCTCGGCCAGCCGACCACCCGACCATCGCCAGTGGCCGCGTTGGCGTTTTGCTGCTCAATCTCGGCACGCCGGACGCCACCGATTTCTGGTCTATGCGGCGCTATCTCAAGCAGTTCCTGTCCGACCGCCGCGTCATCGAGGTGCCGCGCTGGAAGTGGTGGCCGATCCTCAATCTCATCATTCTTAACCTCCGCCCAGGCCCCAAAGGCCGCGACTACGCGAAGATATGGAACACGGAACGCAACGAAGGCCCGTTGAAGACCATCACGCGCGCCCAGGCCGAAAAACTCGCGGCTGCGTTCGCAAATGAACCGCGCGTTGTTGTTGATTGGGCGATGCGCTACGCCAATCCCTCGACAGCGTCCCGCATCGACGCCCTGGCGGCACAAGGCTGCGAGCGCATTCTGCTGGTGCCGCTTTATCCGCAGTACGCTGCGGCAACCACTGCCACGGCCGCCGACGAAGCCTTTCGCGCTTTGATGCAACACCGGTGGCAACCAGCCGTCCGCGTAGCGCCGGCCTGGCATGACGATGCGGTTTATGTCGAAGCCCTTGCGGCATCGATCAAGCGCCAACTCGCGGCGCTGTCATTTGAGCCTGAAAAGATCATCGCCACCTTCCACGGCATGCCGCAGCAGTATCTCATGGCCGGCGATCCCTACCATTGCCAATGCTTGAAGACGTCGCGCCTGCTGCGCGAACGTCTTGGTCTTTCGACGGATCGCTGGTTGACGACGTTCCAGTCTCGCTTTGGCAGCGATCCCTGGCTGCAGCCCTACACCGACCAAACGGTGGCCGCACTGGCGAAGTCCGGCGTTAAGCGGCTCGCGCTGGTCGCACCGGGTTTTTCGGCCGATTGCTTGGAAACCTTGGAAGAACTGGACGTCGAGAACCGCCACATCTTTATGGCGAACGGTGGCTCGGATTTCGCCTACCTGAAAGCACTGAACGACAGCCCCGAGGGCATGCGTGTTATCGAAACTGTCGTCCGCCGTGAACTGATGGGCTGGATCGAGCATCCCACAGCCTGACCGTTCGCCAGTCCGCGGGATGCTCGCACTAAAGGCTCATTACCGAAGTCGCATCACGCGAACACTTCCGGGTTGACGGCATTTTCCTTCTTTGGTTTGCCGTCGAAAACCGAGAGCACGCATTCGGCCGCCTGCGCCGACATTCGTTCCATGGCCTCGGCTGTAACGCCGGCGATGTGTGGCGAGCAGATCAGGTTCGGCAGCTTGAACAGCGGATTGTCCGCATCCGGTGGCTCCTTGTCGAAGACGTCGAGTGCTGCCGCCGGCAATGTGCCGTCGGTCAAAGCCGCATGCAGTGCCTTCTCGTCGACGATACCGCCACGCGCCGTCGAGACGAGATAGGCCGTGCGCTTCATCTTTTTCATGCGCGCCGCGTTGATCATGCCCACAGTTTCTGGTGTCTTCGGGCAATGGAGCGTGATGAAATCGGCGAGTGGGATGGCATCGTCGAGGTTTTTCACCGGCTCGCAGCCGGCCGCTTTGATCACCTCGGGCTTCACGTAGGGGTCGTAGACGTAGACCTTGCATTCCATGGCGAGGCAGCGCTTCGCCTGCCGCGTGCCGATGCGCCCGAAGCCGACGATCAGCACGTTCTTCTCGAACATGTCGCTCGAAACGTTGGCGGGTTGCAGCCGCTCCTTCCAGCGGTTTTCCTTGACCAGCGCCGATAGCTCCGGACCTTTACGCGCCAGCATCAGCATGAAATACATGGCGTGCTCGGCAACCGACGGCGAATTGGCCGTACCTGCGATCATCACAGGAATTTTCACTTTGGTCATCGCCGGAATATCGATTGCGTCATAGCCGACGCCCGTGCGTGCCACCACCTGCAGGGCGCCTGCCGCCGTGTGCTCCGCGGCTCCGAACCGCGTGCCGCCGAGGATCACCGCGGCAACGGGCGCATGCATTTTGAGCAATGCCTGATAATCCGGGCCCGTCGTCAGATATGGGAACGGAATGGCCTCGACATCGTCCCGCTTCTTCAGAATTTCCCGACCGGCTTTGCCCATCGAGTCCGTATAGAGCACGCGTTTTTTGTTCGTCGTCATCTGTTCGTCCTATCAAAAAATGAGGCGGTCCGCCGCCAGCGCTTCAGCGCGCCCGCCCGCATTGACCGCCCAATTGCTCAGACGCGCTCGATGACCATTGCGATGCCCTGGCCGACGCCGATGCACATGGACACCAGCGCGTACTTGCCGCCCGTGCGTTCCAGCTGCCGCAAGGCCGTCAAAGCGATGCGCGACCCGGATGCGCCGAGCGGATGGCCGATCGCGATCGCGCCACCATTCGGATTGACGCGTTTGTCGTTGGCACTCAGGCCGAGACCTTGCAGGCACGCCAGCACCTGTGCCGCGAACGCCTCGTTGATCTCGATGACATCCATGTCCTTGAGATCGAGCCCGGCGCGCTCGAGCGCTTTCTTGGCCGCCGGTACCGGGCCGAAGCCCATCGTGCGCGGCGCCACGCCCGCAACGCCCGTCGCGATGATGCGACCGCGTGGCTTGGCGCCCGCCTTGTCGCCGGCATCACGGCTGGCAACGATCATCGCGCCGGCGCCATCGTTGATGCCGGACGCGTTGCCTGCCGTCGTGACGCCGTCCTTGAAGATGGCCTTGAGCTTGGTCAGGCTGGCCAAGTCCGTCTGGGGCCGGGGATGCTCGTCGGCATCGATCACGGTCGCCTCGCCGCCCTTCTTGGCCGCCGGGATCGTCACGGCCAGGATCTCGTCCTTGAAGAAGCCGGCTTTACGGGCGGCTTCGTACTTCTGTTGCGAGGCGAGCGCATAGTGATCGCAGGCCTCCCGCGTCAGCTGGAAGTCCCGGGCGAGGTTATCGGCGGTCTGGGGCATGGTGTCGTCGCCGAAGCCACTCTCAATCCGGGGATTGGGAAAGCGCGCGCCGAGCGATGCGACATAGGATTCGATCCGCTTCGGGAAGGCACCATCGGCACGGCCGACGACGAACGGCGCCCGCGTCATGCTTTCGACGCCACCGGCGAGCACGACATCGGCCTCGCCGCAGGTGATGGCGTGCGCCGCCGTGATCAGCGCGTTCATGCCGGAGCCGCACAGCCGGTTAATGGTGTTGGCCGGCACCTCGATCGGCATGCCTGCCAAAAGCATGGCGTGACGGCCGACGTTGCGGCTGTCCTCGCCCGCCTGGCTGACGCAACCGATATTGACGTCGTCGAAGCTCCCGGGCGCGAAGCCAGAACGCTTGATCACGGCCTTGATCACCTCCCCCAGCATGTCGTCCGGCCGGACGCGGGACAGCGCTCCGTCCTGGCGTCCGAAGGGTGTCCGCGCGCCGTCATAGATATAGGCTTCGAGCATGATGTTTCCTCACCTGATGATGATGACAGGCCACGCTCGAACGCACTGCTTGATCGAGCCTCGACGCCAGCCATTCTTTGAACTTGCCCCAACATCGCATGCGGCAACGGGAGAGGCTAGTGCGGCGGCTGGACGTGGGCGGCCGCCAGCGCTTAGGCCTCATGGCCGTTTGGCGCTGAGCACCTGAAATCCGCCGGTCACGGCTTCCCGCACGACGGTGCCGAACACCTTTTCCATCATCGGCGCCGCCACAATCCGGCGCTGAACGACGATCCGCAGTTCCCCACCCCGCACGAGCTGCCGTGGTGCCTCGGCGATCAGCGCCAGCAAAACCGTCAGGTCATCCTCGATGCCGTCATGTACGGGCGGGTTCGACAAAATCGCGTCGTACTTTGCGCCGCCAACGGCCTGTAACGAAGCGCCTGGGAACGCGCGCGCCGCGGGAACATTTTCCATTGCGGCCGCCAACGCCAAGGCATCGATCTCCACGAGATCCGCTGTTATGCCCGGCGTTGTTTGCAGCATTGCCGCAGCGATCACCCCGGTGCCTGCCGCGAAGTCCAAAACACGCGCCCCGTTACCGCGATCACCGGCGCCAAGTTTGGGCAGATGCGCGAGCAGCAGCGCCGTCCCCTCGTCGAGCCCACCGCGCGCAAAAGCGCCGGGATAGGAAATCCACGACCGCCGCTGGCCGAGAATGGATATTTCGCGCTCCGTCCGCCATGCTGCGACACTCGATTTGTGCCCTGTAATCGCGGCCTTGCGTGGTCCCTGCATGACACGGCAGTGCCGCTTGGTGGCAACCGTCGCCACCTCATCCACGACAGCAGCTAGACGCCCGGATACCGACCTGGCACCTTCCTCATTGGTCCCGAACAGCACGATAGGCGCGCCCTCGGAAACCACAACGGCTGCGGCATGCAAAGCAAAATCCAGCGCATCCTTGGCTTTGGGCAACCGCAGAAGCGCCGACGAATAGGGCCCCGCATCCGGCCAGATCCGGCCGGCCGTCGTGGCAGTGGCGCGGCGCATCCAAATGCCGGGCTGTACCCCTTGCCGGCCCAGCGCCGCCGCCAACGCGCCCGTCTCCTCGTCGATCACGAGTGGGCGCGCGCCCAGGGCGATATTGCCCAGGCAGTCGCCAACGACCGACGTCGCGATGTCCAGGTTGCCCGACACGCCCATCATGCCTCGATCATTTCATAAGTCGATCATTCGATAACCTTGTCGCCGGAGGTGCAAAGCTCCGCGATCACGCAATTGCCACAGCGCGGTTTGCGGGCGAGGCAAGTGTAACGGCCATGCAGGATCAACCAATGGTGCGCGTGCAACAGACAATCGTCCGGCACAACGCGCATCAGATCCGCCTCCACCGCTTCCGGGTTTTTCCCGGCCGAAAGTCCCAGCCGGTTCGCGACGCGGAACACGTGTGTATCGACGGCCATCGTCTTCTGCCCGAAAGCCATGTTGAGCACGACGTTGGCCGTCTTCCGGCCGACGCCCGGCAGCGCCGTCAAGGCGTCGCGATCGGCCGGCACGGCGCCGCCATGCTCGGCGATCAGTTTCTCCGACAACGCGATAACGTTTTTCGCCTTGGTCCGGAACAGCCCGATGGTTTTCACATACTCGCGGACTTGGTCCTCGCCGAGCGTCAGCATCTTCTGCGGGGTGTCGGCGACTTTGAACAGCGCACGCGTGGCCTTGTTGACGCCGGCATCTGTCGCCTGCGCCGACAGCACGACCGCTACCAGCAGCGTATAGGCGTTGACGTGCTCCAGTTCGCCCTTGGGCTCGGGATTAAGCGCTGTGAACCGGCGGAAGATTTCGACCGTTCTAGCACGATCGGGGCCTTTGGACTTCGGCGCCTTGCTACCCGTTTTTGGAGTCGGTTTTTTGGATGCGGCCGCTTTGCCGGCACCTGCTGCCTTTCCACCGGATTTAGCGGCACCTTTACCGCCCGGCTTTTCTGCGATCCGGGCACTGGACTTGGCGGGTTTGGACATCCGTGATCTAACTTTATGTTCTCATGCGGGAGACAACACATGGACGATAACGCCTTGTCCAGGCAAGAGGCACCGAAACCGAAAGACCGGACCTTCCGCGCCGTTCTGGTGCCCCATCGCTCCTTGTCGCCGGCCGGCTTCGTCACGCTCATGTCACTGTTAGGGCTCGTCAGTTTCGTCGCAGGCGTGGCCTTCTACCTCGCCGGCGCATGGCCGGTGCTGGGCTTTTTCGGCCTCGATGTTGTGCTGGTCTACATCGCGTTCAAGCTTAATTACCGGTCTGGCCGCCTCTACGAAACTGTCGACGTCGATCCTGCTGCCCTGACGGTGACCCGCGTCCATCCCTCCGGCCGCTGCGAAACGCATGCCTTCGAAACCGCCTGGGTGCGCGTGGAATTCAGCGAGCGGCACGACGGCCGGACCGAGATCAAGCTCCGCCACCATGCGCGCGAACTTCACTTCGCGCAGTTTCTGAACGACGACGAGCGGCGCGATTTCGCGTCTGCCCTCAAAGGCTGGCTGATCGAAGCCCGTGGCGGCGTCCGGATCTAAGGCTCGACCAATCCCCTCAATGCTTCGTTTCGCCGGGCGGTGGTATCTGGACACCGGCCGCCGAAGCGGCCGTTGCATCGGTCGACGGGACCAGAGCAGGATTTTCTGCATCCCAATGCTTCTGTTTTTGACTGAAGACCCGCAGACTGACCGGAATCATTGCCAAGTACAGCAGTGTTGCCGCTGCCAGCATCGGGAACGGAAACGTCACCAGGAATCCGACCAGCGCGGTCGCAACAACCAGCATGAACAACACCCACTCTCGGCTGATGCGTTCACCGAGCAACTTGCCCGAAAATGTCGGAATCGTTGAAACGAGCAGACCTGCCATGAGCATCGTGTACAGTGAAACAACAACAGGCAGGTGCCGGAAATCCGGCATCCACGCCAAATCCATGCCATGCAGATAAAGCGGCAACAGAACCGTGATCGCGCCCGCTGGTGCCGGAATACCCGTGAAATAGTTGGCATGCCATTTCGGCTTATCGACCTCCAGCATCGCATTGAACCGGGCGAGCCGCAGTGCCATGCCGCAGGAAAAGACCAGCGCTGCAAGCCAGCCGAGTTCCTTGGAGCCGCCGAGCCCCCAGGTATAGACGACCAATGCTGGCGCGACGCCAAAATTGACGAAGTCTGCCAAGCTGTCGAGTTCCGCGCCGAACCGGGACTGGGCCTTCAAGGCTCGCGCCACGCGTCCATCGACCGCATCGAGCAGTGCCGCCGCAACGATCAACGCGATAGCAAACTCGTGCCGGTTCTCGATCGCCATGCGGATCGCTGTCACGCCGGCGCAGAGGCTCAGCAACGTGAAGAAGTTCGGCACCAGATAGCGAATCGGAATCTTGCGCTGCCGGAAAAGCCGACGCCGACGCCGCACCGGCAGCCCGGAATCGTCCTGCACATCGTCATCGCGCCTGAACATTCGGCCTCTCCATTTCGACTGCGTTTTGAACACGCGCCCTGCAGCCTGCGTTCAATTGGAACGCGCCTCGCGCTCCGCCTCGGCCGACTTCAGGTCGGCCAGCACCGTCTCGCCGCCAATAGCCCGTTGACCGACCGCCACAAGGCAGTGCTTCTCGGGCGGTAAATACACGTCAACGCGGCTGCCGAACCTGATCAGACCGAACCGCTCGCCGACGCCAACGCTTGCACCCTCACCTTTGAATGTGACGATTCGGCGGGCAATCAGGCCGGCGATCTGCACCACCGCTATGTCCACACCGCTCTGCTGCGTGATGACGAGGGCCCGCCGTTCGTTCTCTTCGCTGGCCTTGTCGAGTGCCGCATTGAAGAACGCTCCAGGAACATAGATGGACCGGCTGATCCGACCGGCCACCGGCGCGCGGTTGATGTGCACATCCAGCACTGACAGAAAAATCGAGACCCGCTGGCGAGGCGTCTCACCAAGGCCCAGTTCGATCGGCGGCCGCACGACCTCAATCGACGAGATGCGCCCATCGGCCGGCGAGACCACAAGCCCATCGCGCAATGGGGTCACCCGGGCTGGATCCCTGAAGAAATAGGCGACGTAGACCGTCAGCCCCAGCGCCAGATAGGCGAGTAGCGAAAATGGCAGCAACAACCAGAGCAGAAAGGCCAAGACGCCCGCGGCGCCAACAAATTTCCAGCCGTCGCGGTGGACGGGTGCGAGATTGGACGCGATCGTTTCGATGAGACTGTGGTTTTGGGACAAGGACAACTCCGATGGATCGTATGCGCGCCGTGCTGCTTCGGACGACTCGTGCCGAAGACCGGGAGCAACGGTGCCAGGAGCGAGTGGTAACCGCGACAACAGCTGCCTGCAACCCCGTGCAGCACCAGTGATAAATATGGGCCTCGGCAATAGCCGTGCTTGCCCGCCGGCCAATCCGACGCTTGAACCATTAGCATCCGCTCTACGGCCATCCGGTTCCAAGCGTAAAAATGCTTGCAGCGTCCAACGCTGCCTCGTCGCTCGGGCGTGACCGTCTGAGTGAACTTTGCCGTCTGTGTTCCGCCGCTCAAGCTCTGCTGCCTTGCACTTGGACCACCGATCGCTATAGTCGCGCCTTCGAAAAGGCAGGAGAGATGGCCGAGTGGCTTAAGGCGCACGCCTGGAACGCGTGTGTGCGGGCAACCGTACCGTGGGTTCGAATCCCACTCTCTCCGCCAATGAATCACCGCTAAATCATTGTTTTTAATCGATTGTTTCGCCTTGCAAGCGGCGACATCCCTAACACATTCCCTAATGCAAGCGGTGGATTGAGGCGGTCGAATGCGAACGGATTTGGACGTGTCGGCCAGGAATTGATCAGATCAATTCAGA
>JANXRM010000184.1 GCA_025353015.1 Hyphomicrobiales bacterium
GCACCTTCTTCTCGACCAGCTCGGCTTCCTTGCCTTGGGATTCGCGCAGGTCCTTGACGATCTCGGTGCGGAAATCCTGGTCGATCTGCAGGATCTGTAATTCGATCTCGGTGATCTTGCCCTTCGACTGCGCGATCTGGGCGAGCAACTGGCCGCGCTCGCCGTCGAGCCGCGCCACCTCGCGGCGCGATGCCGTGATGCGCTGCAGGTTGACGAGCTGCTTGCCCTCGAGTGTGTCCAACGCTTGGAGCTCCGTGCGCACGAGATTGGCCTCGCGCGTTTTGGCATCGTGCTGGCCGGAAACGCCGGCAATCTCCTCCTGCAGCTGCGTCGTGCGCTCGCGCAGCTGCCCCTTCTGGCTGGTGCGGCCGGAACGGCGGCTCGCGAACAGATTGCGCTCGCCCGCGATGATCTCGGCGATCTCGGGCTCGGCTTCGCGACCGGCCAACAGCTTCGGCGTCTCGATGCCTTCCCCGTTGTCGCGCTCGGCCTTCAAGCGTGTCTGCCGCATCGCCAGTTCGTCGAGCTGCTTCGTCACCATCAGAAGATTGGCGCGGGTCACGGTTTCATCCAGCCGCATGACGATGGCACCGGCTTTGACGAAGTCGCCCTCGCGCACGCGGATCTCGCCGACGATACCGCCGGTCGGGTGCTGGACTTTCTTGACGTTGGTATCGACGACGAGCGTGCCCTGCGCCAGCACCGCGCCGGCGATGTTCGCCGTCGCAGCCCAGCCGCCGAGGCCGCCGCAGAGCAACGCCACCACGACGAAGCCGCCGAGCAGATAACGCCGGATGCTGTCGGACGGGCCGGCGCGCATTTGCGGGGCTTGGAGTTGGATTTGCATGTCAGTGCGTACCTGCTCAGTGGTCGCTTCGCGAACGGGACCAGTCCCGCACCCAGTCGGGGGACGTGTCCCCCGACCCCCCTCCTTTTTGTTCTTGAAGGGGCTCACTGCTTATCGCATGGGTTGCGGCAAGGGGGATAACTTTTGCCGCTGTTCACTGCTCAAAGATGTCCTGCAGGCAGGCCAGGACCTCGTCGAGGACGAACCTCTGACCGACCGCGGCGGCGGCAATGGGACAGACGATCGGGGTCTCCACGGCGGGGTTTTGGGCTGGCCCCATTCGCGCGGAACGCGCGACCTCTCGCGAGGCGCCCCGCATCACGTCGTCTCCGGCTCGGTGACGACCTTGAGGCCGGGTGGCAGGGCGCGCTGCGGCGCGACGGCACCGGGTGGAGACGCCGATGCGCCGGACGCTTGCTGCTGCGCCGCCAACACGCGTTTCATCACCTCGTCCTTCGGCCCGAACACTTGCACCTGACCGTTGGCGAGCGCGAGCAGCTGATCGATCCCCGCCAGAGCGGATGGGCGGTGGGCGATGACGATGACGATGCCGTTGCGGACGCGCACGGACTTGATGGCTTGCGCCAGAGCAAAATCGCCGATGGCATCGAGGTTCGAGTTCGGTTCGTCGAGCACGACCAGGAACGGATCGCCGTAGAGCGCGCGGGCGAGCGCGACGCGCTGGCGCTGCCCCGCCGAGAGCAACGTGCCGCCTTCGCCGACGCGCGCCTTGTAGCCATCCGGCAGCCCGAGGATCATCTCGTGGCAGCCGGCGAGCCGCGCGGCCTTGATGACGGCCTCCGGGTTGGCCTGCGGATCGAGTCGCGCGATGTTGCTCTCGACGGTGCCGTCGAACAGCTCGATGTCCTGCGGCAGGTAACCGATGCCGGCGCCGATGGCGTCGGCGCTGTATTGGTCCAGCGAGGCACTGTCGAGCCGAACCGTGCCGCCGCGCGGCATCGGGCTCCAGGCGCCGACCAGGGCGCGGGCGAGCGTCGACTTACCCGAAGCCGAGGGGCCGATGATGCCGAGGCCGGCGCCGGCTGCGAGCTGGAATGTGACGTTCTGCACGATCGGCGTCGTGCCGCCGGGGGCCGCTATGGTGAGGCCCTCGACCGAGAGCTGCCGGACGGGACGCGGCAGCTGCATGGCGGGCGCGGCGGCCGGCAGCTCCGCGAACAGCACCTTCAGGCGCCGGTAGCCCTGCCGGGCCGCGACGAAACCCTTCCAGTGCGCGATGGCAAGCTCGATCGGCGCCAGTGCCCGCGACAGCACGACCGTGCCGGCGATGATCGAGCCTGACGACAGCTCGCCCTTGACGGACAGGTACGCCCCGAGCCCGAGCATGCCCGACTGCAGGATCATGCGGATGATCTTCGAGAACGTGCCGATGCCGCTCGAGGCGTCCGATGCCTTCAACTGGTCGTCGAGGTAGCGGCCGTTGAGCTGCGCGAACGCCTGATCGGCGCGGCCCCCCATGCCCATGGCGCGGATCGCCTCGGCGTTGCGGCGCGCCGCTTCCGCGAAGGCCATGCGTTGTGCGCCGCTGGAGGCTGCGTCCTTCGAGGGGCCGGACGTCTTGAACTCGGTGACGAACGTGACGATGACCAGGAGCAGCGCACTGGCCGTTGCGAACACACCGAGCCAGGGATGCAGCAGGAAGACGACGAGCAGATAGAGCGGCAGCCACGGCATGTCGAACAGCGCTGTCGGCCCGAGGCCGGAGAGAAATCCGCGGATCTGATCGAGGTCGCGGATGGGTTGCAACCCTTCCGCCCGCCGGCGCGTGCGCAGCGGCAGCAGCAGTACCATCTCGAAGATGCGCGTCCGCAAGGCACGGTCGATCTTGACCCCGATCCGCGCCATGACGCGCGTGCGCATGAAATCCAAGAGCCCGTGACCGGTGTAGAGGATCAGCATCAGTGTCGTGAGGCCGATCAGCGTCGGGATGCTGCGCGACGGCAGCACGCGGTCGTACACCTGCAGCATGTACAACGAGCCGGTCAGCGCCAGCAGATTGATCAACCCTGAGAACAGACCGACGCCCAGGAACGCACCGTGATAGCGGCGCATCGCTTTCGGCAGGCTGAACGGCTCGGCTCCCGTCATCGTGTCGTGGCGCTCCCCCGCGCGTTCGGTTCGTCGTCTCTGTTAGCACACCGTGCGCGGAACTGGCATTCCGGAAGGGCATCGGTGGTAACGTGTTGCTACGCAAGTGTTGCTACGCAAGTGTTGCTTCGCTGGCACCAGAAGTTGCCTCGCAAGAAGGGCTGCCGCCCATACCCGCTCGAGGGACGTGTCCCCCGAAGCCCCCCCTTTCTATTCATAAAGAGGGGCGGGTCTGGGAGGGCCTC
>JANXRM010000185.1 GCA_025353015.1 Hyphomicrobiales bacterium
GAAATCCGCCGCGACCTGGCGCACGACGAAGGCCGCGTCGGCGCGGCGTTGATGGAAGAGACCGTTTCCGAAATGTGGGCACGGCATCGGTTTGGTGAGCGCTTCAGCGGCGTCATCGACCAGGTCTTTTCCCGGCTGACCGAGTTCTTCGACCGGCTCCGCAACGCGATCAACGGCCGCGGCTTCCAAAATTCCAACGACGTATTCCGACGTATCGAAAGCGGAGAGATCGGGCGCCGGCCAGCGAGCGGCGACGCCATCGGCGACGCCGTACAATTCAAGAAAGGCCCTGCCCCAGTGCCGATCGAGCTCATCGCCGAGCATGAGCCGCACCCCGATGCGCCGGTGCGGGCCTACCACGGCACCATGCGCGCTTTCGAGACCTTCAACGCGGCCAAGGGCGAAGGGCTCGGGCCGCATTTCGGCGCGTCCGAGCAGGCGAGCTTCGTCGCACTCGCAAAGCACAACGACGAGCCGCAGGGTGCCCGCGTGCAGTATGCGGGGCCCGCCCGGGTGCTGCCCGTCGATCTCGATTTCAAGCGCGTCGTCACGGTCGGTGACCAGGGCCTCTGGCAGGCGCGGCGTCTGCTGCCGGCGCTGCTCGAGGCGGACCCGTCGCTGGCACGGGCGCTGGCGCCGGTCGCGAAGAAGATCGCCGCTGGTGGGCTCGATCTCGATATGAAGGCGGCGCTGCGCAAGGCTCTGGTCAAAACCGGCGTTGACGCCATCCGCTACCTCAACGACCGCGAGGGCGAGGGCTGGTCCTACATTGCACTGAAGCCGGAGACGGTACGCTCGGCGACCACGGGTGAACTCAAATACAGCCAAGGCCGGCCGGAGGGCGAGCGGCCACGCGCGCCAGGCCGGGAAGAAAACAGAAACCAGGAGTTGCCAGCGGCGACAGCGAGCCTGACCGGTCTCTCGGAGGCAGGGCTGCGGATCGACGCCGTGCACATTCACGGCAAGCGCGTCGCGAAAGCTGCGGCTGGTGGTGAGGGCATCCGCCCGGAAATGGCCTCGCCCGAGGCGGTGCGTGACACGATCCTGTGGACATTACAGAAACCCGACTTTGCGACCCGGTACAGGGACGGCTCGTGGAACCTGGTGCGGCAGCTCGAGGACGGGCATTGGGTCAAGGTTTCGATCGGTGACCATACCGACCGGCATGGGCAGCTGCGTGTCAAGACAGCCTACGTCATGACCCCCGGGGATCACTACCGGGCGTTGGGTGGCGCACTGCTGCAGGACGGTGCTGCGGGCGTGCGGTACGAAAATACCCCGGAAGCCCTGAAGTCGGTCCTGGCGTCTGTGAGCCAGGCGAAAGCAGGGGTCCGAGGCGGGGCATTGGATATCACGCATTCCACGCTCGAGCAACGGCTGGCGCAGATGCAGAAGGATCAGGCCGCGGCGGCGCAGGCCTTCCACGTGCCGGGGCCGCCGGAAAACCCGGCGAAGCGGATGATGGACGACGCCGACGCAGCTAAGGCGCTCGGCGAGTTGGCGGACGCGTGCAAATCCTGACCGTATTCACGCGTCGGGTGCGCGAAGCGTGGGCATCCGAAGGCGCAACAAAAGTCGCGAAACCGAAGGGCCAAGAAAATGAGCGTGAAGAATTGTCTCGACAGCGCGCACGCGCAGGGTGCGCTTTCCAGCGACGAGCGCGACGCCCTGGTCAAGGTCTTCGACAGTCTGGTCGAGCACTACGGCACGGCGGACCAGGCCAAGGCCGAGCTCGTGGCTCGGCTCTTACGCCAGCATGAGGGGGGCAAGCGCCAGGCGCTGCTGTCGGACGCGACGCGGCAAAAGGTCGAAACGTACATGCTCGGCTACCGGAACGCCCGCGCCGAGCCTGATCCGGCGGCCGCGCTGGTGCACCTGATCGAGCACAACGGCCAGGTGGCAATGCCCGAGGGCATGTCGTCGGTGGTTGGCCGCGCGCACGCGATCCGGTCGCAGGCGCACGGCATGATGGAAGGCATGCTGTACGAGTTTCGCCGCACCAAGTTGCTCGGCGAGACGCGCTCGCTG
>JANXRM010000207.1 GCA_025353015.1 Hyphomicrobiales bacterium
ATGCAGGTGGGCCTCGGTCCCTGCAAGGGCAAGGACTTCGCGACGAGCCTTGGCCCCTGTCTCGTCACGGCCGACGAGTTGGCGCCGAAGCGCAAAGCCAAGGCCTTCGATCTCGCGATCACGGCGTCGGTCAACGGGCGCGAGTACACGCGCGCCAATTTCTCCGAAATCTACTGGTCGTTCGAGGAAATGCTGTCGTTTGCGTCGCGCGGCACCAACGTCATGGCCGGCGACGTGCTCGGCTCCGGCACCTGCGGCACGGGCTGCATTTCCGAGCTGTCGCTGACGCACGGCGAGGACAAGTATCCCTGGCTCAAACCCGGCGATAGGATCGAGATCACGGTGGAAGGGTTGGGCACACTCAAGAACGAGATTATCGCTGGCCTGCCGCTGCATCCGTTGCGGTAAGAACGTCAACCATGACCACACCCGCCAACCCAACCACGATTATCTATGTCGACGCGGACGCCTGTCCCGTGAAGGACGAGGTGGTGCGCGTGGCCGAGCGGCACGAACTGCCGGTCAAGTTCGTCTCAAACAGCTTCATGCGGCTGCCCAACAGCTGGCTGATTGAGCGTGTCGTCGTGCAGGACGGCCCCGATGCCGCCGACAACTGGATCGCGGAACGGATCGGCACCGACGACATCGCCGTGACAGCCGATATTCCGCTGGCGGGGCGTTGCCTCAAGGCCGGCGCCCAGGTGATCGGCATGACGGGCAAGCCCTTCACCGAAGCCAGCATCGGCATGGCGCTGGCGATGCGCAGCCTAATGCAGGATCTGCGCGAGGCCGGCGAGGTGCGCGGCTTCAACGCCGCCTTCACCAAGGCCGACCGCTCGCAGTTCCTGCAGGCGATGGAAACCGCCGTGCAACTCATTAAACGCGGACGGAAGAATGCCTGAGGTTCAGCGCTTCACCGGCCGCGGCTGCGTATGTTCCGTGGCGGCGGCGGTGCGATCGAGCCCGTGGTCGTGGGCGTGATCATGGCCGCGATGGTGCCCATGGTCATGCCCATGGTCATGCCCGTGATCGTGGCTGTGGTCGTGCCCGCAGCAGCCGTCGCCGTGGACGTGGTCGTGCCCGTGCTGATGATCCCGGCCATGCTCATGATCGTGTGGCGCAGCTGCGAGTGTCGCGGCGATTTTGCGCTCGATGGAGGCGGCCTGCTCGCGCGGTGCGCCTTTGTCCTCGATCGCCAGCCCCATGATCTCGGCCGCAAGCATGATGTCGTCGGGGCGGCCGAAATAATGCCGGCGCAGGCGCCCGGCGCGGTCGAACAGCAACAGCGTCGGCGTGCCCTGCATCTGGTAGGCGGCCATGGTCTTCGGCGGGCCATCGCCATCCGCCGTGTCGATGCCGACGGGGAATGGCCACTTGTACTCGCTCATGAACACCTCGAGCGCGGCCGGCGTCATGACGGCGTGATGCTCGAAGACGGTGTGCAGGCCGATGACGGCCACCTGATCCGGGTTGAAGCGTTCGCGCAGGCGCTTGGCTTGCGGAAGCCCGTGCTCGACGCAGCCGGGGCAGAGCATTTGGAAGGCGACCAGCACCACGACCTTGTCCTTGAGGCCTGCCAGCGTTATCGGGGCCTTGGTGTTGAGCCAGCGGGTGACGGCAAGCTCGGGCGGCGTCTCGGGATCGAACATGCTGGCCTCCTTATTGGCGCCTTCGGTTGCCCATCATGTCGGAGACGTGCTCCGCACGATGGCCAACCGGCGCGTGCATCGAATCAAGGGGTGAATATTCCGGCCGCGGCCGATGGCGACGGGATCAGAACTGGTAGCGCCGGAGCCCGCCATCGACCGGAATGACCGTGCCGGTGATGTAGCCGCCCAATGGCGAAACAAGATAGGAAACGAGTCCCGCGACGTCCTCCGGCTGGCCGTAGCGACCGACGGGGATCTCGTTCTCCTCCTGCCACTTGCGGTATTCCGGCGTGTAGTTGCGCAGGATCTGCTCGCTGATGATGCGGCCCGGCGGGATCGAGTTGATGGTGATCCCGAACTTGCCGACTTCGCGGCTGAGGCCCTTCGCCCAGGCGTGAATGCCAGCCTTGGCCGAGAAGGCGCCGTTGACTCCCTCCGGCTCCGACTTGCCTGTGATATTGATGATGCGGCCCCACTTGCGCTTGATCATCTGGTCGAGAAGCTTGTGCGTGAGCTGGCGTGGCCGTGTGAAATTGAGCGTCATGGCTTCGTGCCATTGCTCCTCCGTCGCGTCCTTGCCGAAGTGACGGCTACCGCCGGCATTGTTGATCAAGATATCGACGGAGCCAAGACCGGAAAGAGCCTGGGCAGCGGTGCGCTCGGCCGCGTCGTCGGCCAGCACGTCCTGGACGATCATGACGGGCTTGACGCCGCCAGCGGCGACGATCTTGGCCGAGACCTCTTCCAAGAGATTACCGCGCCGCGCTGCAATGGCGAGCTTCACGCCTTCCGCGGCGAGCATTTCAGCGATGCCGCGGCCGATGCCCATGCTGGCGCCAGTAACGAGAGCCGTTTTACCCTTGAGCTTGAGGTCCATGCGCAATCCTTGAGCGTGCAGCCTGATTTCAGGCCGCGACCCTAGACGCATCGCCCGAGGCTGCCAACGGGGAAACACAGGGCGTGTGAATGCGAGGACCAAGAGCGAGAGAAACAACTGGATTGGGACGCGTCAGGCTTCAGGGTTTGGACTTTGGCGTTGGCTGTGTTGTCATCGCTGGCGCGGCGACACTGCCCCAGCCGAAGATCTGACTGAGCTTGCGCTCGCGCTTGGTGTCCACCTTGACGGTGGCGGTCATGCCAGCCCGCAGCGGCAGGTCCTCGCCCCGTGCTGTCAGCCGGAGTTTCACGGGCAGCCGTTGCACGACCTTGACCCAGTTGCCCGACGCATTCTGCGGCGGTAGCAGGGCGAACTCCGCGCCCGTCGCCGGGCTGATGGTATCGATTTCCGCATCCCAGGTCGTGTCCGGATAGATATCCAGCACGACCGTCGCGACCTGCCCTGGACGGACGAAGGTCAGCTCGGTTTCCTTGAAGTTCGCTTCCACCCAGATCCGCTGATCGCTGACGATGGCGAACATCGGCGTCGCCGCCTTCACTTGCTCACCCGGCAAGAGGCGCATGTTGACGGCCGTACCGCTGACCGGTGCGCGGACGACGGTCCGCTCCAACTCGAGCTTAGCGCGGTCGCGAACTGCAATTTTTTCGCGCACGCTCGGGTGCCTGTCGGTTTCGATCTTGGGATCGCCGCCGAGTGCGGCCATGGTCCGCTGAATTTTCTGCTGCACGGCCGAGATGCGATCCCGGGCCGCGTTCTTGTTGCTGTCGGCTTCCTCGAACCGGAAGGCAAAGCCGACGCCTTTGGTCGTCAGCTGTTTCTGCCGCGCAAATTGGGCATCGGAAAACGCCGCTTTGCTTTGCGATTCCTTCAATTCTTCCAGGGACTCGGCATACTGCGCACGCAGGTTGGCGACGTTGGCGCGGGTCTGGTCGAGTTCGGCTTCGGCCTTATCCAGAGCAAGCTTGAATGGCTCTTCGTCGATCTTGATCAGAAGGTCACCGGCATTAACGTGGGCGTGGTCCTTGACCATCACCTCGACGAGGCGGCCCGCTACGTCAGGTGAGACCTGCACGAGGTCGGCCTTCACGTAGGCATTTTCGGTCGAGATATAGCGGCCGCCCCACAGCCACCATAGCAGCGCGCCCATCAGGGCCAGCGAAGGGACGGCAACGAGTAGGATTGGGCGGACAAGTTTGCTTGGCATGGAGGTCACAGTGCTTGGACGGGTTGAAGGGCGCCGGCCTCGGTGTCGTCGACGTCTGCTGGCCAGCTGATTTCGGGCGTTGGATCACTTTCGACCATTCCTGTCAGGGTCGCCTTGACGACGGACAGGAGACGGCTCAGGTGTTCGCGATCCTTCGGCGACAAATCCGTGAGCGCATCCGCGACCGTGGTCACGGAGATCGGCGAGATGGCGGCGTACACGCGCTCGCCCCGATCGGTCAGGTAAATGCGGTTGACGCGCCGGTCCTGCGCGTGGGCGCGCCGTTCGATCCAGCCTTTTTCGGTCAGGCGATCGACAATCCGGCCCAAAGGGGCTTTCTCGATTTCCATCATGTCGGCGAGTTCCGACTGGCTGCAACCCGGCCGGCGTTTCAGGCGCACCAAGGCGAGCCACTGGGGTCGCGTGAGGCCGAGTGTCCGCACGCGCCGGTCGAAAACGGTGCGCATCATGCGCGCCACATCCGTGGCGAGCCAGCCGATGTGCTTCTCGTCGTTCGGATTCGAGTGCTCGGGCTCAGCCGGCACTTGGTTGCCAATCTTCGAAAGGCTGGACAAGAATGGCTCCGTTCCCATTGCAGCGATTGAACTACAGCGATTGAACTACGGCGATTGAACTACGGCGATTGAATTACAGCGCTTAAATTGCAGCGCAGCCTACCGTCCCGCCAGCCGCACCGGTCGCCACAGATTGCGGCTGACAATTGCTGAGGCGACGATCGTAGCTGAGGTTACTATCGCCTAACATACCATAGTCAAGGTTATGGAAC
>JANXRM010000265.1 GCA_025353015.1 Hyphomicrobiales bacterium
CCTTGCGAACCTTTTCGAGCGGCATCGACAGCCGTTCGGCAAGCTCTTCCGGCGACGGCTCACGGCCCTGTTCGTGCAGAAATTGCCGGCTGGTCCGCACCAGCTTGTTGATCGTTTCGATCATATGAACGGGGATGCGGATCGTCCGCGCCTGATCGGCGATGCTGCGGGTGATCGCCTGACGAATCCACCAGGTTGCATAGGTACTGAACTTGTAGCCCCGGCGATACTCGAACTTATCGACCGCCTTCATCAGGCCGATGTTGCCTTCCTGGATGAGATCCAAGAACTGCAGGCCGCGGTTGGTGTATTTCTTGGCGATCGAAATGACGAGGCGGAGGTTGGCTTCGACCATCTCCTTCTTGGCCTGACGGGCTTCGCGCTCGCCCTTCTGCACGGCCTTGACGATACGGCGGAACTCGGTGATCTCGAGGCCGGTTTCCGACGCCAGGTTATGAATATCCGTGCGCAGCTTCTCGATCTGCGGCCGTTCGGCCTTGACGAGGCGGCCCCAAGGCTTGGTGCCTGATGTGCCGACGCGGTCGAGCCAAGTCTGATCAATTTCGTTGCCGTAGTATTCGCCGATGAAGTCCATCCGGGCGACGCCGTAACTGTCAGCGAGCCGCATCAGCCGGCCTTCGAAGCCGACGAGGCGCTTGTTGATGGCGTAAAGTTGCTCGACGAGGCTCTCGATACGGTTGTTGTTGAGCGAAAGGCTCTTCACGTCCTTGATGATGTCGTCGCGGAGCTTCTCGTAAGCCTTCTGTTCCTTGCGGTTGCCTTGCTCGCCGGCAACCTGCAACTCGAGCTTCTTGTCCTGCTGCTTGCGCAGCTTCTTGTAGGTATTGGCGATGTTGTCGAAGGTTTCGAGCACCTTCGGCTTGAGTTCGGCTTCCATGGCCGCGAGCGACAAGGCGTTCTCGTACTCGTCCTCGTCGTCCATCTCGCCTTCGGTAGGCTGGGCGCCATCGGCCATATCGCCGTTTGCGGCAGCGGAGGGGGCCGGACGCGGCGGCTGCATCGTCGGGTTGATGCCCGGCAATACGACGGCCGGCACGATTTTAGCCTCGGGCCCCTCGTAGGTGGCCTCGAGATCGATAATATCGCGCAGCAAAATCTTTGCTTCGTTGAGTTCGTCGCGCCAGATGATGATGGCCTGGAACGTCAGCGGGCTTTCGCAGAGACCGGCGATCATCGCCTCGCGGCCAGCCTCGATGCGCTTGGCAATGGCGATTTCGCCCTCGCGCGACAGCAACTCGACCGACCCCATCTCGCGCAGATACATGCGCACGGGATCGTCGGTGCGCTCGGTCGGCTCCGCCTTGGTCTCGGCCTTGGCCGGCAAGGTCTGGGCCATAACCGAGCGACCCTCTTCGTCATCTGGCGCCACAACTTCGTCGGCGGCCTCGGCGCCGTCTTCGCTCTCGTCCTGCTCGACGACGGTGATGCCCATGTCGTTGAGCATCGCCATGGTATCCTCGATCTGATCGGGGGTCACCTCTTCGGACGGCAGAACGGCGTTGAGTTCCTCATGCGTGACGTAGCCACGCGTCTTGCCGATCTTCAACAGCTTCTTGACCGACTGGTCAGTCAGATCGAGGAGCGGGGCATCCTTTTCGGTGGTCTCGGCAGCGGCGGGAGCCTGTTCCTCGGTTTTCTGCGCCATTTTTCCCTCAACTCCATTGAGCCGCACTCGCGGCACATGCAAAGACCTGTGCAGGGTAAACCCGCACGATGGAGAGTATTCAGCAACGCTGCGTTGCTGCACGTCCCGAAAGTGTGCTTGCGAGCGACCAGCTCGCAGCGAAGCGGCAATTTCCGGCCGGTCGCATGGGTGTGGACAGGCGCGTGTCCTCGCTTGCCGTGCGCGTCACCCTGCAATCCGACCAGTATCGTTATCCGATTGGGCTTCCCCGCTATCGGACCGGTTCAGTAAAGCATGTAACTCACAAATGCGGGCGAACGCGTCCTCACTGCCCTCATCATCCCATGCCTGACGCGCAGCAGACAACTCCCGCCGCAGCTCCTCCTTATGGTGGAGCGCGACAGCGTGTCGCCACCCAGTCTCGACGGCCGCACGGTCTGCCTCTGGTTCGGCGAACTTGTCGCCTTTATGCGTGATCGCACGCTCTACGAGGGCAATGACCTTGGCTGAGCCTTGTCTGGTCAAATGGGCGGAGACTGCCTCCCTGTCAAGTGCATTATCATCCGCCGCGTAAGAAAGTAGCGCATCGCGCAGCTCGGCAAGCGAGGGGACGGAAAATCTCAATTCCGACACTTCTTCTCCGCGCTCCGCAATCAGCCAGGGGTGGCTCAGCAGCGTCCTCAAGAGAAGTGCCTCCCGCGCGGGAATGGGCATATTCCGGCCGACAAGCTCATTGCTGGCGACGGCTGGAAGCGGCGGCAATGGTTCCCGGCGGCCAGGCTTTTGCAGCTTCTGGCGTTCGCGCACCCGCCAGTCGACCTGGGTGTTGTTGCGGCGGCGGCCGGCGCTATCGGGCGCTCGTCTGCCGCCGGTGCCCACCGCTTCTCGGACTTGGCGGCGGTTGCGCTCCCAGAGGATCTGGCGCAATTCCGCATCGTACTGGCTGCGGACGCCGGCGTCGCCGATGCGCCCGACCAGTTCCTTCAGGCGTTTTTCCATCGACGCCCGCGCCTCGGGCGTATTGTCCGTGCTGCCGGTCTGCTCTTCCTTCTCGATCAGGACATCGACCAGCGGGCGCGTGCGGCTGTTCAGCACGGTTTCGAACGCCGCCTTGCCCTGCTGCCGGATGAGGTCGTCGGGATCGAGACCGTCAGGCAGAAACGCGAATTGGATGCTGAAGCCGGGTTTCAGGTGCGGCAGGACCGTCTCG
>JANXRM010000256.1 GCA_025353015.1 Hyphomicrobiales bacterium
GTGAAATGCACGCGCACCGGGGCATTGGCAACCCGGAATTCCTCCGTGATCACGTAGCGCTCGAGGAAGGTGCGCTCCTGGCCGCCGTATTTCTTGGGCCACGTGATGCCGATCCAGCCCTTCTTGCCGACCTTGGCGCTGAACGCGTGGTTGAAGGCGTCGTCGCGACCGACGGCGGTGGGATCGAACGTGCCGGCAGCGATCTCCTCCTTCAGAAAGGCGCGCACTTCCTGGCGCAGATCTTCGCACTCTTTCGGGAGCCGGATGGGATCGAATTGCAGAGCGGTGGACATGGGAGGTTCCAGAAATCGACGACGACGGGGAGAGTTTGGTGCCGGGCGTTACCTGGCACCGCTCAGACTTGGTGTCAGGCTGAAGCCAGACACCGATTGGCGCGACTTACCGCGATGCCACAAGCGGCCAGAGTTCATCGGCACCCGCCGCGGCGACGCGATTGCCGAGCTCGACGGCCCACTGGCTCTCGTTGCCGAAATCATCGCGCCACGTCAGCAGCAGACGGGTGAAGCGGTGCAGGATGTGCTCGGTCGTATAGCCGATGGCGCCGTGCACCTGATGCGCGATGGCCGTGCCCTCGGTTGCCGCTTCCGCCGAGCGGATGCGCGCCGAGGCCGCCTCGAGAAAAATGCCGGGGTCGTTGAGGGAGCGCGCATTGGCAATCGCGTCCGCGGCCGATGTCGCAGCCGTCGTGGCCGCCGCCATCTCGCCAGCGAGCCGCGCCAGGTTATGCTGCACGGCCTGGAATTTGCTGATCGGCTTCTCGAAGGCGACGCGCTCGCCCGAATATTTGACCGAGATGGCGAGGATCGCCTCAAGCGCGCCAGCCGTGGCGAGGCTGCGCGCCGTGGCGCCCATCAGCATCAGCGTCGACTGATCGAAGCCCTTGGGTGCATCCGCGACCTTGACCGGTTTCGCCTTGTCGAACGTGACGTCGTAAAGGGTGGCGCCGGAAATGCCGCGGACGTCGGCGATGCGGCAGTTTTTAGCCAGGAGAAGCGCGATGACCGCTCCCTTGGCGCCCGTCGCCAGCACCGCGATATGCTCGGCGTCCCTGGCAAAGGCCAAGCCGCGCGCCCGGCCGGAAACCGTGCCGTCGCCGTTGAGTGTGAGACGCTCCTTGGGCCGCATAGGCGCGAGCGTCATCGGCCCCGCGGGCGACGGGATCTTGGCTTGCGTCAAAAGCCAACCGGCCAGCAGTGTCTCGGCGATGGGAACCGGCGCCGCCGCGTGGCCGGCCACCCGCAGCACCTCAAAACCGTCGGCGAGGTCGGCTCCGGTGCCCCCCAATTCTTCCGGCACCCAGGCCAGCGTGAGTCCCGCCTCCGCCAACGCATCCCAGAGCGGTTTTTTCCAGGCGTCCGTCTTGGCGGCATTGATGGTTTGCGGATCGGCCAGATCCGCGAAAATGCGGGCGGCCGTCTCGGCGACGATACTCTCGCTCACGGTATGACTCTCCTTGAGTGCAGATCCATGGCAGCCGGCGGCGCCTTCGCTCATGGGCCAATGTCCGGACTAAGCCTTCGCAAGCAGTCTTAAAGCCTCGCATCCGGAGCGGCAAGGTTGGCACTCCCCAAATTTTGCAGGCGTGCCCTGCGCCGGCACGTGCGCGCGCTGCCGGTCTCCTCCAAGTGTTGGGCCATGGCCAAGCCCCGCTTTTGTGACCAGCCATCGTGCCAAGTACCTCAAGCCCCGTCTTAAGATCATCTTCACGGCACGCGGGGTAAAGTTTGCAGCAATGGTCGACGACTAGGCCGGCAGCTGAATGCCAGGCCCCAGGGAATGAGCCGCGCATGTCTGACGTCATGACTTCGCTCGCCGTGCTTGGTGAGTATTTTGGCGGCATCATCGCCAATCTGGTGTTGACCTACAGCGGCTCGCTGTCGCTCTGGTCGCTTGGCGTCGCTTTGCTTGTCGCGGCAATGTTCACGATTTGGAAACGCTGGCCCAAGCGCAAATCGTTCCGCCTGCGCGCGTTACTCCGCTTGCTGTTTCCCCGGCGTGTCTGGCTCAGCGCATCAGCCAAGGCCGATTATGGTTTCGTGCTCTTCAATAGCCTGATGGTCGGCGTGCTCTTCGGCTGGGCGGTGCTGACGTTCAATCAGGTGAGCATTTGGACGTCGACCTTGCTGACGGGCGCATTCGGGCCGATGGCAGCAACGGAGATGTCGGCCGTGGTGACCACGACGCTGATGACGGTCGCGCTCTTCGTCGCGTACGAGTTCGGATATTGGGTGGATCATTATCTGAAACATCGGATTCCGGTGCTCTGGGAGTTCCACAAGGTCCACCATCAGGCCGAAGTGCTCACCCCGATGACCAACTTCCGCATGCACCCGTTCGATTCAATTGTGTTCTATAATATCACAGCACTCAGTACCGGCATGGCGAATGGCCTGCTGAGCTTCGCTTTCGGCAAGCCGTTGGGCGCGTTCACGATTGAGGGCGCGAACCTCATTCTGGTCGCGTTCACGTACGTGACGCTGCATCTGCAGCACACACACATGTGGATCCCGTTCACGGGCTGGCTCGGCCGTGTTCTGCTGAGCCCCGCGCATCACCAGATCCATCACTCGATGAACCCGATCCATTTCGATCGCAATTTCGGTGGTTGCCTGTCGCTGTTCGATTGGGTCTTCGGGACGCTGCATTTGCCGACGAAAGATCGGCAGAAAATCAAGTTTGGTGTCGAGCCGGAGGCAGGCGACCCGCATTCGATCACCGGCGGGCTCATAACGCCCGTCGTGCGCGCGCTGAGCCTTCTCAGGCCGCGTTGGTCGCAAGGATTGGTCACGCCTGCAAAGAGCTCTAAAGCCTGATCAGGCGCCGGTCGCGGGCCTCGTAGCAAGTCCCGCCACGAACCGGCTCATGGCGTCGAGAACCGGCCCTTCCTGCTCGCGATGCGGCGCATGCCCGCATTTCGGAAGGACCATTCGCGTCACCGAAACAGTCGTCGCTTCGGCAATAGCGTCGAGTTGCGCCAGCGTTCCGTACTCGTCGTCCTCGCCCTGGATCAACAGCAGCGGCGCCTGCAACGCCTGACACTCCGCGCCGAGCGACCATGTGCGAAAGCGTGGGTCGAGCCAGATCCGCGCCCAACCCAAAAACGCGTCGTCGACATGGGTGTGATGCCGGGCGAGGCGCTTGCGCAGATCGTCACGCTCGTAGACTTCCGCAATGCGCGCGATGCTCTGTTGCGAGATCGCCTCGACGAACACATGCGGCGCCATCAAGGCGAGACCGGCGACGTTATTTGCGTGACGGGCCGCATAAATGAGCGCGATGGAAGCGCCATCCGAATGGCCGACCAGGACAGGGCGCTCGATCGAGAAGTGTGCCAGCAATTTCGGCAACACCTGCAAAGCCTCGTCGTGCATGAAGCCGGGTTCGCGCCGCCCCGCCAGCGCATCGGAGCGCCCATACCCCCGCCGCGAATAGATCAGTGCCCGGCAGCCTGCGCGCCGCGCCAGTTTCTCCGGATATTCCTTCCACAGCGAGATGCAGCCGAGCCCCTCGTGCAGGAACACCATCCAGGGTTTGCCGGGATCCCCTGGCAGCACGGCCGTTTCGAGCTTCACACCATCGATCTCGACGAAGGCCATAGGGACGCCCGATGCAGCGGGTGCGTGGAAAATGCCGCCGGGAATGGGCCTCCCGGCGACCTCAGCCGGTCAAAGCTTGCAGCCAGTGCCTGGGTCGGCAAGCTGCGCCACCACCGTGCTGACGACCTTGTTTTGGCCGCCCGTGACCTTCCGCAGGTAGATGTCCTGCACGACGTTGTGCGACGCGGACATGCTGATCGGCCCGCGCGGGCTGTCGATCTTGGCGGTCTCGATGGCCTTATAAAGCGCGGCCTCGTTCGCCATGTCGCCCTTGACGGCCTCGAGGCCGGCATTAAGGAACTGCGCGGCGTCATAACCCTGTACGGCGAACACATCCGCCTCGCGGTTGGCCTTGGCCTTGAACGCAGCGCGGAACGCGGTGTTCTTCGGTGACTCGAGACCGTCGCCATAATGCAGCGCCGTCTCGATGCCCTCGGCGGCAGCCCCTTGGCCCGCGAGCGTGCCTTCCGTCAGGAAGCCCGAACCGCAGAGCGGGACCTTGATCCCGGCCGCCGCATATTCCTTGACGAACTGAACCGCGCCACCGCCGGAAAAGAACGAACCAACAGCCTCGACGCCAAGCCCCTGGATCTGCGCCAGCAGTGGTTGGAAATTGGTCTCCGGAAACTTCAGCGTCAGCGTCTGGACGAGTTGGCCACCGCCGGCTTCCAGGCCCTGCTTGAAGCCTTCGCCCGATTCAGCGCCCGCGGCATAATCCCAGGTGATCCAGGCCGCTTTCTTGATGCCGCGCTTGCCCAACGCCAGCCCCATGCCATAGGCGGGCTGCCAGTTGGTGAAGGAGGACCGGAACACGTTCTTGGCGCAGAGCTTGCGCGTCACGTCATTGGCGCCGGCGTTGGGAATGATGCAAAGCGTTCCGGATTCCGCGACGACCTTGTGGATCGCCATCTGCACGCCGGAATGCACCGTTCCGATCAGCACGTCGACGGCATCCCGCTTGACCATGCGCTCGGCGTTCTGTTGCCCATTCTCAGGCTTTGACTCATCATCCAGCTTGATGATCTGGACCTCGCGGCCGGCAAGTTTGCCGCCCTTTTCGGCCAGGTACATTTCCACGGCAAACGTGATGTTCTCGCCGAGCTGCGCGAACGTGCCCGAATAGGGCAGCATCAAGCCGATCTTGAGCGGCTTTGCCTGCGCGATCGCAAAGCCTGACGGAATGGCAGCCGCGCCAGTCAAAAGAGCCGTGCCCTTGAGTGCAGCACGGCGCGTGATCAGTGTCTTGGTCATGAGATGCCCTCCCAGAGAAATGTGCAGCCCCTTGGGCGGGGCTTGGCGCAAGTATAGACGGAATTTGGCGTTGTCACGGCCGACTTTTGTAGCGACCGCAACGCGTCATTCAGCGCCGCGCCATCGCCCAAGTCTTCACCAAGCCTTCCCCACGGGCTTAATTCCCTTCGCTGTGTTGTAGCGCTCGATCTCGCCGAGCACGGCGGCGGCGGACTCGGCACCAGCTGTTGCATGCTTGGCGGTGGCGTCGTCGTAGCTCGTGTGGCGCAAGTGGTTGGACTTCCGCTGGAAATGCGGGTGGACATAGCGCGCCATCAACTCGTAGCTGCGCTTCGTCGCCTCCCAATCCGCCCAATTGTGGGCAAGCAGCAGCACTGCGCCGAAACCGCCGGCCGAGCCCTGCCAGAGCCGCTCGAAGTGGCGGATGCAGTCGTCGGGCGTGCCGATGGCGGCAACGCCGTTGTCGATCAGGTAGTCCACCGGATCTTTTATGCCTGCGGGAATAATAGGGAACGTCGCGACATCGGTGAAATACTTGGCGAAATTGGCCAATCCATAGGCCATGTCGGCCCGGGCCTTTTCCCGCGTCTCTGCGACGTGGGCGAAGGTGGTAATCCGCCATTTCGAGCGATCGGGCTTAATACCCGCCCCAGCAGCTGCTTCCTCGTGGATCGACCAGTTCTTGGCGTGCGCCACCAGCGCCTCGTCGTTGGTCCCCCCGATCGAGATCATGCCGATCCCGTGCTTGCCCGACGCCACGGCGCCAACAGGCGAGCGCGAGCAGGCCACCGCCATCTCCATGGCCGGATGCGAATAGGATTGTAATTGCAACTGCGCCTGATTGAGCGTGAACCAGTCCGTCTTTTTATTCACGACCTTCCCGTGCATCAGCTCGACGATGCAATCGAGGCTTTCCGCCATCCGCCGGCGCTGGTCCGCAGCCTTGAGGCCGATTTTCTCGGCGTCGTAAATGAGGGAGCCCGGCCCGACCCCGAACATGGCGCGGCCGCGGGTCATATGGTCGAGTTGCATCATCCGCGAGGAGAGCGTGAAGGGATGGTGGTAAGGCAGCGACACGACGCCGGTGCCTAACCGAATGGTGCGGGTGCGCTGGGCGGCGGCGGCGATGAACATTTCAGGGCAGGCGATGATCTCAAAACCGCCCGAATGGTGCTCGCCTATCCAGGCTTCGTGATAATTCAGCCGGTCAAGGTGCTCCACCAGCTCCAGATCCCGCTCGATGGCGAGCGTCGGGTTTTCATCGAGGGCGTGGAAGGGGGCCAGGAAGACGCCCGTGCGCAGAAAGCGGTCGGAGGCGGATGCGGTCATGATGGACGAAACCTCACGGTAAACGATGATTGCCGGTTTGTCGTGCGACGGAATTGAGCTTTGTTAGGAGTTCTCAGTTTGGATGAAACGCTAACACCTCCCCAACCGAGGGCCAAGAGCATGCAGGTCGCAATCGCTGCGGCGTATGCCACCGTCGTGAAAACGCCGCGCTGGGCATTGATTGTGGCCATTGCCCTGACTGCAAGCCTTAGCTTAATTTTTTCGGCCGGCTTCGTTGGCGACGCAGCAGCAGCCACCATCTGTCCGCCGCCGCCGCCACCGGTCCGCGATATCGCGCTGCCGCGCTTTTACGGCGACAAGGCGGGCTCGGTCGTCGATGCCAAGCTGGCTGCGGCCCACAAGGCAGCCGTGGCGCCGTTGACCGCGTTCGTCCGCCAGGTGACGCAGGATGCCGACAAGTCCTGGCGGCGCAGCAAACTCGACGCCCAGATCGAAGTCGGTGTCTGCGCGCTGCACTGGATCGAGACCTGGGCGAAGGGCGATGCCTGGCTCGGAACCATGGAGACGAAACAGGCCGAGTACCAACGCAAGTGGGATCTGGCCGGCGTGGCGTTGGCCTACATCAAGCTCCGCCGTTTCGCCGAACCCGCTCAACGCGCCGTCATCGAGCCGTGGCTGATGCGGTTCGCCGATACAGCGCGTGCCTTCTTCGACGACCGCGACCGCAAGCGTAACAATCATTGGTACTGGCTGGGGCTCGCCGTTGGGGCCGTCGCCATCGCAACCGACGAACCCAAATACTGGACCATGGCGCGGGGCATCATGGAGGACGCGGCGCGAGATATCGCACCCGACGGGACGCTACCGGCCGAGGTCGAACGGAAGGGACGGGCGCTGCATTATCATGCCTTCGCGGTGACGCCGCTCGTGCTGCTGGCCGAACTGGCGGCGAGCAGGGGCGAGGACTGGTATGCCTTTGGAAATGGCGCCTTACATCGCCTCGCGGCCATCACCATTGCAGGCCTCGCTGATCCCAGCCTCTTCGAAAAGCTGACAGATACCGAGCAGGACGACGCCACCCGCCCCGGGTCAGGCTGGTATTACCTCTACAAAGCCCGCTTCTCCGACCGCGCCAAGGTGGCGTTGGGCGACATCCCGGATAGCCATCGCTGGCTCGGCGGTAACGTGCTGGTGCTGTCGGAAGTGTTGGTAAACAAGGGCCAGAAGCCGAATTAGGCGGTGCCGCCCATCGACGGCACCAGCGCTTCCGCGGCGCCGGGAACCAGGACCACGGCTAACATGGCGAGCGTGCCGCGCGGTTTGCGGACCATGAGTTCCGGCGCCAGCTTCAAGGCGCGAAACAAAAATCCACGGACGACACTTCGTGCTTGCCGGAGCCGGATGGCGCGCCGCGCCATATAGTGCAGCATATGCGCGATGGCCAGGCGTTCTCCGCGTGCCACAACATCCGGCGCCAACGGCCGGACGTGCTCGATCAGGTCAAGATAGGCCTTGAATTGGGCCTCGAGGTCCGCCGACAATCCGGCTGGGCTGTTGCGGTAATCGGCCAGCACCCGGTCGATCCCCTCGATTGTCCACGCCGTCAACGCCACACGAAACAGCCATTCCTGATCCTCGGCGCGGCGCAGCTTGTCGTTGAACAGGCCAATCTGATCGAAGACCTCGCGCCTTGCCACCAGCATGGCGCAGCCGCACGGATTATCCTGCAGGATGTCCTCAGGGCGAAGCCCCGTCAGTTTCGGCCGTGTTCCCTCCGTCGTTGGCATGCCGTCGTTTTCGATGAAGCGCACGCGTGTGAAGGAAACGCCAAGCGCTGCATCGGCTGCAAAACGATCCATGTGCGCGGTGAGATAATCCTTGTGCCACAAATCGTCGGCATCGATCAGCCCGATGAAATCGCCGTTGGCCCGCCGTATCCCGGCATTGCGTGCAGCCCCGCAGCCGGCGTTAGCCTGCCGGATGACGCGGACGCGGGGATCGCTGATGGCGTAGGCGCGCAGCAAAGCTGGCGTATTGTCGGTAGAGCTGTCGTCGACGGCGATGACTTCGAGGTTGAACCAACTCTGCGACAGGACACTATCGAGGGTCTCGCGCAGTGTCGCCTGACTGTTGAAGCAGGGAATGACGACAGAGATCAGCGGCTGTGCTTCGGTCATGATCGGTCCCCGTTTGGGCCGATCTTAAGCGATGGTTATGAAGAGCCGGTTGATGCGGCCAAAGCTGAGGCCCCGCCCGATCGCTCTGGCGGGGCCACTGCATTGGACGAATCCAGTACGCGCTCATAGTGTCTTCAGTGGACGATCACAGCGCCGCGAGCTTGCCGGTCTTCTCGGCCAGCAGGTAACAGAACGTCACGCGATGCTTGTCGTGGGCGGCTTTCATCTGCTCGCAGACACCCTTGATGTGCTTGTCGAGATCTGCATCCGGCTCGGTCATCTTGAGCTTTTTCTTCATGAAGTTTTCGCGCACCCGCTCCAGCTCGCTCTTGGAGGAGCACGACACCAGCGCCGCGTCCTTGCTACTCTTGAGCGCGATCCCGAGGTACCTGACGATGCCGGATACGGCCTTGTCGTCGACGGTGGCGGTATATTTCTTGATGTCGGTGGCGTAGTCGGCGTCAGCCATGGTGGTCTCCCTGGGTCAGCAGCGACAAAGGATCGCGATAGCAGATCATCTTAAGGCGGATGACAGGTTCGCGCCCGGGTGGAATCAGGCGTTTGGCCCCGTCACTCCTCGCCAGCAGTCTAATACGAATTGCAGAAATTGCGAGACCTCTGTCGCGATTGTTGCCCTGGTCACCGACAACGTGATTTCCGGGGATAAGTTGTATGCGCTCCCGGCTTGGGCGGGAGGACGTGTCGCGGTTCTGGAACATTGCGCCATGTGTGCCAGATCGGCGAAACTGAGGCCGGCGTGCCAATCCCGCGCCGACCACGAAAATCCAAACATCAAGAGGACCGGCCGAAATGACCGCCATTGACGATCTTGGCCACATCACCGGCCTTGCCTACTGCCTCACAACGCCCGAAGACCTCGCCCCGTATGCCGTCGATTGGCGCGGCGCCTACAGAGGCCAACCGATCGCGGTCCTCAGGCCCGGAACAACAGGCGAAGTCGCCGAGGCCGTCAAATGCTGCGCCGCCCACGGCCTCGCCATCGTGCCAGCAGGCGGGCGGACCGGGCTCTCCGGCGGCGCGGTCGTGCAACAGAACGGCCCACCATCGATCATTCTTTCGCTCGAACGGTTGAACCGCATCCGCGGCATCGACGTCAGGGATTTCTCGATCGTCGCCGAAGCCGGCTGCGTTGTGCAGACCATCCAGCAGGCGGCCGCCGACGCCAACCGCTACTTCCCGATCCAGTGGGGCGCTCAAGGCACCGCCCAGATTGGCGGCATGCTCTCGACCAATGCCGGCGGCATCCGGACCCTGCGTTATGGCAACGCCCGCGATCTGGTGCTCGGCCTCGAAGTGGTCTTACCGGATGGGCGCGTCCTCGACGATCTCCGGCGCATCCGCAAGGACAACAGCGGCTATGCGCTCCGCCATCTCTTCATCGGCGGGGAAGGCACGCTCGGCATCATCACGGCGGCAGCACTGCGCCTGCAGCCGGCCTTGAAACGCCTGGAGACCGCCTTCGTCGCCGTGCCCTCGCCGGATGCGGCGCTGGCGCTTTTCTCGCGCGTCATGGGGTGCGGCGCCGACGTGGTCGCCTTCGAGCTCTGCGCCCGCTTTTGCCTCGAAATGGCGGGCCGGCACGGCGTCGGGTTGCGCATCCCCATGGCCCTCGATAGCCCCTGGTACGTGATGGTGGAGCTGGCCGCTGCCCACGAGAGCGTGCCGTTGCGCGACATGCTCGAAGGCGCACTCGCCGACGCCATGGAAAAGGGCGAGGCGACGGATGCCGTGCTCGCCGAAAGCGAAGCCCAACGCTTATCCTTCTGGAAGATCCGCGAGGACTATCCGGAATGCTCGCGCAAGGAAGGGCCCTCCCTCGGCACCGACACGGCGGTGCCGGTGTCGTCCGTTCCCGAGTTCATCAATACCGCGGAGCGCGAATTGAAAGCCCGCTGGCCGGATGGCCGCATGGCCGCCATCGGCCACGCTGGCGACGGCAATATCCATCTGTCGTTACATGCACCCGCTGGCTTCAAGGGCGACCGGCCGGCCTGGATCGCCCTGTGCCGCGAGATGGAGCCACTGGTCAACGCCATCGCGGTGTCGCTCGGGGGGAGTTTTTCTGCCGAGCACGGCATCGGGCAATCGAAACGGCACGCCATGGCCACGCACAAGAACCCGGTGGCGCTCGATGTCATGCAAACTTTGAAACACGCACTCGACCCGCAGAATCGCATGAACCCAGGCAAAGTTCTGCCGTGACACGTCTTCCCGCGGCGGGATGCTTGCCGCCATGTGATGCGGCGCCGATGCCCAGCACCCCAGCGGAGGCCAATCCTGGGACTGGACTTAACGCGGCTTGGTGCCCCGAATGATAACCGCTTTGCCGGAACTCAGCATCGGCCGCTGCAAGACGCCGTAGACTCGCCGGGACACGATCATCGTGTGCGCAGCGGCGTAGGCGAACGCCTCTGTGGTATCGATTTTGCCGTCGCCGTTGCCCGTGGGTGCCTTGTCAGCCGCCCCCGAAAGCCCTTCGACGAGATGCCGGGTGAACAAGGACAAGCCCGTCTCGTAGTCTTCCAGCGGGATCTGGTCTTTCTCGGCGGATGTCATCACGACAAGCCCCCGGCGCTGGGGCCCCGGCAGCGTCAGAATGTCGGTCTCGGGCGCATTCACAGGATTTCTCTCGCGCAGCAGTTCCCGGCGGAATGCAACCTCCAGCACAACGGTGACCGATGCCGCCTTCAGCTCGAAAAGCCGCTGAAAAAATCGATCGAGGGTGTAGCTGGCATCACTCTCAGCAGGGTCACGGCCGGGTTGTAGCAAGGCGGCGTCATTCTCGGAACCGTCGCCGGCAAGGCCTGAACCCGAAACATAGACCAGCACCTGAGAACCGGGAGCAGCAGCCAGCCGCTCGGCAATCAGTCCCTTGTCGTTCCCCCCATTTCCGAGAAGCCGATCCAGATCAGCGGGGCGCGCGTCACGAATTTCAAAGACATTGGCGTGCCGGTAACCAAGCCGTTCTTGCAAGAGAACCGCCATGGTTTCGGTATCGCGGCGCGCTGCGGCCTTGGCCGTCCCGGGCGCCGAGCCTCGCGTCGAGCTGACGACGATGGCCAGATTCCCATGATTGGGTGCTGGCGTCGCATCTCCGAACAGTGCACGCACGCCGCGCAAGAGGGGCATCATGAGCCCAGGCTGGGGCTCCTCGCGATCAGGCCGCGCCGGTTGTGGGCAGACCGTGATGCGGCCATCCTTCTCGATGCGCTCGATCGCGGCCACCGGCAGAAACGACGACAACGGGATGCATTCGCGGCACCACTGGATGCCGTGCCGGCGCTGCCAGCGCGCCACCTCCTCGGGATCGACACCCGTTGGCCGCTGCAAACACGCGAGCTCGCAGATATCGATGCTCCGGCGCGGGCCGCTGCGTAGCACCAAATCGCGGATCTCGGCCGGCAAGCACGACTGCCTCGATCCTGCGGTGTCCGGCAGCGGAGCATTGGTTTGGGCCAGCACAAGGCCAGCCCAGAACCAGGGGGCGAACGCCATCAATCCGACGATCAGGGAGGCGCCGCGTCGCGACTTGCTCCGGTTGCCAACCGCCATGTTCCCCGTCCCGTTGCGTTATACTATGTGCACACCACGCTGCGCCCATTCTGCCACGAAAGGCATGCGGTTTGGACCCACGTTTGGCGTCTGGTGTTGCTGATGATGGTGGCTGATCCTTGCGACAGTCGTCATTATCGACTGCTGCTCGCGTTTATGGCGATTTGCCGTCATTTCCCATCAGCCGCATTGAATGGTCCGCGCGTGATTGCCGCCTGTCCTTACTCCGCGATGACCTTAGCGGCCTTCAGCACTTCGATCGCGCCTTTGTCCATCCGCAGCCAATCGGCGAGCACGTTGCCGGAGTGCTGCCCGAGCAACGGCGCCGGACCGACCTTCGGTGGTTCGCCGCCGAACCGTACCGGCCAGCCGCTCATGGTGTAGCTGCCGACCGCTGGATGCTGCATGGTCTGGCGGATCTTGCGCTGCTCGAAGGTCCGGTCGTCGGCGAGCTCCCGCGTGTCGAGCACCGGCCCGGCCGGGATCGACGCTCCCGATACGAGGCTTGCTGCCGTATGTTTGTCGTGCTGACGCGTCCACGCCGTCACAATCTCGTCGACCTCACGGCGATGTTCGGTACGCGCTGCCGGCGTTTCGAAGCGCTTGTCGCCGAGCAGATCTTCCCGCCCCATGACCTTGAGCAACCGTGTCCAGTGCTCCGGGTTCGCCGGACTGGTGAAGATATAAACGTAGTCGTTGGCGCCGCCGCCTTTCGATGGATAAACCCCGATCGGCGGATTGCCGCCGCCGACGGTTTTTGCTCCGGCACGCGGGGCGGGCTTCATGTCGGTCCGCTCCATGTAGGCGAAGGCATTGCGGATGTAGTGCATGATCGAATCCTGCATTGCTACCTGCAGGTGCTCGCCCTGGCCCGTGCGCAAGCGGCGGACATAGGCCCCCAGGATCGAAACGGCCATGATCATGCCTGTCCCTGTGTCACCGATGGTCGCACCGGGTTTGCAGGGCGGGCCATCCTCCTCGCCTGTAATCGACATGAGGCCGCCGCAGGCCTGCGCGATCATGTCGAAGGCCAGTCCCTTTTCCATCGGGCTGCCCTGACCGAAGCCTTTGATCTGGCAAAAAATGATCGCCGGATTGATGGCCTTGACGACGTCGTAGCCAAGCCCCAGCCGCTCAATGGCGCCGGGCGCGAAATTCTCGATCATGACGTCGGCATGGCGGGCCAGGTTCTTGACCAGTTCAAGCCCCTTCGGGTCCTTCAGATTGACTGCGACCGAACGCTTGCCCGAGTTGTATTGCAGGAAGTAATTGCCGTCCTTAGCTGCATCCACGCGTCCAATCGAGCGGCCGGGATCGCCGGCACCGGGGTTCTCGACCTTGACCACGTCAGCGCCCATCCAGCCCAACGCCTCCGTGCAGGACGGCCCCGCTTCGAACTGGGACAGGTCGAGGATCTTCAAGCCTTCAAGACAGTTCTCGCCACTCATTTCAGGCGTCTCCCGGGTTGCTGACATTGCGCGAGCTTACGCTTCCAGCGCCGCCGCCGTCGAGGTGGTCGTTGGAAATCCTGCCGTTTGCCCAGCCCCGGCTATGCAACCGCCGCCCGCCTGCTACCATGACCGCCTGAGGAGAGCCCCCACATGCCCCAAATTGCACCCGCAATACCGCTGCGCCATGGCGCGTTCCTGCCGCCGTTCCATCCCATGAACGAGAACCCGGCTGCCTGCATCGACCGCGACCTCGAATTGATGCAATGGCTCGACCGGCTCGGCTTCAACGAGGCCTGGATCGGCGAGCACCATTCGGCGGGCTGGGAGCTGATCTCGTCGCCAGAAATTTTCATCGCGATCGCCGCGGAACGCACGAAATCGATCAAATTCGGCACCGGCGTCATCTCGCTGCCCTATCACAACCCGCTGATGACCGCGAACCGCATCATCCAGCTCGATCATCACACGCGCGGCCGCGTCATGTTCGGTGCCGGACCGGGGCTGCTCGCCTCGGATGCGCTGATGCTCGGCATCGATCCGGAAACACAGCGCGATCGCATGGCCGAAGCCCTCGACGTGATCCTGCGGTTCTTCAAAGGCGAGATCGTCACCGAGAAAACGGACTGGTACAATTTCGTCGGTGCCCGCGCGCACATCCTGCCCTACACTAAGCCTTATCCCGAAGTTGCAGTCGTTTCCGCGGTGACACCCTCGGGCGGGCGGCTCGCCGGCAAGTACGGCATTTCAATGATCTGCGTCGCTGCCACCAATCCCTTCGGCTATGACGCACTTGGTGCCAACTGGAAGATCGCCACCGAAACGGCGAGCGAGCATGGCCACACCATGAACCCGGCCAACCTCCGCCTGGTTGGCCCAATGCACATCGCCGAGACCCGGGAACAGGCCTTCAAGAACGTCAGGTATGGGTTGGAGCCCTATCTCGAC
>JANXRM010000287.1 GCA_025353015.1 Hyphomicrobiales bacterium
CTGAAATCGCTCACGTCGGAATCGGTGGCGGGTCTCTCCTCGATCCGCCTGGAATTCGAGCCAAAAACGCCCCTCATGCGCGCCCGCCAGCTCGTGCAGGAGCGGCTGACGACGGCCTTTTTGCTGCCAAACGTCGCCAAATCGCCGATCATGCAGCAGCCGACGTCCTCGACCAACCGCGTCTTGATGCTGGCGCTGTCGTCGAAGGAAATCGACCCGATTGCGCTGTCGGTGGTGACACAGTGGACGATCAAGCCCAAGCTGCTCGGCATTCCCGGGGTTGCCAAAGTCTCGATCTGGGGCGAACGCCGCCGCCAACTGCAGGTGCAGGTCGACCCGGAGATCCTGCGCAAAAATGGCGTCACCATGCGCCAGATCATCAGTTCGACGGGCGACTCGCTCTGGGTCTCGCATCTGAGCTTCCTGAAATCGTCGGTGGCCAGCACCGGCGGCTATCTCGACACCCCCAATCAGCGCATCGATATCCGGCATATCCTGCCGGTTTCCTCACCCGCTGATCTCGCCCGCATCAGCATCGACGGCGCCAAGCACCTCACCCTCGGCGATGTCGCCACTGTGGTCGAGGGCTTCCCCCCTCTGATCGGCGATGCCGTCGTTCACGGCGGTCAGGGGCTCCTTGTCGTCATCGAAAAGTTTCCTGGCGCCAATACCGTGGAAGTGACACGCGCCGTCGAGGAAGCCCTGGATGAGCTGCGGCCCGGCCTCGCCGGCATCAAAATCGACAGCCAGGCGTTCCGACCGGCGACGTTCGTCACGTGGTCGCTTGCCAATCTCAGCCGCGTCGCCCTTGCTGGCGGGTTGCTGACGGTTGCGGCATTGGCGGCACTGCTGCTCAACTGGCGCACGGTGGCAATTGCGCTAATGACACTGCCCATCAGCCTGCTCGCGGCCGGTCTCGTGCTCGACGCTATGGGCGCGACCGTCAACGCGCTGGTCTTGGCAGGCTTCGGCGCGGCACTGGCCTCGATCATCGACGACATTGCGACCGCCTGCCAGAGCCTCGATCGGCGGTTACGCCAGGGCGGCGGCGCACCCGGCGGCGGCCACCGGCTCGGCTCGCTCATTCGCGACAGTGTCCTCGAAGCGCGCCGCCCGATGCTGTTTGCGACCTTGGTCAGTCTGCTTGCGATCGCGCCGCTTTTTTTCGTCGAAAGCCGTGCCGGAACGTTTTTGTTCCCGCTGGCGCGCGCTTACGCCCTGGCGTTGATGGCATCGACGCTCGTGGTGCTCACCGTCGTTCCAGCGCTGTCGGCCCTGCTGACAAGTCGGCTAACGCCGAGCCCCGAGACGGCGAACCCCGGCTATTTCGCCCGCGCACTTCGCAGCCCCTTCCGCAACGCCGCGGCTGCCTTTCCACCCTTCGCCGCGATCGTCACCATGAACGCGCTGGTTGTCGCGGCGACCACGATTCTCGTCCTGCGATCCGACACGCTCAATCTGAAAGCGGCTCTGCTGCCGCGCTTCGAGGAGCGAGAGATCGTCGTCCATTGGCAAGCGGCCCCTGGCATTTCGCGCGACGAGATGCTGCGCATTACGACCAGGCTCACGGCCGAGTTGCAGGGCGTTGGCGGCGTTCGCGCCGTCAATGCGCATATCGGCCGTGCCATATCAGGAGACCAGACGGTCAGCATCAATTCGAGCCGGATCTGGGTCCGCATCGACCCGGAAGCCGTCTTCGCAACGACGCTCGCCGATATGCAGGCGACGCTCAACGCCTACCCGGGCCTGCAGTACCAGATCCACACCTATCTCAACGACCGGCTGGGAAATACGCTGGCCGGCGTCGAGGAACAGTTCACCGTTCGTATTTACGGCCAACATCGCGCCGTGCTTCGTGAAACAGCCCAGGACGTGTTGACGGCCCTTCAGGGCATCGACGGGCTATGGCATCCGCATATTCTCGAAACGCCAATGGAACCGCAGATCCAGGTGGAGGTGGACCTGGCCAAAGCGGCCCAGATCGGCGTCAAACCCGGCGACGTGCGCCGAGCGGCATCGACGCTGTTTGCCGGCATCGAGGTCGGGCAGATCTTCGAGTCGCAGAAAGTTTTCGAGGTCGTCGTCTGGTCGAAGCCGGAAACGCGCAACAGTGTTGCCAGCATTTCCGACGCCCAGATCGAGCTACCCAACGGCGGCCATGTGCGGCTTGGCGATGTGGCGACCGTCAAGCTCCTGCCGTCGCCATCCATCGTTGCGCGCGAGAACATCTCGCAGTTCATCGACATCGCTGGCGGCATCCGTGGTCGCAGTTACGATGCCGTCGTCAGCGATGCGCGCGAACGCTTGCGCAACGTCAAGTTCAGGCTCGGCTATCACCCGAAGGTTCTTGGCAACATCGCCAGCAGCGATGCCGCAAGCCTGCGGTTCCTGGTGGCATCGGTGACGGCGCTGGCCGGTATTCTGCTGTTACTGCAAGCTGCGTTCGGCAGCTGGCTGCTGGCGGGCGCGACATTGCTGCTGGTGCCGCTGGCCGTTTCCGGCGCGCTGGCTGCAGCGCTGATCGTGAGCGGCTCGTTGTCGCTCGGCTCGCTGCTCGGCGTGCTCGCGACGTTCGCCATCACAATCCGGCAGAGCATGGCACTGATCGCCCATTATCTGGACCTCAGCGACCAACACAGCGTTGCGTCGCAGGCGTCGCTCATCGCGCAGGCCGTGCAAGACAGGGCGCCCCCCATTGTTATCTCGGGGCTCGCGATCGCCCTGGGGCTCGCACCCATGATCAGTTTTGCGGGGAAACCCGGCCTCGAGTTCATGACGCCGATGGCGGTTACACTTTGTGGCGGGCTCTTCAGCGCGACGCTGACAGTGCTTTTTGCCTTGCCGTCGATCCTCCTGCGCTACGGCACCGAGCGTGAACCCAAGTTGATCCTGGAGTTGGCACGATGAGAGAGTTGGCATGACAAGATTGGCGCTCACGATTTTGTTGTCGATCCTGGTTGCGGCACTCTCGGCGCACCTCGCCGTCGCGACGTTTTTCCCGAACGTTATCGCCGCCCATTACCCCCCCTTTGCGGCGCGCATTTACGACACCAAGGCCAGCCTCGCAATACAGGCCGGAGCGGCCCGTCTCGAGCCCATCGACGGGCGGCCCGGCATCTTGCGCGTCGTGCTTACGCAGGCAGCCGTCGACCGGCTCGCGATCGAGACTGCCGCCGTCGTCGAACGGCCTGTGCAGCGCTCACGCGCGCTCGCTGGTGTGGTGCTGGCCGGATCAGCTGCGCCCAAAGCCGTCTCTGGCGAAGCCTCCGGCAATGTCTTCATCGTCCGCGTGCCGCTGTCAGGCGCTGTCGATACACCCGCCCCCAACGAGCCCGCCGTCGTCAGCTTGCTTGCGGCAACCAATGGGGTAGCCAAATCAGGGGCACCACAAGGCGCCAGCCTCAGCGCCAAAGCGATTGGTATCGTGACCGAGGAAACGCCGCGCGGTCCCGAACGCATTGCCTACTACCTGCTCTCTGGCGAAAGTGCGGGTGTCCAACCTGGCACCTCGGTCATCGCACAGGTGCCGCTGAGTGGCAGCGGCACACCCCGCCGGGTCATCCCGGCCGCAGCAGTCCTCTATGACCCCACCGGCCGCACGTGGGTTTACACCAATCCCCAGCCGCTGGCCTTCGTTCGCGAACCGGTCGAGATCGACGCCATGGAGGGCGATACGGCCATCCTCAGACGCGGCCCGGCCGCCGGCGCGTTGGTGGTCAAGACGGGCGCCTTCGAGTTGTTCGGCGCCGAATCCGCAATCGGGATCGAGAAGGTGGGCCACTAAGCGCGATGCCGGCTTGGTTGTAAAAGCATTTAGGATCGTACGTGATGTTTCGCTGGATTGTCAGCTCGAGCCTGAAGTTTCGCTTCCTCATCATCGCGGCGGCGGCCATCATGGTGATGTTCGGCATTGACCGCATCGACAAGATGCCGCTCGACGTCTTTCCGGAGTTCGCGCCGCCCCGTATCCAGATCCAGACGCCCGGCGTCGGGCTCTCGGCAGACGAGACTGAGGAACTGCTGACGATCCCCATGGAGCATGCGCTGAAAGGCGTCACCGGGCTCAAGCACCTGCGTTCCAAATCGGTCGCCGGCCTCTCGACGATCGAGTTGATCTTCAAGCCCGAGATCGATCTGCTCGATGCCCGCCAGCTGGTGCAGGAATCGCTCCGCACCATCGCGCCGCACCTGCCCATTCCGAACACCGCACCCGTCGTCCTGCCGCCGATGTCGACGGTGTCCCGCGTGCTCCAGTTGGGCGTCTCCTCCAAGACGATGTCGCTCGACGACCTCTCGATGACCACGTTCTGGCGCGTCCGGTTCCGGCTGATGAGCGTGCCGGGTGTCGCCAACGTCGTGATCTGGGGCCATCGCAACAAGCAGTTGATCGTGATGCTCGACCCCGAGCGCATGCGCGCCAACGACGTCTCGGTCGACGAGCTCAGCCGCGCCACGTCATCGGCCCTCAACATCGGACTTCTCAAATACGTCAGTTCCGCGAAGGGCTCCGTGGATGGCTTCATCGAAACGACCAATCAGCGCCTGCTGATCACGCACAAGATTGCGGTGACCAGTGCAGCCGATCTGGGACAGGTTCTGATCAAAAAGGCGACCGATGGCCGGCTGATCCGGATCAAAGATGTGGCCAATGTCGAGTTCACCAGCGACACGCTGATCGGCGAGGCCGTCGTGCGCGACGGGCCCGGCCTGCTGCTGGTCTTCGAAAAATTCCCGTGGGCCAACACGCTGCAGGTGACGCGTGATCTGGAAGCCGCCATCGAGGAGTTGAAACCCGGCCTGCCCTCGATCGAGTTTTATACCAACTTCAGGCCGGCAACCTTCGTCGAGCAATCCATCAACAATCTTACGCATGCCATGATCGTCGGCGGCGTGCTGGTGGTGCTGGTGCTGGTGGCCTTCCTGTTCGAATGGCGCGTGGCATTGATCAGTGTCCTTGCCATTCCGCTCTCCATGGTCGCAGCCGGCCTCGTCCTGTCGTGGCAGGGCGCGACGATCAATACCATGGTTCTCGCTGGGCTCTTCGTCGGCCTCGGCTCCGTCGTCGACGACGCCATCATCGATATCGAAAACATCCTGCGGCGCTTGCGCCAGAACCGCGCGCGGCCACCAGACGAACAGATGGGCACCGCGCTTGTGCTCCTCGAAGCCTCTCTTGAGGTGCGCCGGCCGATCGTTTACGCAACGCTGATCATCGTCCTCTCGGTGACGCCGATCCTGTTCATCGACGGTCTGCTTGGCGCCTTCTTCCAACCGCTCGCCGTCGCCTACATCCTGGCCTTGCTCGCCTCGATGGTGGTGGCGTTGACGATCACTCCGGCGCTGGCGTTGATCCTGCTGAAGGATGCCCCCTTGGACCAGCGTGAGCCACCGCTGGTGACGTGGCTCAAGGCGCGCTATCTCAGCGCGCTCAAGGCCGCCATATCGGCGCCATCAGTCATCGTCCTCACGACGCTGGCGATGTCGCTGATGGGCCTGATCATCTGGCCGCTGCTCGGCGCCTCGTTCCTGCCGGACTTCAAGGAGCGCGATCTCCTGGTGCGCTGGATCGCAAAGCCGGGCGCATCACGTGAAACCATGTATCGCAGCACAGAGCTCGCCTCGAAGGCGCTGGCGAAGCTGCCCGGGCTCACCCACTCCTTCGCCTCGCATATCGGCCGCTCGATCACGGGTCCTGAAGTCGTCGACATGAACTACGGCGAGCATTGGATCAGGATCTCGCCGGACGCCGACTATGCGCGCACCAAAGCGGCCGTCAACGAAGTGATCGACGATTTCCCCGGCATCCTGCGCGGCGTCCAGACCTACATCCGCGAGCGCATCAAGGACGTCATCTCAGGCTCGGGCGATTCGATCGTCGTGCGCATCTACGGACCCGAGTTGTCGGGCCTCAGGGCCGCCGCCGCCCGCGTCCGCGGCGCCTTGTCGAGCGTCGACGGGCTCGATCGGCTCGCGGTCGAGCTGCAGGTTCAGGATCCGCAAGTGCGCATCAAGGTCGATGTGCCAGCCGCTGCCCGCTACGGCCTGAAGCCGGGCGATATCCGGCGCGCGGTCGGCACCGTCATCGCCGGTCAGGAAGTCACCGACGTTTATAGCGAAGGTATGATCTGGGGCGTCATGATCTGGTCGATCCCCGCGGCCCGGGAAAGCCTCGATAGCATCCGCGACGTTCTCATCGATACGCCCGGTGGCCACCACGTGCGGCTCGCCGAAATCGCAGCCGTCAACATCGTGCCGGCGCCAAGCTCGATCAAGCGCGAGGCCTCCTCGCGGCGGATCGACGTGACGGCGAACCTCTCCGGGTCCCGAGACCTCGGCAGCGTTGTTCGCGAGATCGAAGAGCGCATGCGGCAGATCAAGTTCCCGCTGGAATACCGCGCCGAGCTGCTCGGCGAGTACCAGGAGCGGCAGGCCGTGCAGCAGCGCTTGCGGTGGATCACGCTGGCCGCCGTCCTCGGCATTCTGCTGCTGTTGCAGGTCTCGTTCCGGAGCTGGCGGCTGGCCTGGTTGACATTCCTGAGCATGCCGGCCGCACTGATCGGCGGCGTTGTGGCCGTCGCGCTCACCGGTGGTGAGGTGTCGCTCGGCACCCTTGTCGGGTTCCTGACGGTTCTTGGGATCGCCGCCCGCAACGGCATTCTGCTCATCCATCATTACCAGCATCTGCAGGCCGAGGAGGGCATGGCGTTCGGGATGCCGCTGATCCTGCGCGGCGCCAGCGAGCGCCTGTCGCCGATCCTGATGACGACGCTATCGACCGGGCTTGCCCTGATGCCGCTCGCCGTCTCCGGCAACCTACCGGGGCACGAGATCGAGCACCCGATGGCCGTTGTGATCGTCGGCGGGCTCATTACGTCGACGTTGCTCAATCTATTTGTCGTGCCGCAACTTTATCTGTGGCTTGGGCGCGGCGACATCGGCGCGACAGCCGAACCGGCGGGAAAACCGGCGCATATTTAAGACTGTCTATTCGCGCTATTCGCGACAAAACCATTTGTGGGCGCCCCACAACACCGGGCCGGCGAGGACAAACGCCCGAAGCCGCTGCACGGCTCGGCGGAATATGGGCATATCACTTTGTTTTTTGCAACGTCGCCACGTATGCCAATAAATCCGCTGTGATATGACCATCGAGCGCACGCATTGCTGGCATCGCCTCGGCCGGCTGGCCATTGAAGATCTTGTGAGTGGCTTCCCAGGGATTATCGTTCGCCAACTTTCCGAGAGACTCGGGCATATCGGTCGGCATCGTGCCGTCTTTCGCATGGCAACCGGCGCATATTGTATTGTAATATATTTCGCCTTTTGCAACGTCGCCTTTTGGCTTTTTATTCGCACGCTCGATCATGCCGTCCAAATCGATTTGGCCTTTGCTGACGAAAAGAGCCAGATCCTGTAAGTCCTGCTCTTTCAGCTTTTCCCCGAGACCGTGTGTTTTGTCACCCATGATAGCAACGACACGCCCAAGCTCGGCATTTGAAAAATTCGTTATACCGGCGATCCCGGTCTTGTAGGATCCCGTGGCATAGGCGCCATCGCGACCCTTGTAGTCCCAACCGTGGCAGGATTTGCAACGCCATGTGACAGCGCCGGTCTTGTTGGTATTGGCCGCCGGCCACGCGGGATGATTGTCTTTGGGAGCGTCCGACTTCAGAACCGTGATCCAGTTATCGTAGAGACGGCCACCGCGGGCGATCCGCGATTCCAGTTCGGTGGCGCTGGCGCTTACCGAAATCAACACAATCGATACAATCGAAACAGAATAAGCCAACAAATCTTGCCGGCGCGGACGCCGAAATAGCAGACACTTAAGCACGCCAACCTCCCCTATCGCTCACTCCCATGACACGCACGCGAAATTAAAATTAAGTCTGGTGCATTGTTTTTGTGCAGCTAGAAGCCGACAAAATAGAGTCGACCACCGTACGTTGGTTTATTAGGTCGTCTATATATGCCGAACGGACTGATGAGCTGTCAAGATGATAACAGAGACTGATAGATGACAGCGATAACCGACTTGCAATTCATAGTCGGCATGTTTTCTGCGCAACAGCGCTAATCGGCAATGCGAGTACATTT
>JANXRM010000300.1 GCA_025353015.1 Hyphomicrobiales bacterium
TTGAAATCGACGGTCCGGCCTTGCCCGTCGGTCAGGCGCCCGTCATCGAGCACTTGCAGGAGCACGTTGAACACGTCCGGATGCGCCTTTTCGATTTCATCGAATAGGATCACCTGATACGGCCGACGGCGGACCGCTTCCGTTAAAGCACCACCTTCCTCGTAGCCGACATAGCCTGGAGGCGCACCGATCAGCCGCGCCACCGAGTGCTTCTCCATGTACTCCGACATGTCGATGCGCAGCAGCGCGCTCTCGTCGTCGAACAGGAACGCCGCCAGCGCCTTGGTCAGCTCGGTCTTGCCGACGCCGGTTGGCCCCAAGAACATGAACGAGCCGATCGGCCGGTTCGGATCCTGCAGGCCGGCGCGGGCGCGACGTACCGCCGTCGACACGGCAAGCACCGCCTCTTTCTGGCCGACGACGCGCTGGCCGATGGCCTCTTCCATCTTCAGCAGCTTGGCGCGCTCGCCCTCGAGCATCCGCTCCATCGGCACGCCCGTCCATCGCGACACGACACCCGCGATGTGATCGGGTGTGACAGCCTCCTCGACCATGACGGAGCCTTCGCCGGCCTCGCCAGCCTTGAGCTTCTTCTCGATCTCGGGGATACGGCCATAGGCGAGTTCACCCGCCCGCGCCAGGTTGCCCTTGCGTTGCACCTGCGCCAGCTCGTTCCGGAGCGCGTCCAGTTCCTCTTTCAGCTTCTGCGTGTCGCCGAGTTTGCTCTTTTCACCTTCCCAGCGGCGCGTCAGCGCCTTCGATTGCTCATCGAGGTTGGCGATCGACGCATCGAGCTTGATCAAGCGCTCTTTCGACGCCGCATCCGTTTCTTTCTTCAGCGCCTCGCGCTCGATCCGCGCCTGCATCAGGTCGCGATCCAGCCGGTCGAGTTCCTCGGGCTTGGAGTCGATTTCCATTTTCAGGCGCGACGCCGCTTCGTCGATGAGATCGATGGCCTTGTCGGGCAAGAAGCGATCAGTGATATAGCGGTTCGATAACGTGGCGGCGGCCACAATCGCCGAGTCGGTGATGCGCACGCCGTGATGCAGTTCGTACTTCTCCTTCAGGCCGCGCAGGATCGAGATGGTATCCTCGACCGTCGGCTCGTTGACGAACACGGACTGGAAGCGGCGGGCGAGGGCTGCATCCTTCTCGATGTGCTTTCTGTACTCGTCGAGCGTGGTCGCGCCGACGCAGTGCAGCTCGCCGCGCGCCAAAGCCGGTTTCAACAGGTTGCCCGCGTCCATGGCACCTTCCGACTTGCCGGCGCCAACGATAGTATGCAGCTCGTCGATGAAAAGAATGATGCGGCCGGCCTCGGCCTCCACCTCCTTCAACACGCTTTTCAGCCGCTCCTCGAACTCGCCGCGATATTTGGCGCCGGCGATCAGCGCGCCCATGTCGAGCGCCAGCAGCTTCTTGTCCTTCAGGCTTTCCGGCACGTCGCCATTGACGATGCGCAGCGCGAGCCCCTCGACGATGGCGGTCTTGCCGACGCCGGGCTCGCCGATCAGCACCGGATTGTTCTTGGTGCGGCGCGACAGCACCTGGATGGCGCGGCGGATTTCCTCGTCGCGGCCGATCACCGGGTCGAGCTTGCCGTTGCGCGCGGCGTCGGTGAGGTCGCGGGAATATTTCTTCAGCGCGTCATAGGCGTTTTCCGCCGTGGCGCTGTCGGCGGTGCGGCCCTTGCGCAAGGATTCGATCGCCGCATTCAGATTCTGCGGGGTGACGCCGCCCTTGTTCAGGATGCGGCCGGCATCGCTGTCCTTCTCGAGCGTCAGCCCGAGCAGCAGCCGTTCGACGGTGACAAAGCTGTCACCGGCCTTCTCGCCGGCTTTTTCCGCGGCATCGAACGCGCGCGCCAGTTCCGGGGCGAGATAGACCTGCCCGGCGCCGCTGCCGGATACCTTTGGAAGCTTGTTGAGCGCGTCTTCGGTGGCTTTCAGGATCGCGCGCGAATTGCCCCCAGCGCGGTCGATCAGACCGCCGGCGAGCCCCTCGCTATCGTCCAGCAGCACCTTGAGCACATGCAGCGGCGAAAACTGCTGGTGGCCGTCGCGCACCGCCAATGATTGCGCCGACTGGATAAAACCGCGCGCACGTTCGGTGTATTTTTCAATATTCATCGTTTGATTTCCCTCAGCCTGCCGTCCCGCCTCGAAAGCACGGACACAGCATCTTCAATGGGTTTCCGCGAAGCC
>JANXRM010000389.1 GCA_025353015.1 Hyphomicrobiales bacterium
CGCAGCAGCAACAGCCCCGCATCGGACGATTGGTTGCCACCGTCGAAATCGACTGTGAGTTTCTTGGCCCGCACGGCTGGCAGATCGAACGGAAGCGGCGTAGCGTTCGTCATGGCTGTGGCGCTCGGTGGTTGAACGCAGCACGTCGTCTAGACACCGATTTGCTACGCGATCTCAGCGCCTTGCGCCACAGCCAAACGATTTTTGCTCAAGCCTGATGCAGGATTCGGGCTAGACCGCGCCCGCACCTGATCGGCTCGCGCACGTGACGCAAAAAAGCCCCGGCAAACAGTGCCGGGGCCTGTTAAAGCGCGTCGATCGTTCGCGCCTTACTTCTTCTCGGGAGCCGGCGTCGGCGATACGGCTTCCTTGGCCTTCTCGACGGCCTTACCCGTTGCTTCCTTCGCCTTTTCCAGCGCGGGACCAGCCTTCTCCTTCACGGCGGCGGCGGCGTCCTTAGCCGTTTCCTTGGTCTTGTCCGAGAGTTCCTTGGCCTTCTCCTTCGTGCGGTCGATCAGGCCCTTCTTCGGCTCGGCGCGTTGGAAGGCGGGAACTGCCGCCAGGACTTCCTTGGTTGCTGATGGCAGCGAGAGGACCGTCTTGCCATCCTTTGTCGTCTGGACGAGGGCTGCGAGCGACACGCCGATCTTCTTCTCACCGACGCCGAGGAAGCCACCCGCGCCCATGATCACGCCCGTAACCGAGTTGGTGACGGGATTGACGATCAAGTCCTCGATATCACCGATGATGACGCCGTCCTTGTTCTGGACCTTGGCGCCGATCAAACGGTCCTTGGCGAGCCATTGGCCGGGGGTCTGGCCGGTGACGAAGACGCCGCGGGGAATGACGACGGGCTTGACGGCAGGTGTTGCGGCCGGCGCGGTCGCCGGCGCCTTCTGCTGGGCGAGAGCCGGGATGCTGACCAGCATCGCGCCGGCCGCAATAAGGCTGAGGATTGGCTTGTTCATGTGCATTGCTCCTTGGAGGTGTATTGGAGAGTGGGTGTGTGGAAAGAGGTTCCGGACCAGTGGTTTGAGGCCAGGGCTTCTGGACCATGAGATCAGGGTCGATCCGGCAAGCGGAGGCTACCGGCACGTGTAAACACGACAGCGTCCGATTCAGCCCGCCTCGTTAGCGCCATTCCGTGACATTCGCAAGACGCGTGTTGGGGCGAAACGCGGTAGCTGGTTAAGATCACTCATACTCTGGCCTTGCGCTTGGCAGTGTGCCGACGCTAGACGGCACCATGCCAAATCCAGGATGAATCCACGATGAACCTCGCGAATTTGAAATCGATCGCCAGCGCCGACGTCAACGGCAAGCGGGTGCTGGTCCGTGCCGACCTCAACGTGCCCGTCAAGGATGGGAGGGTCACCGACGCCACGCGCCTCGAACGGGTGGTGCCGGGGCTCCTGGAGCTGGCCGGACGGGGCGCCCGCGTCGTCGTGATGTCGCATTTCGGCCGGCCGAAGGGCGGCCCGGACAAGGAAAACTCGCTGGCACCCATCGCGGTTGCGCTCGGCAAGCTGGCGGGTAAGTCCGTGGCGATGGCCAGTGACTGTATCGGGCCTGCGGCCGAGCAGGTGGTGGCGGCCTTGCAGCCCGGCGAGATCGCGGTGCTGGAGAATACCCGCTTCCACAAGGGCGAAGAAAAGAACGACGCGGCGTTTACGGCGGCCTTGGCGAAACTTGGGGATATCTTCGTCAACGATGCCTTTTCGGCCGCGCACCGTGCGCATGCCTCGACGGCAGGTCTCGCCGAGCATCTGCCAGCCTACGCCGGCCCGCTGATGATGGAGGAGATCAATGCGTTGAGGACGGCGTTGGAAATCCCGAAGCGGCCGACCGCGGCCGTGGTGGGCGGTGCCAAGGTCTCGACCAAGATCCCGGTCCTGACCAACCTGATGGCTAAGGTCGACAAGCTGATCATCGGCGGCGGCATGGCCAACACGTTTCTGCAGGCGCAGGGGATCAACGTCGGGAAATCGCTGGCCGAGCCCGATTTCCACGTCACCGCACGCGAGATCATGGCGGCGGCCAAGTCCAAAGGCTGCGAGATCGTGCTGCCGGTGGACGGCGTCGTTGCACGCGAGTTCAAGGTGGGCGCCGCTTCAAGTGTCGTCGATGTGGGGGCCATCCCCGCGGACGCCATGATGCTCGATGTCGGGCCGAAGTCGGTCGCGCATCTGATCGCCGTCTTGCAGTCGTGCCGGACCCTGCTGTGGAACGGTCCGCTCGGTGCCTTTGAAATCGAGCCGTTCGGCAAGGGCACGTTCGCTTTGGCTGCGGAAGCAGCGCGGATGACGAAGGCCGGCAATCTCGTCTCGGTGGCAGGGGGCGGCGATACGGTGGCGGCGCTGAACGCGGCCGGCGTAACCGGCAACTTTACGTATGTTTCGACGGCCGGCGGCGCCTTCCTCGAGTGGCTCGAAGGCCGCGAATTGCCAGGGGTTGCGGCGCTACTCAAGGCGTCTCACGGCAAGGCTGGCCACTGATATGCCACCAGCCAACAGGGCTACCCATTGGCCTCGCGCCGTCATTTTCGACCTCGACGGCACGCTGGTCGACAGCGCCCCCGATATCCAGGAGGCGATCGATGCCGCTTTCCGGCCGCTCGGTGTTGCGCCGTTTTCGCTCGAAACCGTGAAAGGGTTGATCGGGGGCGGCGCAGCCGCGGCTGTCAAACGCGCGACGGCAAAGCTCGGGCTGGCGCTGTCGCGGGATGACGAAGCCGCCGTGCTCGAGCGGTTTCTGGTCGATTATGCGCGCGTGTCGGCCAAAGGCCGCGGGCTCTATCCCGGAGCGCAGGCGCTGCTCGAGACGTTGCGGGGCCAAAAGACCGGGGTGGCACTCTGTACCAACAAGGCCGAGAGCATCACCTTGATCACCATCGAGGCGCTGGGCATCGCGGGCTATTTCGGGTCGGTGGTGGCGGCGCGGGACGATCTGCCGAAAAAACCGGATCCGGCCATGTTACTCAGGGCGCTGGCGCCGTTCGATGTGGCCCCTTCGGATGCGATCATGATTGGCGACAGCCATGCCGATATCGATGCGGCGCGGGCGGCGGGCATGCCCTCAATCGCGGTCAGCTACGGCTATTCCGCGACGCCTGCGGCAAAGCTCGGTGCAGATCGGGTCGTCGACCGGTTGGTGGACGTGCCGGCAGCGCTTGAGGTGATGCGCGCAACGATCAGGCGTTTTTGATCGCGTTTCCGCGGGGGTGACGTAAACGTGTGTTGGGGTTGCGCTCGCTCGCCCTAGATATTTGCTGCACAAGTACGCGCGGTCTCGCCTGCAACCGAGTCTCAAAGTTCCGGAGCCCTGATGTTCGGCGATCTCTCGATCTACCTAGGTGTGGCGCTGGCCGGGCTCGTCAGCTTCCTGTCGCCGTGCGTGCTGCCGCTGGTGCCGCCCTATCTCGGCTATCTCGGGGGCATGACGCTGGAGCAGATGACGGATGAGACCGGCGTGGATAACGCCGCCTGGCGCCGCGTCGTGCTGGCGTCCGTGTGTTTTGTCATGGGCTTCACGACCGTGTTCGTCGGCCTTGGCGCGGGCGCTTCAGCGTTCGGGCAGCTGATCCAGACCTATAAGAGCGGACTGTCGATCGGCGCGGGGCTCGTGATCATTCTCTTCGGATTGCATTTCTTGGGGCTACTGCGCATTCCGCTGCTCTATCGCGAGGCGCGCTATCATGCGGATATGCAGGGGGCGAGCTATCTCGGTGCCTACCTTATTGGTCTCGCGTTTGCCTTCGGCTGGACGCCGTGCGTGGGGCCGATCCTGGCGACCGTGTTGGCGGTGGCAGCCAATGAGGGCACGCTTGCGGCCGGCGTGAAGCTGCTGACGGCCTACTCGCTGGGGCTCGGGATACCTTTCGTGCTGGCGGCGGTGGCCATGCGCCCGTTCATGGGTTTCATGAAGCGTTTTCGGCGTCACCTCGGGATCATGGAGAAGGTGATGGGGGCGATGCTGGTGCTCACAGGCATTCTGTTTCTCACCGGCTCGATGAACTGGCTCGGCCAATGGTTGATCGAAAATGTGCCGATCCTCGGCCAGGTGGAGGAGATGTTCAGCTCGAAATCCCTGCAGGGCGAAATCTTGAAGAAAGGCGCGGGACGGTAGTGGCGGTGGCTAACGCAAAGACGCCGATAGCGCTGACGATTGCCGGCTCCGACAGTTCTGGAGGGGCGGGCATCCAGGCCGACCTCAAGACGTTCACGGCGTTTGCGGTCTATGGCGCGTCTGTTATTACGGCACTGACGGCGCAAAACACGCGCGGGGTGCAGGGGGTGAGCGCCGTCGCGCCTGATTTCGTCGAAGCCCAGATCGCCTCGGTGCTCGACGATCTCGATGTCGGCGCGGTGAAAACCGGAATGCTGGCAAATGCTGAAATCATCGCCGTGGTAGCTGGCGCGCTGTCCAAGCGGCCGGATATGCAGCTGGTCGTCGATCCCGTCATGGTCGCGACGTCGGGGGACCCATTGTTGCAGCCAGATGCGGTGAATGCGTTCAAGACGTTACTTTTCCCGCGGGCAACGTTGATCACGCCGAATTTGCCGGAAGCCGCGCGGTTGCTCGGAGGGCCCGTTGCTAAAACCGAAGCGGAGGCCCGCGAGCAGGTTCAGGCGTTGGGCGCGCTGGGGGCTCGGGCGGTGCTGTTGAAGGGTGGACACGGAAGCGGGGACGAAGCCGTCGATCTGCTGCTGCTTGCAGATGGCCAGATCAGGCGGTTTGCCAGCCCACGCATCGACACGCGGAACACGCATGGCACGGGATGCACGTTGTCCGCGGCCATTGCGGCGCTGCTGGCGCAGGCGATCGATCTGGAAACGGCAGTGTTGCGGGCAAAAACCTTCGTTCACCGCGCGATCGAGGCTGGCCGAGCCCAGTCGATCGGACACGGGAATGGTCCTGTCGATCATCTCTATGCACTTCGCGCCAGTGCGGCGCCGGCGTAAGGGATGGCGTGCACACCTGCCGTATTTGTAGCTGCCGTGTTGCATTGGAAACACAAGCCTTTTGATTCGTATGCTGGGATACTTGCGCATTCCAGCATTGCGTGTCACACATGCCTCGCATGCTCCTGGGGAGGGGTCGGCAATCGCACGGACGGACAATCCAGTAAGGTTGAGGTACGAAGGCGGTAGATCTTCGGCAGCTCGACAATGAACGCGTCGAAGCGCGTCCAGGAACTGGGCAAAAGAACGTCATTGGGGACTTTGTTAGAGATACTTGGGGGGGAAGAGCCGCAGGGTGTGCCCTCGGGATGCGCCCATGGCTCTGGAATAAGCCGGCCCGGTTTCGACCGGGCCGGCTTGTTCGTCTCTGGTGCCGTCAGTTATTTTAAAAATTGTGCATCGATCGCAGCAGCGGCATTGACTGGGGTCCATTTTGTGACTTGGGGGCATCAGCCCCGGTCCAATTAGGCGTTTGCCGCTCACGGGTCTTTAATTGTTTCATCGAATAACGCACTTTCACGTATCAAAAATCAATTTCCTCTGGCTGGAAGGCTGCGGCGGTCGTCGTCAGGGAGATTGTTCTCGACCCAGGTGGATATCATGAGCGTAATCGACGCCTTAGGACGCAATTTCCGGTCGCGCATTCCTGGCGCCGGGCGGGGGATGGCGCCGGGCTTGGCTTTGGTCATAATCCTGGCGAGTGCAGCGGCCCCTGGACCTGCGATTGCCCAAGATGGCGGTCAGTGGAATCCGTTCAAGAACGCCACGGGATCCACCAGCGGCACCGATCAAGTCTATGATGCGTCCTACGCAAAGCAGTGGGAGTCGAACCCGCCAAAGGGTTTCCCAACGCTTGGCGCGGAAAATATCAACGCGATCAAAGTGGCGATCAAGCGCTACGAGGACATCGTGGCCAAGGGGGGCTGGCCGGTTTTGCCGGACGCCCAATTGCAGCCGGGTTCCGCTGGGGCAGCGGTGGGAGCTTTGCGGCAACGCCTGGCGCTGTCGGGTGATCTGGCATCGGCCGATACGTCCGTTTTCGGGTCGGTTTATGGGCCGGAGCTCGAGAAGGCGGTGAAGCGTTTTCAGGCATCGAATGGCCTGACGCCGACCGGGATCGTCGACAAGCGGACGGTCGCAGCCCTCAATGTGCCGGCGGCAGACCGCTTGCGCCAGTTGAAGGTCAATCTCGGCCGTTTGCAGGAATTGTCGGCCGCGGCGCCGAAAAAGTACGTGGTGGTGAACGTCCCGGCGGCGCAGATCGAAGCAGTCGAGAACGGCCGGGTCGTGTCGCGGCACGCTGGCATCGTTGGCAAGATCGATCGCCAGACGCCAATGCTGAAATCGACCATCCAGGAACTCAACTTCAACCCAGTCTGGCATCTACCGCCGACGGTCATCGAGAAGGACCTGATCCCGAAGGGCGCGGAAATGTCGCGTCGCGGTCAGAGCGTGCTGACGAAATACCATGTCGAGGCCTATGGCGCCGATGGCCGGCAGGTCAACGTCGACAAGATCAACTGGAGTGGTGGAGCGGCGAAAAACCTGACGTTCCGGCAGCAGCCGGGGCCGGAAAATCCGCTCGGCTTTGTGAAGATCAACTTCCCGAACAGTCATTCGGTTTATATGCACGATAGTCCGTCACAGACGCTGTTCGGCCGGAATTTCCGCGCCGCGAGTTCCGGGTGCGTGCGGATTCTCGGCATCGAGCATCTGGCTGCGTGGCTGGTTGCTGAGCAGGGCTGGAGTGAGGAGAAGGTCCTCGCCATGAAGAAGTCGGGCGAGCGGCTGGACGTCAAATTGAAGAAGCCTGTGCAACTTTATTTCGCCTACATCACCGCGTGGGCAACGGAAGACGGTGTCGTTCAATTCCGGCGCGACATCTACAACAAGGATGGCGTCGGCCCGGCAGCGTCGGCGTATTGATGCCGTTAGGGCTGTTCTGCCAAGCGATCTGCCAACCGGTGATGCACCGTGCCGGTACAGGTTTCGCGAGAGCGACGCCCATCGCCAGGGGGCGACGCCGCCCTCGGGTGCGACAATGCGCTATGGGCCGAACGTGAAGGCTCCCGCTAAGCTGGAATTTGAATAATTCTGACGGCACTCGACCCGGCGGCTTTGAGGCTGCTATGGTCCCGCCGTCGCGTTTTGTCGTCGCGTTTCTGTCCAAGCTTCGAGCCGGGTAGCGGGTCCATGGATTACACGAAGTCGTTCGCCTCCGCCTTGCAGACCATTCGCTCGGAAGGGCGCTATCGGGTTTTTGCCGACATCTGCCGGCAACGCGGCAGCTTCCCGCGCGCGCGCCATTTTGGCGACACCCGGAACGACGACATTACCGTCTGGTGCTCCAACGATTATCTCGGCATGGGACAGCATCCGGACGTCCTTGCCGCCATGCATGAAGCGATTGAGACGGTGGGTGCCGGCTCAGGTGGGACGCGCAACATCTCAGGGACCACGCACTATCATGTGGAGCTCGAGCGGGAGTTGGCGGATCTGCATGGCAAGGAAGCGGCACTGCTGTTCACGTCGGCGTTCGTCGCCAACGACACGACGCTTGCGACACTGCAGAAACTGTTGCCCGATTCAATCATCTTTTCTGATGCCAAGAACCACGCCTCGATGATCTCGGGCATCCGCAATGGCGGCGGCGAAAAGCGCATCTTCGCGACCAACGACGTGGCGGACCTCGAACGGCACCTCAAATCGGTCGATATCGCCAGGCCGAAGATCATCGCGTTCGAGAGCGTCTATTCGATGGACGGCACGATTGCGCCAATCGGCAAGATCTGTGCGCTCGCCCGCAAGTATAAGGCATTGACCTACCTCGACGAAGTGCACGCCGTCGGTCTCTATGGGGCTCGCGGTGGTGGTATCGCCGAGCGTGATGGCGTCATGGCCGAGGTCGATATCATCAACGGCACGCTCGCGAAGGGTTTCGGCGTCATGGGTGGCTATATCGCCGCCACGGCCGATCTCTGCGATACCATTCGTTCCTATGCGCCGGGCTTTATTTTCACGACTTCGCTGGCGCCTGCGATCGCGGCTGGCGCACTGGCATCCATCCGCCACTTGAAGACGTCGAATGTGGAGCGGGAGACGCACCAGGAACGCGCCCGCACATTGAAGCGCAAGCTCAAGAATGCCGGCCTGCCGGTGCTGGACAATCCGAGCCATATCGTGCCGGTGCTCGTCGGCGATCCCGTGATCTGCAAGATGGTCACGGACACGCTGCTCGAGCGTTTCGGCATCTACGTGCAGCCGATCAACTACCCGACCGTTCCGAAGGGGACGGAGCGCTTGCGGCTGACGCCGTCACCGCTGCATTCCGATGCCGATATGGACCACCTGTGTACGGCGTTGAAGGCGCTTTGGGCCGAATGCCCAATGTCCGTCGAGCAGAAGCGCGCGGCGGAGTAACGTCGCGTTGGGTCGGGATTTTGAGTTCAAATATGCCCCGCCTTACGTGCGCGTCGCAGTTATGATCCCCTCCTGCCACGGGTGCTCGTGCACGCGGCACGTGAATCCGGCCGTGTCGAGGATGGCGCGGCAGCGGGCATAGGCACCAGGCACCAGGTTGTCGTGATACTCGATAATGGCGGACTGGACGGCCGCCAACGTGGCCGGGCTGGCGCCCTCGAGAATGTCGACCTCACCGCCTTCCGCGTCGATTTTCAACATGGCGATCGGCCGTTTTTCCATCCGCGCCCACACTTCGTCCAGTGCGACGATCGGTGCCGAGATGCGGCGTCCGCCTGGGCAGGGACTGGCGCCGAACGCCGTTGAATGCGCCGTTGGAACATCGATCCATAGATCGAGCGTGCCTTTTGCCCGTCCTACGGCCTCGCCATAGACGGCAACGTGGCCTTCGAGCTGGTTGGCGACGATGTTCTGGCGCAGAGTATCGAGAGCCTGTGGGTTCGGCTCATAGGCATGAAAGCGCAAATCGGGCCGGTTCCGTGACCAGCGAATGGTGACGGCACCGATATTGGCGCCGATATCGACGATGTCGGCGCCTTCTGGCACCCCCAGGGTGGGATAGAACCCCTGGCTGTAGAGTTCGCGCATGATCAATAGCGGCTCGTCGTGCGGCCCATGGTGCCAGATGCTGCCATCGCGAAAGCGCAGCGGCGGCATGGCTTCCGGTCGATTGCGGCGGCGCCAGACGGCAAGGCCATTCGACATATGTCTGCTGTAGAGCATCAGATGGTAGACCGCGCGTAGCTGCTCACGGGCCAAAGCTTTCACTGAAGCGCTGGGGGACGGCTTCAAGGTCGTTTGGATCATGGGTTTCTGTGCTCGAGGAAGGGTGTCACTATCCAACCGCCGACAACCTTAAATTTAGCGACCACGCCGGCGCAAAAAATCGCAATTCGACGTTAACGGCCTCGACCGTGAACACGCTTGTTGCGTTCCGCGGCCCCGTGGTATCAGCCCCAGATCATAGAAACACGCTGTAAGCCCGCAGGAAGCACCATGCCCGCCGCCGCCAAAGCCGACCGGTCGTCCACATCTGCCTTTTTCCATAATGATCTCGCCAAGGCCGATCCGGAGCTGTTTGGCACCATCGAGCGCGAACTCCATCGCCAGCAGACCGAGATCGAGCTGATCGCGTCGGAGAACATCGTTTCGCGCGCCGTGCTCGAAGCCGTCGGTTCTGTGCTGACTAACAAATATGCCGAGGGTTATCCGGGCAAGCGCTATTACGGCGGCTGCCAATATGTCGATCAGGCGGAAACGCTGGCGATCGAGCGGGCCAAGACGTTGTTCGGCGCCAAGTTCGCCAATGTGCAGCCGAACTCCGGCAGCCAGATGAACCAGGCGGTGTTTCTGGCGCTGCTGTCGCCCGGCGACAGCTTCATGGGGCTCGATCTCAACGCCGGCGGGCATCTGACGCACGGCTCGCCGGTCAACATGAGCGGCAAGTGGTTCAAGGTCGTGCCCTATGGCGTGCGCAAAGAGGATCAGCGCATCGACATGGACGAGGTGGCGCGCATCGCCCGCACGGCCAAACCGAAACTGATCATTGCGGGCGGCACGGCCTACTCGCGGTTTTGGGACTGGGCGCGGTTCCGCCAGATCGCCGACGAGGTTGGCGCCTACCTGATGGTCGACATGGCGCACATCGCGGGACTTGTGGCGGGCGGTGTCCATCCCTCGCCCGTGCCGCATGCTCATGTCGTGACGTCGACGACGCACAAATCGCTCAGGGGCCCGCGCGGCGGCCTCATCCTGACGAACGACGAGGATATCGCGAAGAAGATCAATTCAGCCGTGTTTCCGGGATTGCAAGGCGGTCCGCTGATGCACGTCATCGCGGCCAAGGCCGTGGCCTTCAAGGAAGCACTGGCGCCGGACTTCAAAGTCTACGCCAAGGCCGTGGTCGACAACGCCCGGGTGCTGGCGGAGACGGTCAAGGCGGGTGGCTACAACATCGTCGCGGGCGGGACGGACAACCATCTGATGCTCGTCGACCTGACGCCGAAGAAGCTGACCGGCAAGGCCGCCGAGATCGGCCTTGGGCGGGCGCACGTCACCTGCAACAAAAACGGCATTCCGTTCGATCCGCAAAAGCCGTTCGTGACCTCGGGCGTGCGGCTGGGAACGCCCGCCGGAACGACGCGCGGGTTCGGTGAGGCAGAGTTCCGCGAGATCGGCCAATTGATCGTCGAGGTGCTCGATGGCCTCGCCAAGAATGGCGACCAGGGTGACGCGCAGGTCGAGAACCGCGTGAGGGAGCGCGCCATCGCGCTCTGCCAGCGGTTCCCGATTTATGGGTGAGCCGGCAGCGTTCTCGGCGGCCGTTTCGCATAGACGCAACTCACGATGACGTGTGCACAGGGCGTCCACAGTGGCGCCCTTTGTCGTTGAAAGACATCAATGAACCCCCGATCATGGCGACATGCCGACCGATCGCTCTTTGGGGAGCACCGCCTATGACCAGTCTGACGGACGACGCAGCCGCATTCGCAATCGCCGGTGTCCTTGCGGACCTTGGCCAGTCAGGCCGTGCGGGCACCGCGCCAGCAGGTCATGAAATTTTCGTCAAAGCCCTGCTGGCCTCGTCAGGCGCACCCGAATTGCCTGATATCGCGGAGCCGCTTCTGGCTGCCGAAGTGACCGCAGCATTTGCTTGGCTCGCAACGAAGCCGGCTGGCGCCCACAAAGTTCAGTTGCGCGCGTCGAAGTTGGCCTTGCCATCTGCTCCCGGCGAGCTCGCCGTCCTCGAAATCCTGAACGACGACATGCCGTTTCTGTTCGACAGTGTTCTGGCCGAGATCCAAGCCCATGGCCATCGCGTACAGTTGGCGCTTCACCCGATCTTTAAGACGCGGCGGCGCCCCGATGGGCAGCTCGAAGCCGTCACAGCGCCGGGCGACTGGTCGTGGGACGATGGTCGCCAGGAAAGCTACATCGCGATCCATATGGACAAACCGGCGGAGGCGGATGGGCAGGCCCTCGTCGCTGCGGTGTCGGAATGCCTCGACCTGGTGCGCGTCGTGGTCCGCGACTGGAAACCGATGCTGTCGCGGCTGGAGCAGGGCATCCGCGACCTGGAAGCAGCAGCGCCGGCCATGCGGCGGGAGCAACTGGCGGAATCAATCTCGTTTCTGCAATGGCTGGTGAACGGCAATTTCACGTTTCTCGGTGCTCGCGATCTCATCGTGTCGAACAATCACGACCAGTCTGGAGAGTTGGAACCGGTACCAGGTGCCGGCCTCGGTCTCCTGCGCGATCCCAATTTTCGAGTCCTTCGGCGTGGCCGCGAACTCGTGTCGACGACACCTGAAGTGCGCCGATTTTTTTCGGGACCCGATCCGCTGATAACAACCAAGGCCAATGTCGTCTCGCGCGTGCATCGCCGCGTCTACATGGATTACATCGGGGTCAAGCAATATGGCGCCGACGGCAATGCGTCCGGCGAACTGCGACTCGTCGGACTATTTACGTCGTCGGTCTATACGCAGCCTGCGCGCCAGATTCCGCTTCTGCGCCAGAAGATCGGTTCCGTGATCGAGGCCTCAGGCTATCCGCCGGAAAGCCATGCAGGCAAAGCGCTGATCAACGTGCTCGAGACGTTCCCGCGCGATGAGCTGTTCCAGATCGGCCTGGAGGACCTCGAGCGCTGGACGGCGGGCATACTCGATCTTGAGATCCGGCCGCGCGTGCGCGTGTTCAAGCGCGTTGACCGGTTCGACCGGTTCGTTTCGATCCTGGTCTACGTGCCTCGCGACCGGTTTTCGACAACGGTGCGCGAGCGTATCGGCGCCTATCTGGCCGAACAATTCACGGGTGTTGTTTCGGCGTTCTATCCAACCTTCACCGAAGCGCCGCTGGTGCGCGTGCATTTCATCATCGGCCGGCACGACGGCGTGACGCCTGAGATCGATGAGGCCGTGCTGGAGGCGCATGTCGCCAATATCGCGCGGACCTGGACCGATCAACTCGGCGAAGTTCTCGGGCAAGCAGCAGACGTTCCACGCACACATTTGCAGCGTTATGCCCAAGCTTTTTCCGCAGGCTACACCGAGGCATTTACGGTCGAGCGTGCGCTCGAGGATATCCAGCGGATCGAGCGGCTTGGGCCAGTGCGCGCGGTCGCCATCGATTTCTACCGGGCGGCTGGAGATCCGCCGTCGCGCGTGCATGCGGCGATCTACCGGTATGACGCGGCGATGCGCCTGTCCGAGCGAGTTCCGGTTCTGGAAAATCTCGGCTTTTCCGTCATCGATGAGCGTACCTACATGATCAGGCCGCACCTGGTGACCGGGCCACGCGACGTCGTTCTGCACGACATGGTGCTGGAGACCGCGGATGGCGCGCCGATCGAAATCGGTACGGCTGGCATGGTCGACGTCAGGCTGGAGGACTGCTTTCTGGCCGTCGCGTCTGGGGAAGCGGAGAACGACGGTTTCAATCGCCTCGTCATCGCGTCGAGTGCAACGTGGCGAGAAGCGGCGATGCTGCGCGCCTACGCGGGATTTCTGCGCCAACTCGGTTCGGCGTTCGGTCTGCGCTACGTCGCCGATACGATGGTCCGGCATGCGGGGATCACGCGCGACCTGATCGAACTTTTCATCCAGCGGTTCGATTGCAACCGGAACGTGACGGTGGAAAAGCGCGAGGAGCAGTCGGCGCCGGTGCTGGCGCGGATCGAGGGAGCCTTGGCCAAGGTCGACACGCTCGACGAGGATCGCATTCTGCGCCAAATGCTGAAACTGATCCGGGCAACGGTACGCACGAATTTTTTCCAGCTCTCGGCCAAAGGTGGGTCCCCCGAAACGATCGCAATCAAATTCAATGGCCGCGATTTGGATATGGCGCCGCAGCCGCGATCCTATCGCGAGATCTGGGTCTCGTCGCCGCGCGTCGAAGCCGTGCACCTGCGTTTCGCCCCAATCGCCCGCGGCGGAAGGACTGCACCTGATTGGAAATGGTAATTAAGTCATCTTTGCCCGCGCCATTCTGGAGCAGCTTGTCATGCGCCCAATTATCCCGATCGGCGGGCACACCGCCCCAACCGGGATAGGGAAGG
>JANXRM010000391.1 GCA_025353015.1 Hyphomicrobiales bacterium
TCTTCCCTAATGCCGTTCGCGGTTTGTAGCGGATAGTGGCGAACGTAGGCAACCTGAGAAAGGCGGTAAGTGCTCTGTTTGGCTGAGGTTTTTCGTGCATTGGTGGATGTGCGCGGACGAGAGTTCTGCGGCCACTCTCTCCGCCATAGACCTTTGAAATATTCGAATTAAATTGTGTTTGTAGCCGTCCTTCCCCAGCATTGTCCCGAGTACAAGCTTTGGCCGGTCGTGGACAGTTGTCGAAATCGCGTCGCGCGCGCTGCCTTCCTACGGTCTGCAGCTCTGATATGATCAGCGAGTGGGGTAAGGGTAATGGGGCGTCGGGTAGGTACATGTTCACGGAATGGACAGTAGGAAGTCGCGCCGCCACTCACGATAGACACCTCGCTCGGCCTTGGTTTGAACGATCCCTTCGTGCCCCCGCTCGCCGAGGCGCTTCTAGCTTGGCCTGCTCGGCGGGTGTTGCGGCGGTCCAAGCGATCGCCTTGCGCGCCGTTGGCATCGACATCCGCACGACGCGGACTTCGCGATCGGCGGTGCTGCTTCCGGCGGCGGGTTTGGCGATCACGGCTTGGATGGACACTGCCGGCTTGATGACGTCAGCGTTGGCGGGCAGCGCTTTCGTCTTGGCGGCAATGGCCCGAGCGACGGTCACTGAGCGGTCGTCATCGGCCTGAAGGCCGGGTGACAACATGCCGGTCGCAACCAACGCCGCCAACTCGCGCTCGTACTCGCGGAACGCCTCACGCATTGGGCGATGCTGATTGGCGTTCGCGGCCTGGTGCACCTGCTCCTCCAGCGCCTTGAGGGAACCAGAAACGGCCAGTCCCACCGCCTCAATGCGCCTCAAATTGGCGTTCTGCAACGCCGCGCTCCGCGCGTCCCATTCTGCCTGGCTCTGCGGCCGCGTGAAGAGATCGACGCGCCATTCGATGAACATGCGTGGCCTCCCTGGGCGCGTCTCAAGCCATTGCGCGACGATCGCGGTGCCTCGTCGCCTGCACCGACGCATGCCGTTGGCGAGACACATGTGCTGCGCGCGAGCGGTCGCGTCTCGCCCGGGCTCGACGCCGAGATCGCGCGGTGGCAGGCGGCGAAGCTGCACGCGTTCGAGCGGGTGCGGGAGCGGCTGGCGCGCCGCCGGCGACGATGCCTACCTCAAAGCCTCGTTACCGGGGAGGGCTAAAATCGTTCATGCGATTCCCCTGGGGCGGCACGATTGAAAATGTTTGGCCACCAATGCTCGGCCAACACCCAGAACCGGCCAGTCGGGCACCGACGAGCATCGACTTCAGCTTGACCCTGACGAGCGTGAGTGGAATCATCCGTCAACGATTGGCTGTAGCGGGCTACTTGCGGTCGAAAAAGCGGCGTGCTGATGACGTTTTCTGTTCGTCAGCTTTTGCCAATCGCACAGACATCAGATTTGCCGCCGCATTTGCGCGCGACGACGGTTGCTGCCGTCATCTAGCCTGCGCACATCAAACCGTTCTTGGCTGCGCCCTCGTTCACAGTAAATTACTGAGGCGGCCGAATATGAGCCACGGCGAACGATGGAAATATTCGAAATCAATATTGGCGCAACTGTGCATCATCGATCTCGTCCATCGACTCAATCGCATCGAAGATCGGATCCGGATTGCATGAAAGTCCCTCCGCGACGCCAGCTACGACAAGCCGGCGTTTGAGTGGACGGGAAAACTGACTCCAAGTCAGCACGGCGCTTCCGGCAGCGGGCGTATGGTACACAATCCCAGCCGATTTTACGGGCTCGGCCAGCAATTGGAATATCATTGTCCCCGGCATTTCCATCACCTTGCGACCGCAAATTGAGAGCCCGGGCCGATGCAGATTATCGGCGACCGTAACAACCAGAAAATCGCCGGACATCAAGACATGCAAGCGCTGACCCAGGCAAGACACGCCATACCGCCCGATAATTTCGCATGCGCGGCACTTGACGGAACTGCGCATGAACATGACGAATTCGGATTGTTCATCCCAATTCTCTCTTGGCCGATTGAGCGGCCGATCGGGCTTCGCTTTGCCCGAGACAAGCACTGATTTCGGTTCGTTCGTCCTGATGTCTGGCATAGCCCGCTCATGTTGTTGCTCATGGCGACAGCTTGCAACGCCTTGCGTGAATTGATCGTGAGAAGGCGGGTGCCGGCACATAAGCGGTGAGCCCCGCCAGTCGCAATGCCGCGCGACACATGACGGCTGGGAGGTGTTTCACGCTGAATTAACGACTGCGAGGCTGCATGGCCGCAGCCCGTGCGTTTGCGTGAGTACGCAAAGGATAGCGATTTTGTTGCAACCGAACCCCCATTTACTGGCCGAAGACCGGCAAGCGCACAGTCTGGGAGGTCCCCAGTTCGTGAGTACAGCCCCCACGCAACGCACGCACTTGACGGCCTTGACACGATGCCGAGACGACCGATCTCGCGACGACCGTGCTCCGGTCCGCCGCAGATCAACACGCTTTACCCGGTTCTCGCGGAGCGCCTATGATCCTGATCTCATTCAGGATGGCGCAAGAACCAGCATGCCTAAGATCCAGCATGGCGCTAGCCCGCTTCTCGACCCAGCCTACCAATTGCGCATTAGCGTTTTTGGTAAGCTTTCGATTGCCTACCGCACACAAGTGTTGAAGCAGATCGGCCGCAAGGCCCAGGCATTACTTGGATATCTGGTGCTGTCCGACGTGCAGGAAGCCACGCGCGAGCGATTGGTTGGACTGCTGTGGAGCGAATCGGCCGAACAACTGGCACGCGGTTCCCTCCGTCACGCGCTCCATGAAGTGCAGTTGGCCCTCCGTGCGGTCGACTGTTCGTATCTCAAGGCCGACAAACTGGCTGTAAGTTTGGAGCACCAGCGGCTGCAGGTCGATCTTTGGGACGTCCTAGAGCTCGCCCGTTCGGGTAAGGTCCACCCGATACTGCTCGAGCGCGCGCGAATTACCGACACCATCCTGGCAGAGCTTGATGGCGTCGACACGTCGTTTGGAACTTGGTTGCGTGACGTTCGGCAATTCTACCATGCGCGCCTTGTGACCAGCCTCGAGCAGGCGTTGCCAGACGAAAACGCGCCACTTACGAACGAGCCCACCGAATGTGTTGCCCGCGCGCTTACATTGCTCGATCCAGGGCATGAAAAAGCGACCCGCCACCTTATCCGATCGCGATGGGCTGCTGGTGACATCGGCACCGCGCTCGGCATTTACACCGCGCTCTGGCAGCATCTTGAGAAAGAGTTCGATGCCGAACCATCGCCCGAGACACAGGGTTTGGTTGCGCGGTTTCGGATAGAACAACCCCAGACTGTAGCACCGCCGAGCACGCTGAGGGGTTGGGAGGAGCCCAGCTTTTCGGATCAGATCGGCAGTGACCCCCGGCCGTCTATTGCTGTGCTTCCGTTTCAGACGCTCGGACCGGTCAAAGAACATTA
>JANXRM010000407.1 GCA_025353015.1 Hyphomicrobiales bacterium
TTTTGATGCGGCGTGACGAATAGGAAACGGTGTAAAGCCAGCCGTCAAGGCAAGTCCAGGCGGAAAGCAGGGCGATTGCATGAATCTGTCGGTGACACGCGGGACGAATGCTGAATCTCTACAGGTCCTTTCGATTCGCGAGGAGGACCGCCATGGCCGACGCTCAATCTCAGGCCGACCGCGCGCACGATCAAGTCATTGACTGGTTGGGTCATTTCATGGATCTCGACGATCCGCGGCAGAGCGGCAAGGTCGCCTATCCACTCGACGAAATGCTACTGCAGTGCCTGTTGGCCGTGTTGGCGGGCGCCGACAGCTGGGTCGAGATCGCCGAGTTCGGAAAAAAAAAGCTCGGCTTCTTGCGCCGGTTCCGGGCGTTTGCAAACGGTACGCCCTCACATGATCAATTCGGCAATCTGTTCGCTGCCCTCGATGCGGCAGCCTTCCAGAAGTGCTTCATCGCCTGGGTTGCCTCGCTTGCAAAACTCGGCCCCGAAATCGTCGCCATCGACGGAAAGACGCTGCGTCGATCTTATCAGGAGGGCGGCGCCAAGGCACCGATCCATGTGATCTCTGCGTTTTCGAGCCGTCAGCGTTTAGTGCTCGGTCAGAGAAAAGTCGCCGACAAATCGAACGAGATCACGGCGATCCCCGAGTTGCTCGATCTGCTCGCTGTGAAAGGGTCGACCGTCACGATCGACGCGATGGGCTGCCAGAAGGAAATCGCGAAGAAGATCGTGGCCAAGGAGGCCGATTACGTGCTGGCTCTGAAAGGCAATCAAGGCACGTTGAGCGACGACGTCGAACTATTCTTTGCAGAACAAAACTCCTGCAAATTCAAGGATACTGTGATCAGCCGACATCAGACTCTGGAAAAGAGCCATGGCCGTATCGAGACACGGACGTATACGTCCGTCGATGCCATTGACTGGCTCAAGAAGCGTCACGACTGGATTGGCCTGAAGAGCATCGTCATGGTCGAGAGCATCCGCGAAATCGTCGGAGGGAAAACCGAACAGGAAACTCGGTTCTATATCTCATCGCTGGCCGGCGACGCCGTGCGCCAGGGCGACGCCATCCGCAGCCACTGGGCTGTTGAGAGCCATCACTGGGTGATGGATATGGTGTTCCGTGACGATGAATGCCGGATCCGGAAGGATCATTCGCCCGCCAACTTCGCGACCATCAAGCACATTGCCAACAATCTGATGCGCGCCAAGGCCGACAAGCACTCCATGCGTGTCAAGCGACGCCTCGCCGCCTGGGACGACGCCTACCTCGAAAGCCTCGTCACCGGGGCAGGGTAAATCCGTTCATGCGATTCCCCTGAGAGCCCGTGCGTCATGCGGGACGCATGCCTTCGGCATGACGCGGAGTGACCGCCACGAGTGAGACGCAGCGCCGCGTACGGGCGGGCGGCGAGGCGCGGTGTTCATTTTTTTGCTCCCTTTGCCGGCTTTGTGAGTGTTGTTGCTGGGCTGGCGTCCGTGTGCGTCACGGCGGTCTGCGTTTTGCCTGTCTTGGGATCGCGCATCGATGGTCCGTCGAGCGCGAGGCGATAGGCGTTGTGCACGAGGCGGTCGAGGATGGCATCAGCAAAGGTCGGTTCGCCGATGACCTCGTGCCATGCCTCGACCGGCAACTGGCTGGTGATCAGCGTCGCGCCGGCGCCGTAGCGATCCTCGACGATCTCCATGAGGTCGCGCCGCTGACTGGCGGAGAGACGATCGGGCCCCCAATCGTCGAGGATCAGCAGGTCGGCCTTGGTAAGCGTGCGGAACAGACGTGCGAAGCGGCCATCTCCGTGTGCGAGTTCGAGATCGGTGAACAGGCGCGGCGCGCGTGCGTAATGCACGGTGTAACCGTCGCGGCAGGCTTTCTGCGCCAGCGCGCAACTGAGCCATGACTTGCCGACGCCGCACGGGCCGGTGACGAGCAGATTACGTTTGTCGGCGATCCAGCGACTGGTCGCCAGTTGCTGGAAGAGAGCCTTGTCGAGTTTGCGCGGTGATCGATAATCAACGTCTTCGATCGAGGCCTGGTCGTGACGCAACTTGGCATTGCGCAGCCGGCTCTTGAACCGTTGCGTGCCGCGATTGGCGGTTTCGCGATCGAGCAGCAGGGCCAGCCATTCAGCGGGCGCCAGATCGCGGGCCGCGTCCTGCGATTGCAGTTCAACGAAGGCGTCGGCCATGCCGTCAAGTCTCAACGCGCGCAGCTGGTCGATGGTCGGATGATTGAGCATTGGGTGTCGTCTCCTCAGTGGAAGTAGCGGG
>JANXRM010000411.1 GCA_025353015.1 Hyphomicrobiales bacterium
GCTTCCCGGAGAGCCACGCGGCGTCGTTCGCCCGCCTCGTCTACGTCTCGTCGTTCATCAAGTGCCGCTATCCCGCGGCCTTCGCCTGCGCGCTGCTCAACGCCCAGCCCATGGGCTTTTACGCCCCCGCCCAGATCGTGCGCGATGCCCGCGAGCACGGCGTCGAGGTCTTGCCCATCGACGTCAATGCCAGTGCTTGGGACAATACGTTGTGCCTCGACGCCCGGGGCCGCACGGCGCTGCGTCTCGGCTTCCGCCAGATCGACGGCATGCAGGAAGCCTGGGCGGCGGCCATCACAGCCCATCGCGGCAACGGCTATACCGATGTCGACAACCTCGCCGCACGCACGCGTCTGCCACAGCGGGCGTTGCGCAATCTCGCCGACGCCGATTGTTTCCAGTCCATGGACATCGACCGGCGCAATGCGCTGTGGGCGGCGCGGCGGCTGCCCGACAGCGATGCCTTGCCGTTGTTCGCGGCCGCGCGCGAGCGGGAACTCGCCGACGAGCCGGACGCGCGCCTCCCCGTCATGCCGCTTTCCGAGCACGTCGCCGCCGATTATCAGACGGCCCGCCTTTCGCTCAAAGGCCATCCCATGGGATGCCTGCGCGCCATCTTCGCAGCGGAGCGCGTCGCCACGTGCACCGCCGCCAATGCGTTGCGGGACGGGGCCTGGGCCCGCGTCGCCGGCGTGGTTCTCGTCCGTCAGCGGCCGGGCAAGGGCAATGCCATCTTCATCACGCTGGAAGACGAAACCGGCATCGTCAACATCGTGCTGTGGGCGCGCCAGTTCGAGAAGTTCCGCAGCGAGGTCATGGGTGCGCGGCTGATGCTGGTCGAGGGGCGCATGCAGATCAGCCAGGAAGGCGTTGCCCATCTGATGGCGGTACGCATCCACGATCGCAGCGCCGACCTCGGGAGCCTCTCCGACGCACATACGTGCGCACCCGACCCCGCCCCGGCAGACGAATTCCTCAACCCGCAACACCCGCGCGGCCCCCATCGCACTCCCCACCGTGCTGGCCATCCTCGCGACGCCCGCGTCCTGCCCAGCTCACGCGATTTTCATTGATCGGACGGGGCGTGGAGCGCGCCCAACTCCCCCGGTCGGCGACAGGTCAACGCATAATAAGTCAGGCGTTCACATAGCCCAGTGGGCGATGCGATATAAACTCCAGAAAAATCGAAAGAATTTTAGCGTCATTGGTGGAGCCGAGGGGGATCGAACCCCTGACCTCTTGCATGCCATGCAAGCGCTCTCCCAGCTGAGCTACGGCCCCGAACCTGGACGTGGGATCGCGCGGAATCACTCAACCCCGCGCGCCGTCTACCTAGGGCCTGAGATCGCCATGCGCAAGCAAATCTTCTCGGCCAGCCGCCGGCTCGGTTTCGCGCTAGCGGTCCACGCGCAGATGCCCGGTGATCCGCCCGGCAGCGCCCTTGTCCCGAAACTGGCCTCAAAAGCCGGCCTCCAGATTCCCCGCCCAAAGGTCGCCCGCCCAACGATCGGACCCCAGCAGCCGGCCCGATAACCAAGTCCACGCAGCAGCCCCTTGAACTCCACGCCCAATGGGTGGATCATCGAACCCTTGATTTGCTCGAACGACGGTGCACGATAGCTGCACTAACCTCAGAAGCCCGAATCTGTGAGACCAGGGAGCGCTCCGATGAGCTACACACTTGAGCAGCTAGCATCCGATATTAAGACGACGTTGAAGAAGGACCAGAGCCCGGCCGGCAAGGCCAAGGTCTGCGAGCACGTCTCAAAGGCGCTGCTGGACCAGGCTTTCGTCGCCAAGCATCTGACGGCCGAGAACTGCAAGCCGCGCAAGGTGCTGTTCGAAGACCCGGAGCTTGGCTTCTGTATTTGCGGACACGTGAACGAAGACAAAGCCGTCGGCAAGCCGCACGACCACGGCTCGAGCTGGGCGATTTACGGCCAAGCCGTCGGCACCACCGAAATGACCGACTGGAAGATCGTCAGGAAAGGCGAAGGCGAGGCCCCCTCGCTCGTCGAACCGGTCAAGACCTACGTGATGAAACCCGGCGATTGCCACGTCTATGACGTCGGCTTCGTCCACTCGCCGAACCGGCAGGCGCCGACCAAGCTCGTCCGCATCGAAGGCGCCAACCTCGACCACGTCAAGCGCTCGCACATCAAGGCGGCGTGAGACCTACGTTCACGCCGCGTCGCAGGGCGCCGCCTGACTGTTGTACGCCGGGTTGTCAGCCGAATGATCGCCACAAGGAGGCTGTAAAACCACTGCCTCAAAAGACTCATTCCCACTCGATCGTGCCGGGCGGCTTTGACGTGATATCGTAGACGACCCGGTTGATGCCGCGTACCTCGTTGACGATGCGCGTTGCTGTCCGGCCGAGCACCTCGTGCGGGAACGGGAAATAATCGGCGGTCATGCCATCCGTGGAGGTGACGGCGCGCAGCGCGCAAACGAACTCATAGGTCCGGGCGTCGCCCATGACACCGACGGTCCGCACCGGCAGCAGCACGGCGAAGGCCTGCCAGATGGTGTCGTAGAGGCCCGCCTTGCGGATCTCGTCCAGGTAGATGGCATCGGCCTTCCGGAGGATCTCGAGCTTCTCGGGCGTGACGCCGCCCGGGCAACGAATGGCGAGCCCAGGCCCAGGGAAGGGATGCCGGCCGACGAAGGCCTCGGGCAAGCCCAACTCGCGGCCGAGCACGCGCACCTCGTCCTTGAACAACTCGCGCAAGGGCTCAACCAGCTTCAGGTTCATGCGCGCGGGCAGCCCACCGACGTTGTGGTGCGATTTGATCGTCACCGACGGCCCGCCCGTGAACGACACGCTCTCGATGACATCGGGATAAAGCGTGCCTTGCGCCAGGAACTGCGGCGCCTGCCCGTCCTTGCCGATTTTCTTCGCCTCGGCCTCGAACACCTCGATGAACAGGCCGCCGATGATCTTGCGCTTCTGCTCGGGGTCGGCGACCCTGTCGAGGGCCTTCAGGAACCGCGCGCGGGCATCTACATGCACCAGCGGGATGTTGTAGGCGCCGCGGAACAGCCGCACGACCTCGTCGGCCTCGTTCATCCGCAGCAGGCCGTGGTCGACGAAGATGCACGTCAGCTGTGCCCCGATCGCTTCGTGGATCAGAACCGCGGCCACGGCGCTATCGACGCCGCCCGAAAGCCCGCAGATCACCCGCCCCTGGCCCACCTGCGCTCGGATTTTCGCGACCTCGGCCTGTCGGAACGCGTGCATGGTCCAGTCGCCCTTGGCACCGGCAATCCGCGCGACGAAATTGCGCAGGAGATCCGCGCCCCGCGGCGTGTGCACGACCTCTGGATGGAACAGCACGCCGTAGCGCCGCCGGCTGTCGTTGGCGATGACGGCATAGGGCGCGTTGTCGGACTTGGCCACGACCCGGAATCCGGGTGGCAACCTGGTGATCTTGTCGCCGTGGCTCATCCAGACGGTATCGCGCCCGCCCTTGGCCCAGATCCCCTGAAATAACGGGCAATCGTCCATGATGTCCAGTTCGGCCCGCCCGAATTCGGCCGCGTGCCCACCCTCGACGGCGCCGCCGGATTGGGCGACGAGCGTCTGGTTGCCGTAGCAGATGCCGAGAATGGGTACGTCCGAGGCCAGGATGTTGGCGGGCGCTTTCGGTGCGTCGGTCCAATAGACGCTGCTTGGCCCGCCGGAAAAGATGACGCCCTTTGGCGCCAGCCGTTCGAACGCTTCCCCGGCCTTGTTGAAGGGCACGATCTCGGAGTAGACGCCGGCCTCGCGCACTCGCCGGGCGATGAGCTGGGTCACCTGCGAACCGAAGTCGACGATCAGGATGCTATCGGTCATGGCGTGTGACTCGCTCGGCTGAAGACCCGGGACTGTGGAAGCTCAAGGGCGGCTCTGGGACTGCCGGAAACGCCCCGGTTAACGCCATCCGGTTACGCCGGATGAAAGGCCGCCGCAACCCGAACGCTGCACAAACTTAGGACGACTTCGGGCTCAAGGTGTTGACATGCCCCATCTTGCGGCCATCCCGCGCTTCGCGTTTGCCGTAAAGATGCAGGCACGCGCCGGGTTCGCGCGCGAGGGCCGGCCAATGATCGGCATCATGCCCAATCAAGTTCGCCATGACCGCATCGGAGTGGCGATTGGTCGATCCCAGCGGCCACCCTGCTACCGCCCGGATGTGGTTCTCGAATTGGCCGACGTTGCAGGCATCCATCGTCCAATGTCCTGAGTTGTGTACCCTTGGCGCAATCTCGTTCACCAGCAGCGGTTCGGCAGCGTCAGGCCCGAGATAGAACAGTTCCACACCCAGAACGCCCACATAGTCCAAAGCCGCCGCGATCTGGCAGGCGATGCTTCGCGCCTTGGCTTCGATGTCCTGAGGCAATCCTGACGGCACCGTTGACCGGCGCAGAATGCCACCGCCATGCTCGTTGCGGGGCACATCGTAAGTCGCGAGCGCGCCATCCACACCGCGCACCACCAGGACCGAGATTTCCGCCCGGAACGCCACGCGCTGCTCGAGGACCGAGGGCACGCTCCCCAAGGCGCGGTACGCCGTCGCGAGTTCCCCGTCATGGCCGATCGGGGCTTGGCCCTTGCCGTCGTAGCCGAGCCTGGCCGTTTTCAAAATGGCTGGCGTTGCCCAGGATTGAGCGGTGCGCTGCGCCGCCATCAAGGTCTCGGGCGTCTCGATCGCGGCATAAGGCGCAACGGGAATACCCAACCCGCGAATGAAGTTTTTCTCGACGATCCGATCCTGCGCGATGGCCAATGCCTTGGCCCCGGGCCGCACGCGCACCCGCGTTGCGAGGTGCTCGGCCGCCTGGACCGGCACGTTCTCGAACTCGTAGGTGACGACGTCCACCGCGTCGGCAAATTCGTCGAGGCGCGCGAAATTCGTGTAACTGCCGATCGAGTGCGCGCCGGCGACATCGAACGCCGGACCGGCGTCGTCGCCATAGACGTGCGTCCGGAAACCAAGCCGGCTGGCTGCCTGCGCCAGCATCTTGCCCAATTGGCCAGATCCCAGAATTCCGATCACCGAACGCGGCGGCAGCATACCCGCCGGGATCGCGTTTGCAGGCCTGACTTTCTTGCGGCTCATGTCACGCATCGTCTTTTGGGGCATCGGCGATGCTGGCCGTCTGCGCGGCACGCCACTGCTTGATGCGTGTAGCCAATGCGGGATCCGAGAGAGCCAGGATCTGGGCCGCGAGCAGCCCAGCGTTGGTCGCTCCGGCCTCGCCGATGGCCAAGGTGCCGACCGGCACGCCCGCCGGCATCTGGACGATCGACAACAGGCTATCCTGGCCCGAAAGCGCGCTCGATTTAACGGGAACGCCCAGCACCGGCAGCGTCGTCATGGCCGCCGTCATGCCGGGAAGATGGGCTGCCCCGCCCGCACCGGCAATGATCACTTTATAACCGGCGTCGACGGCCGAACGCGCAAAGTCATAAAGCCGTTCGGGCGTCCGGTGCGCCGAGACGATCTTGGACGCGTAGGCAACGCCCAGAACATCCAGAATGGCAGCAGCCTTCCGCATCGTCGGCCAGTCGGATTGGCTACCCATGATGATTGCGACGGGAGGCACTGGCTTCGCCATGTGGCGGTACTGCTTTCGATCGGGCCTCTGGCCGGCCTGTCGGTCCCGGAGGCGAATTGCAGAAACGGCGCTTTTATCGGCAACCCAGGCGCACTGACAAGAGCTAACGAATTGGACCCCGTGAATTTGCGGGGATAGCCGTCAGGCGATGATGTCAGGCGTCAGCCGATCCTCAACCGCCGTGATCTGGTCCTTGAGCGTCAACTTGCGCTTCTTCAGCCGCTTGACCTGCAATTGATCCGGCCGCGCCGAAAGTTCCAATGCCACGATCTCTGCGTCAAGCTCGCGGTGTTCAGTCCGTAGCTTGAGAAGCAAATCACGAAGCTCGCGTTCATGGGGTCGCTGCATCAAATATGGGCCAGTCTAGTGAGCGCTGATCTGGTGAGCGCCAATCTGGTGAGCACCAATCTGGTGAGCACCGTGCACATGCGCTTCGATCATACGCATATCAAAGTCAAGATATCGCCGCCGTCACGATCAAGCAACTCACGATTGACACTCAAGATCGGCCGGTAGTCACAAATGGTGACCCATCACTTGGCCGTCATCTCGCCCAAAATCGGCAGCCCAGACTGACAATTGGCTCCGGCCGGCGCGACGCACCCCAAACGGCCACCACACCTCAAACATCGAAGAAAACGGTCTCGCCATCCCCCTGGGCGCGGATGTTAAAGACGTATCCGGTCTCGGTTCGTGATGCGATCAACGTGGCCCGCCGATCCGCAGGTACTGATGCGAGCACGGGGTCTTGCGCGTTCGCTGCCGTCTCGTCCGCGAAATAGGCCCTGGTAAAAAGATGGTTCTGGCCGCCGCGCATGAACAGGATCAGCGTCAGGTGAGGCGCTTGGCCATCGCCGATCGCACCAGGCTTGATCGTCTGAAACTTGAAATGGCCGAGCGCATCCGTCGCCGCGCGACCAAACCCCTTGAAGGCCGCATTCGAACTGCGCGGATCGGCGGGATGCGCGTAACGGCCCATTGCGTCCGCCTGCCACAGCTCGACGAGCGCATCCGGCATAGGCAGCCCTTGCCCGTCGACGATCGTCCCCTCGAAACTCATTTGCTGGCCCACAACCGCGGCATCCGCGACCTCTGACTGCGCCAGCCCCGTGTAGGCATACCCGCCGCGATCCGGCAGCAGCGCTGAATGAAAGAACGGGCCAGCCGTTTGCGATGGCGTTTGTCCTAAGGTTATCGGTTCTCCGGACATGTCAGCCCTCCATCGGCGTTTCAGCGCGGCCGCGCAAGACGATATCGAAAGCATAGCCGAGAGCAAATCCGGCCTCCGTCACGCTGAGATCGAAGGCGGCAACGAGCCTGTTGCGCGCCGCCGCCGGTACGCTGCAGAAAATCGGATCAAGCGGCAACAGCGGATCGCCCGGAAAGAACAACTGCGTGACGAGGCGTGTTGCAATGGTCGGCCCGAACAACGAGAGGTGGATGTGCGCCGGCCGCCAGGCATTCGCGTGGTTGCCCCACGGGTAGGCTCCAGGCTTGATGCTGTAAAATTTGTAGCGGCCGTCGTTATCGGTGACGCACCGGCCAGCGCCGAAAAAGTTCGGATCAAGCGGCGCGTTGTGCTGGTCGTTGACGTGGATATAGCGGCCGGCCGCGTTGGCCTGCCAGATCTCAACCAGGGTATTGGGAACTGGCTTGCCGTTCTCGTCTATCACGCGGCCAGCGACGACGATGCGTTCCCCGATAGGGTCGGCCGAAACGCGCGCGCACTGCGTCAGATCGGAATCACCTGATGCAACGCTCTCGTGTCCATACACCGGCCCTGTCAATTCCGAGAGTGATTGCTTCAACGGAATGAGCGGCTTTTTGGGCGCACGAAAAACAGTCGACTTGTACTCCGGGTAGATCAACGGCGGATGACTATCCCAATCGCGCGGCTGGAAGGGTTTGACCTGCATCGCGGCCTCCTGATCCTGAAAACAGCAGTTTAATTTTCCCGGTTTTCGGCGCAGGCGCAAGCGTATTCTTAGCTGTGAACTTCAAACAGCATTTCCGTCGGCCAGCCTCGCGACGGGATGCTCTGTAAAGCTCGCCACCGAATCAATTGTATGTCCCAAGAAAACAAAATACAGACCAAATATACCCAATCTAATGTCCGCCGGATTGCAATCTGCATCCCAAACTCTACCTGCAATTGGAAAAACAAGACCGTATTCAGTGAGCGAGCACGGTTTTCGTAGCAATAATGCAACTGGCGCAGAACAAGTAAATTTTTCGTGTAAATAAATTTCAATTGATAAGTCGCCGCGCGTATATTGCGCCGACGTTCGCGTGAATCAGCCAAACGCTCCGCAGAAAAAGGAAAAAAATCAATGTTCACAACCAGAAAACCAGACGGTGTTCAGCACTCGTCGGGTATGGCCGATATCGAGAAGTCGCCGGTCGCCGCCGCCTATGCTGCCCCCAACCTCGCCGCCGCCGCAAAGCCGACCGGCCGCGACTCCAATTACTCGATTATCAACGAGTGGTTGACGATGCGCGGTGATCTCGAAAGCGAGGGTGACATCCTCGTCAAAGGCAAGGTCATCGGCAACATCCGCTGCAAGCTCCTCATTGTCGACGTCGACGCGACGATCGAAGGCGGCATCGTCGCCGACGAGGTCGTTGTCCGCGGCCGCACGAAAGGCGTCATCGAAGCCAATAAGGTCCGGCTCGAGAAGTCTGCCGTCGTCGACAGCGAAATCAGCCACATGACATTCTCCGCCGAAGAGGGCGCGCGGATCAAGGGCGCGCTGAAGTTCCGCGAAGAGCCGGTCAGCACACAAATCAAGGTCGTCGAATCCAAGGCTGCCTGACTAGTATTCCCTAAAATTCCTAGTCTGCCGTAGCGCTGATTAGGTTTGGCTGAAGGGCGGTCGTCACAGCGTGGCGATCGTCCTCGCCCCAATTATGGTGTCTGACTATTGCCGAATGCCCAAACTGTTGCCCGCATGCTTGAGCAGCGCGGACGCGCACGATTCTCGAACACACACGATCATTGAATGGTCCTCGATGGGGTCCTCGAGAAGAGGAACCACGTGTCGGGATGGCGCTCGGAAACACCCGCTCGAAATTGTGGACTACGCGCGACACTGGCCAGAAAGCGGCTAGTCCGCGATCGAAACGGCATCCACGTCCGCAGGACCCTCAGCAGCGAGCGCGCAATCGTCCGGGAACGACAGGAGAGTTCAGGCCAGGACCTGAAGTGTGTCGCCGCGAAATGCGGTTCTTATGGCGGACTTTGCGGACGGGCCGACGCGCTGGGTGGCAGCACGGTCATGCGTCACTTCCCGAGCAGGAGGTTCGGCAGCCATAGCGTCAGCGCCGGGATGTACGTGACGAGCCCGAGCACGATCAGCATGGGAATGTAGAAGATCATGATAGAGCGCGAGACCTCCTCCATCGTGACTTTGCCGATGGCACAGCCGACAGCGAGCGTCGGCCCGACCGGTGGCGTCAGCAGGCCGATGCCCAGGTTGAAGATCATGATGATGCCGAAGTGTACTGGATCGACGCCATAGCGCTGCAAGATCGGCATGAAGATTGGCGTGCAGATCAACAGCATCGGTGCGAGGTCCATGAACGTGCCGAGCACCAGCAGTAGAATATTGACGTAGAGCAGGAACGTGTACTTGTCCGAGGAAATGGCAACAAACATCTCGGCGATCTGCGCCGGAATGCGCATTAACGTCATCATGTAGGCAAAGGCGACCGAGAAGCCAATCATGATCATGACCATCCCGGTCGTTCGTACGACCTTGAAAAGCATCTCCGGCAGATCGCGCCAGCGGTAGGACCGGTAAACGAACATCGTTACCAGAAACGCCCAGACGCATGCGACTGCGGCACTCTCGGTCGGCGTGAAGATGCCGGAGAGGATGCCGCCCATGATGATGAAGACTGTGATCACACCCCAGACCGCGTCGAGCGCGATGCGCGCGGCTTGGCGCAGCGAGACGGGTTCGCCGAGCGGGAAATTGTCGCGACGCGCGATATAGAGGCAAAGGCCAATGAGAGCGGCCCCGAGAAGCAGGCCGGGAATGATCCCGCCAATAAAGAGGTGCGCAACCGAGACGGTGCCGCCAGCCGCGATCGAGTAGATCACCATGTTGTGCGACGGTGGAATGAGCAGTGGCTGCAACGAGCCCGAAATGGTGACGTTGACTGCGAACAGGCGCGGATAGCCGCTCTTGATCATCTGCGGGATCATCACCGAACCGATCGAGGCGGTATCGGCGACCGAAGAGCCCGAAATGCAGCCAAACATCGTCGAAGCCAGGATATTGACGATGGCGAGCCCGCCTCGGATCGCGCCGACGAAGATCTTGGCGAAGTCGATGATGCGCGAGGCCATGCCACCCTCGGCCATGATGGCTCCGGCCAGCACGAAGAAGGGAATGGCGAGCAACGAGAAGTTCTCCATGCCGTTCGACGTGCGCTGCATGATGACTTCGAGAGGCAGGCCCATCCAGGCCGCGGCAAAGATAGCCGAGGCGCCGAGTGCGTAGGCGACGGGCACGCCCATGAAACAGAAGACCGTGAAGGAGCCGAGCAGGACAAGGAGATCCATTGGTGCGCTGCCCTCACTCAGTCGAGATCGTGTCGACCTCGGAGAGGTCGGCGGGAGGTGGAAAATAGTTACCCTTGAGAAAGCGTTCGATACCGAACAACGTCGTAATGAACCCCGCGATCGGGACCGCGAGATACGAGACACCGGCAGGCACACTCGGGAATTCGGCGAGGCTCTGGAACCACGTGCGATGCACGAGCCGGAAGCCGTACACGATCATGAACAGGCTGATCGAGAGGATGACCAATTCGACGGCGATGCCGAGCAGCTTTCTGGCCCTGCCGTCAAGCTTGTCCGGAATCATGTTGACGCCGATGTGCTGGTGATCGCGATAGCAGATTACGGCTGAGATGAAGGACAAGAGGATCATCAGCAGGACAGCCAACGGCTCGGGCCAGGATGAGGCGCTGTTCAGCACGTATCGGGTGAAGACGCCCCAGGGAATGATCAGTGTGATCACCACCAGCGAGGTCGCGCCGACGATGAGGCATGCGCGCTGCAGCGCGTCCATTAGGTTGAAATAGGTTTGCATGTTCCCCCTCCGCGATTGGCCCGGTTGGCCACACGGAAATGCCTGCGGCGGTGCCTCCCGAGGTCACCGCCGCAATCACGTTGATTACTTCACGGCGCCTATCCGCTCGATCAACGCTGCGTGCTGGGCGCCATACTTGTCCCACACCGGCTTAACCGCTGCCTGGAAGGCCGCCTTGTCCTTGACTTCGTTGATCGCGACGCCGGCATCTTTCATCTTTTTCACAGACTCTTCTTCGCGCGTATTCCACAGCTTGCGCTGCTCTTGTTGCGCCTCCTTGCCGAGCTTCATGAGAAGCGACTGATCATCCTTCGACAGGGTCTCAAACGTCTTTTTTGAAAAGACCAGGACCTCAGGAATCATGAGATGGGCGGTTTTCGAGTAGAACTTCGCGTAGCGATAGTGCTGCCCGCTCTCGTAGCTCGGCTCGTTGTTTTCGGCGCCGTCGACGACGCCGGTCTGCATGGCATTGACGAGCTGGTCGAAGCCCATGGCAACGCCATTGCCGCCAAGCGAGTTCATCGTGTCGACGAACAGCGGATTGCCCATCATGCGGATCTTCAAGCCTTTGAGGTCTTCGACTTTCTCGATCGGCTTCTTCGAATTATAGACATTGCGGACGCCCGCGTTCATGTAGCAAAGGCCGATCAGCCCGGCGGTCGGATGATTGGAAAGCTTGGTCAGCAGTTCGGTGCCGATCTCGCCGTCGATCACTTTTTCCATGTGCGCGCCGTCGCGAAAGACGAACGGTAGATTGAAGACGTTGAACTCAGGCACCAGCGGGCCCATTGGGCCGACGGAAATGCGCGCTATCTGCAGCGCCCCGAGCTGCGCCTGCTCGATCATCTCTTTCTCGCCGCCGAGTTGCATGGACGGGAACATCTGGATCGAAATACGTCCGCTGGTGGCGGCCTCGAGCTTCTTGCCCATGGCCTCCACCGCGGCGACGGTCGGATAGCCAGTCGGGTGCACATCGGTCGCGCGCCACACCAGCTTTGCTTGCGCCAGCGCCGATGTCCCGATGCCGCCTCCCAAAGCCAGTGCTCCGGCACCAAGCCCCAGTTGCAGTGCGTTTCGCCGGTTCAATGTGGTCATGATTCTTTCCTCCGATGGTCGCTCTCGCGGATCTTTTCCAGATCCCATCGAATGGGTGACGTTGGCGCTGGTGACACTGCCAGCTTCGGCACCGACCCTGGCCGCACGCAGCACTTGCCCGTTTGAGTTGGTGCTGATACACACTTGTACGATGACCCGACAACAGACGTCAAGCTCCTCCCAGTCTGTCGCGCAATCCCTGTTGCGCCCGCTTCAGCCTGCACGCAATCGCACAGACGAGGTCGTCGAGCGCATTGCCACGGAAATTCGCAATGGCCGGCTGACGCCAGGGCAGCAGCTTCCGACGGAAGCCAAGCTCATGAACGCCATGAATGTCTCGCGCACAGTGGTGCGGGAAGCCGTGGCGGCTCTGAAGGCCGAAGGCTTGGTCGTGACGCGGCAGGGGCTCGGCGCCTTCGTAGCCGCAGACGCGAGCCGGACCGCCTTTCGCATCGCCGCCGATTGGGGTGATGGGCACCAGGCGATCGCTGAGATCCTACGGGTAATGGAGCTGAGGCTCGCCGTCGAGGTGGAGGCCGCGGCGCTCGCCGCCGGGCATGCATCGGCGCCGCACGTGGCTGAGATCAAGGCGGCTCTGAAGGCGATCGATGCTGCGATCGCCGCCGGCGAGAGCGCCGTTCAAGAGGACTTCGCGTTTCACTTCGCTATCGCCGACGCGACACTCAATCCATATTTTCCCGAGTTCCTCGCTTTTCTCGGTCGGCATGTGATCCCTCGACAAGTCATTCGGGCCGCTCAGGGAACGCGCGACGAGCAGTTGGACTATCTCGCTGCGATCCAGAAAGATCATGTCCGGATCTTCGATGCCATAAGAGATCGCGATGCGGGAGGCGCACGCAATGCCATGCGGTCCCATCTCTCGAAAAGTATTGCGCGCTATCGGCGACTGGCGGATGAGCCGAAGTCAGGCTGAGAAGCGTCAAGGTGCCCGCCATTCCTCCCACAAGCCTCGACTGATCGCGACACCCGCTGCCTCTAGCGGAGCGTCTGCTTAGGAATTTAAGGCAAGTGTTCCCGCAAGTCGTCGGCCGCCTGCAAGCCGTGCACATCCAGTTTCCGCGCAATCCATTGCGACGTCGGAGCTACTCGGCGCGAATGTCGAACTGCTTGATGAGGCGGCCGAAGCGAACGTAGTCGCCCTCCAGGAGTCGGCGGGTCGACTCGGGGCTCGACGTCGTCGGGGCCAGCGCGAGACCGAACAGTAACGTATTGACGTCGGACATCGCCCCAACCTCGTTGATGGCTGAGGACAGCCGCTCCAAAATAGCCACCGGGGTTCCCGCCGGCGCAAAGATTCCGAACCAAGCCGTGAAATCGATCTCCGGATAGACCTCCTTCAGCATTGGCACATCAGCAAAATCGGGCCGCCGCGCCGAGGCCAATACCGCATGGAGCTTAGCCTTCCCAGCCAGCACATGCTGCATCATCGCGGGATCGGACACCATCTGCACGACGTTGGCGAGAAGGTCGGCCATCGACTCGCCAGCGGACCGGTATGGCACATGCAGGATGTCGACGCCTGCGTAATACTTGAACGCCTCGTAGACAAAATGACTGTAGGTGCCGACGCCGGTGGTGCCCCACGCAAGCTTGCCGGGATTGGCCTTGGCGTAGGCGACGAACTCCTGGAGGGTGTTACCCGGCACCGTTGTGTTGGTCGCAAGCAAGACCAGTCCTTCGACAATGCTCGCGACCGGCATCAGATCCTTCAGCGGGTCGAATGCGAGCTTACGAAGATGCGGCAGGGTCACCATCGGCAGGCCGGGTGTAACGAGGAAGGTGTAGCCGTCAGGCGCCGACTTGACGACCGCCTCGGCGCCGATCGCGCCCGAAGCGCCGCCCTTGTTCTCGACCACGACCGGTTGGCCGAGGAGTCGCGCAAGCCGTTCGGCGTAGGTGCGGGCCGCACTATCGGTGGCGCCGGCCGTGCCGAAGTTGACGACGAAGCGGATGGGTTTGGTTGGCCAGTTACTGGCGCTCTGCGCGCAGGCTGCATTTCTTCCATCGGTCAGGAACGCGGCGCTGCCGGCACCCTTGAGCAGGCTACGGCGAGTGAGGCGAGGCATGATCATTGATCCCTGTGGCTCGGCATGCATGCTCTGAGCGGCCGATCCGGCAGTCAAGGATCGGCGCTGTGCCGATTGGTGCGCTTGGCGCAACACTCGACGCAAACGAGGCGTAAGCCACCGGCCTTGACGATGCCATCGTCGCGGCAGCGCCCGCCTCCGAAGGCACATTGGCCGTCGACCGGACGCTGCACAAGCTTCCCGGTGACCCCGAGCCAACTCTGTGTCGGTACGCAAAACTCCTGTTACTTGCAAGCCGGATGTCCAATGCTTCAGAATGCGCACTACAGCTTGCTGCACGTGGCGCGTAAGCCGGCCAAACGTCCGCTGGATACCGAGCATGAGTCAGAGAATATGCCGTGAGCGTCCGGGTCATAAGCCGTCGGCTTGGGGATGATCGTGCCACGGTCGGTGGGGATCTGCCAGCAGCAAGTCTGTGCGCGATGCGAACTCGACGTCCGGACGCGTCGGGCATCCTCACCTGTCGCGCATCCTTACCTTGACGCTTGACGCTTGGAGCCCTGTCGCCGACCATGACTGCAGCGTGGGGCATTGCGTCGTTGTCGCACGAGCAATTCGCCTGCCAGCGACTTTCTGGCATTGCTGATTGGCGCGTCGATGCTGAACCAGCACAAGATGACGAGGGAGGAGTGACATGAGTTCAGTCAAGTCGGGCTTCTACGACAAGGACGGCGTCCGCATACGCTACGAGGAGGTCGGCTCTGGCTTCCCGCTCTTCGCCATTCCGGGCGGTGGCCTGAACTCGCGGATCATCAACTGGCCCAACGCCGTCATCAACATGATGCAGGAGTTCAAGGCCGATTTCCGTGTCATAACCATGGACCAGCGCAACGCCACCAACGGCGCCTCCACCGGCCCGGTCCCGGTCGACAACCCGTGGGACGCCTTCGCCGACGACCAACTCGGGCTCATGGACCACCTCGGCGTCCGCCAGTTCGCCTTCTTCGGCAACTGCATCGGCGGCTCATTCGCAATGAAACTGATGCAGCGGGCGCCGGACCGCGTTGTCGCGGCGATCATCAGCCAGACGATCGGGCACCTCTCGGAGAAGCCGGACGTGATGTGGAACCACGGCCGCGACGGCTGGGCCAAGGAGTTCCGCGAGCGGCGGCCCGAAGTCACGATGGCGACCATCGAGCAGTATTTTCACAACCTCTATCGCGTGCGCCCGGACTTTGTTTACAGCGTGTCGCGCGACTTCGCCCGCAACTGCGAAACGCCGATCCTCGTGCTGCCGGACGATACGGTCTCGCACCCCTATCCGACCTCCATCGACATTGCTTCTCTGGCGCCCAACGCCGAGGTGACGGTCTATCCCTGGAAAGATCCCCCGGAGCTTAAGGCGCGAACCATCAATCGGGTGCGCAAATTCTTGAAGGCGCATACGCCGGCTGGCGTTGCACGATAGTTATCGACATCGGCCGTTAGCAGCCAATCATGAGGCAAGGACCGGCTGTCAGAGGACAAACATCAGCGAACGCGGTACGGCAGCCCCGACATGTTGAAGGCCGCTTGCCTCGTGCCTCTGCCGGGCATGCGGTTTATCACAGCAGTGCCCTGGCGTTCACTCTGCCCGACGCTATTTCGCGGCGGGCGAGCATCCGCGACAGGAAGGGGCTCGCCACCAGCGCGATCACCATGCGCGCGGTCTGCATGGTCACCACGAAATGCAGGTCGACATTGGTCGAGGCGGCGATGATCGCCACGGTATCGGCGCCGCCAGGGCTGGTCGCCAGGAATGCGGTCAGCGGATCGATGCCGCCGACCATTACAAGGAGCCAGGCAACACCGCTACAGAGGACGATGAGAGCTAGGATCGAGGCCAGAATGCTCGGCAGCAGTTGGAAGGCATGAAGCAGCAGCGGCCGGGTGAACCTGAGGCCCACCGTCCAACCGACGATGGCATAGCTCGCGGCCAGCAGCCAGCCCGGCAGGGCCGGCGTCAGCCAGCCAAATTCGTGCAGCATCACGGTCATCCCGAGCGGCGCCAGCATCGCGCCTGCCGGAATAAGCAGGCGCACAGCAAGAAAAGCGCTGCCGATGGCCACGACGAGGGTTGCAAGGAACGCTCCCCAGGCGATCGGCGGTAACCAAGCGGAGCCAGTGGCAGCAATTGCAGCTGTTGGTGACGATACGCGGGCGACGACGGCCGCGGCTGCGATGACGCAGATGACGCGCAACATCTGCATGACTGCGACGAGCCGCGCGTCGGCGCCGTAGGCTTCCGACATCAGGATCATCGGCGTCGAGCCACCGGGCGAGATGCCCCAGATCGCAGTCGTGCCCGGCAGTGCGGATAGGCGCGTCAGCGCAATGCCGATGATGCTGGCCGCGAGCATCACACCGCCGATGCCGAGCGCATGCAGCGGCCAGTCTCGGCCAAGATCGGCAAACACCGCGAGCGGTATGGAGCTGCCGATCAGACAGCCGACGATACCTTGGGCCACCACGAACAGTCTATCCGGCACGCGGATGCGACCGCCGTACGTTGCCACCACCATAGCCGCGATCAATGGGCCGATTATCGCCGCTGCCGGCAAGCGAGCCGCCGTCGCGATGCTGATCAGCAGCAGCGACAGCACGGCCAGTGCCGACCACTGCGCGGGACCCGCGCGGCCGTGCAACCAATCGGAGGCGTCGCTCATCGAATCACGTCCCGGTTCCACTGTTGTGCCGGTTCAAAAGTGCCTGTCGTCCTGCAATCACCACAGGCAGCCACAATCGAGGCAACCGGACGGGTATCGCGCGCCGTGCTTCAACACGCGCTCTCACCGCAACATTTCAGGCACGAGCAGCCGCGGCAAGAACAGCGACACACTTGGCCAGATGATGACGGCGGCCAGCACAACCAACATCGGCACCAGCATGATCATGGTGTCTTTGAGCGCATATCGTAATCGGACACCGGCAACGGCACAGGCGATCATCAGGCACAAGCCATATGGTGGCGTGACGAGACCGAACGCCAGCGAGACGATCGAGATGATAGCAAACTGCACCGGGTGCAGATCGACAGATTTGGCAAGTGGCTCCAACACCGTGCCGACGATGATGATGGCTGGAATAGCGTCCAGGAAACAACCGACGACCAGGAAGCAGAAGGCGATGAAAAAACCTGCCGCGATCGGCCCCATACCCCAGGTCGACACGTTGGCGAGCAGGGCTTGCGGGATTTTGTAGTAGGCGAGCAGCCAACCGAAGGCGCTGGCCGTGCCGATGCAGAAAAGCGCGACGCCGGCAAGGCGGCCGGTTTCGAGCAGTGCGTCGTAAAGTTGTTTCGGTCCGATCTCGCGATAATAGAACGCCGACAGGGCGATCGAGTACAATACGGCAATGGCCGCCGATTCCGTCGCCGTGAACCAGCCGAGCAGAATGCCGCCAACGATCAGGAACGGCGTCATCATCGCGGGCACCGCATGCCAGATGGCGCAGCGCATCTCGACCCATGTGGATTTGGTATAGGTCGGATAGCCACGGCGGACGGCATAGATGTGCACGGTTACCATCTGGGCCCCCGCGATCAGGAGACCAGGGATCACGCCGGCCAGATACATGGCGCCGATGGAGGTGGAGATCAGGCCGCCCCAAACGATCATGAGAATCGAGGGCGGGATGATTACCGCCAGGACTGCCGATACAGCCGTGATGGCGATGGAGAAGGAGAGATCATAGCCCTCCTTTGTCTGCGCTTCGATGAAGATTTTGGATTGGCTGGCGGCGTCCGCGGTCGATGAGCCTGAAATGCCGGCAAAGAAAACGGACAGCACGACATTGATCTGTGCCAGTGACCCCGGCCAGTGCCCGACCAGTGCTTTTGACAACCCCACCAAGCGGTCGGTGATGCCGCCAACACTCATCAAAATGGCCGTCAGCAAAAAGAACGGCACGGCGAGCAGAATAAAGGAATTGTAGGCGTTGAAGGTCTCCTGCGCGAGCATCATCATCGACAGGCGCGGCTCGATCAGCAGAATCGGCAGGCATGCCAAG
>JANXRM010000431.1 GCA_025353015.1 Hyphomicrobiales bacterium
AAACGCGATGCGCTTGCCCGCATAATCGACAGCTATGGCGAGCGCCTCGCCGACCATCCCGCAACACATGGCGGCAACGTGAGCGCGGGCCCCATTGATCGAGCCGAGTGCCTTTGCAAACGCTTGCCCGGGCTGCATCAGCATATCCGCATCCGGCACGAAGCACTGACGCAGCGTCAAATCGCAGACGCCGGCTACGCTGCCGGTTTCAAGCTGATAAGGCGCTGAAACCGCGCGCCCTGCCTCGCGCGTCCGCACCAAAAATGCAGCAATGCCCTTTGCTCTCAGCTTCGGTTCCGTCTGGGCGTAAACGATACACAAATCGGCAATGGTCGCGTGCGTGACCCAGGCTTTCCGGCCATTGAGGAGCCAGCCCCCTGGCACGCGCGCGGCCGATGTTGCGGTCGCCGCAAAGTCGCTGCCCGATTGCGGTTCGCTCAGTCCAAGACTGATGATACTCGTGCCGTTCATCAGGCCAGGAAGATAGCGGGCGATCTGGTCGTCGGTGCCATCGCGAACGATCCGGGGTGGCCCATTGAGCAGGTTTACCAGGGCGAACGAAGTGACGAAGCACTGCCGGGCCAAAACCTCGACGATGCCGATCTTGGCCAGGAAGCTTGCGCCGCCGCCGCCATGCGATTTCGGAACGCAGGCCGTCATCAATCCGCAATCGACCCAGGCCTTGACAACATCGGCCGGCAAACCCGGCTGGCGCGAGCGCTCCCATTCGGCGGCACGCGGCGCAACGAAGTCCACAGTGAAGCGTTCTGCGCGTGCAATATAATCGCTGTCGATTTCGCTGAGCGGATGATAGTCGCGGATCGAGGCTCTGGTTTTCATGTCATCCGTCCTTGGATTGCCGAACCTGACCGTCCTGGGCATTTTTGCCGAGACTGAATGCGACCGGCTCAACGCTACTGGCTCAACGCTACCGGCTCGACGCAACCGTCTCACCGCCGCCCAGCCGAGACACCCCCATCGACCATATAGACACCGCCGGTGCAAAAACTGGCGTCGTCGCTGGCGAGGAACAGCATCAGCTTTGCCACCTCGATGGCTTCACCGTAGCGCCCGAGCGGTGTGCCCTGGGCCATCGGCTGGTCGTTGTGCCCCGCGAGACCGCGCATAGCCTCCAGTGACGCAATCATCGGCGTGTCGATCGGTGATGGATTGACGGTGTTGACGCGGATCTTGGCCGGCGCGCCTTCAAGTGCTGCCGAGCGCATAAGGCCGATGACAGCGTGCTTGGAGGCGGTATAGGCCGACAGATTGAGCGTGGCGCGAATTCCGGACGTGGAGGATGTGATGACGATCGAGCCGCCTTTGGTCTCCATGGCCTTCATCACATACTTCAGGCCGAGCCAAACGCCACGCACATTCACGGCGATGACCTTGTCGAACATTTCAGGCGCGTAATCGGTGATCGGGCTCACCTGTCCCTCGATGCCGGCATTGAGGAGCGCGATGTCCACGCGGCCAAACTTTGCGATCGTTTGATCGACCAGCGCCTTGACCGCCACCTCGTTGGTCACGTCGGTCGGACAGGCCGCAGCGTTGTCGCCAATCTCGGCCGCCAGAGCCAGAAGCGGCTCAGTAAGCACGTCTGCCAGCATCACCTTGGCGCCTTCGGCCGCGAATAAACGTGCAGCCGATGCACCGATACCCCGGGCCGCGCCAGTGATAATTGCAACTTTGCCGTCGAGTTTAGACATGATGGGCGCTTCTCCAAGGTGCTGGGCGTTCGCGCGCATCCTCGCCTGATGCCGGACAAGGGTCAACATAGGCAGGCAACTGGGCGATCCCTGCAATTGGAGACACGCCTCACCTACACGCCTTGTGGACGACGCAGCCCCTGCGCCTGTAGGCTCGTTGCAGCCGCCGGCCAATACCTCTGGGAGCCCATCGATGCTCAAGCCCAAATCCGCGCTATCGCCGCACCTGTCACTGAAACGCACCGTGACAAAACCCTCCGTCCGCTCCAAGGGCGGCATCGTCGTGACGCAAAACCGGGTTGCATCCGAGGTTGGCGCGCGGGTGCTGAAAGAGGGCGGCAATGCCATCGACGCGATGATCGCAGCAGCGTTCGCGGTCGGCGTGGTCGAGCCCTGGATGTCCGGCATCGGCGGCGTTGGCGGACTTGTTTACCGCGAGGCCAAAACCGGAAAAGTCACGTGCCTGGATTTCGGCGCGCGCGCGCCTAGAGGGCTCAAGGTCGAGGATTTTCCGCTCGCAGGCGGCGTCGACGAGGGCAACCTGTTTGGCTGGCCCGCGGTGAAAGGTGGCGTCAACACGGTCGGCGCCAAAGCGGTCGTCGCGCCAACGGAGCCCGCCGGCATGGCGTTGGCGCACAAAATGTTCGGCAGCAAACGTTGGTCTGATCTCGTGGCACCGGCCGTGAAACTCGCCGACGAGGGGATCACCGTCGACTGGAGCACGATGCTGGTCATCGCCAGCGCCTTTTCCGATCTGGCGAAAGATCCGGGCACCCGCGAGCGTTTTCTGCGCCACGGCGCCCCCCCAATCGCCCCCGCACCGCAAGCCGGCATGGCACAAGTTCGCTTGCCCGCACCAGGGCTGGCGAAAACCTTGAGCGCCATCGCCAGCGACGGCGCCGAGGTACTCTACAAGGGCGCACTGGCCCGCGCGATTGCCGACGATGTGCAATCGATGGGCGGCTATCTCTCGACCGAGGACATGGCGGCCGTCAAAGCGGTGGAACGAACGCCCCTGACACACAAATATCGCGACCACACCCTGCACGTTCTGCCCGAGTTGTCGGGCGGGCCGACCCTCTGCCTCGCCTTCGAGCATCTCGCAAAACATGGCGGCAAGCCCGGCAAGGAGCTGGATGGCCCCCGCTTCGTCGCCTACGCGAAGGCTTTGGAATTCGCCTGGGAAGACCGCTTCCGCCGCATGGGCGACGCAGGCGAGCGCAGCATGCCGACCTCGACCACCCACATTTCCGTCGTCGACCGGGACGGCAACATGGTGGCGCTGACACAGACGCTGCTGTCGCTGTTCGGCAGCCGCATCATTCTGCCGACGTCCGGCATCCTCATGAACAACGGCATCAACTGGTTCGATCCGCGGCCTGGCGGGCCCAACGGCCTCGCACCCGACCGGCGCGGCCTCGCGAACTACGTACCCACCGTCATGACCTCAGGCGAACAGTCGATCGCCATCGGCGGCTGCGGCGGGCGACGCATTTTGCCGGCTGTGTTCCAGCTGCTGGCGATGATGGCCGATTACGGCTTCGACCTCGACCGCGCCTTCCATCAGCCGCGCGTCGACGTTTCGGGCGGCTCGGGCGTGTCGGTGGACCGGCGGCTGCCGGCAGCGACGAAGGCGGCGTTGGCCGCGGCCCTCGATACCGTTGCAGCCGAGCCCGTGCCCTATCCGATGCCGTTCACGATTGCCGGCGCCGTCCGCCGCAAGGGCACCGACAACGAAGGCGCGACCGAGCCGGAGCAACCGACATCGGAAGCGGTTTCGGAGGATGAGGTGTAGTCGAACCGACGGTGCACGGCACAGCCGCCGCGCTCCGATCAACCGTGCGCGGCCAGAAACGCCTCGGCATCTTTGCGGGTCGGCAGGCCGCCGCGGCTGCCGAGGCGGGTGCATTTCATGGCCGCGACCGCACAGGCAAAGCGCGCACAATCCTCGATCGATTGCCCTTCGGACAACGCCACCGCAAAGGCGCCGTGGAACGCGTCACCCGCGCCAGTCGTGTCCACCACATCGACCTTGAAGCCCGGTTGGTGCCCCTGCCGCCCGGCTTCCACCCAGGTGTAGCCGCCCGCCCCTGATGTCACGCCCGCATGCTTGACGCCACGCGCCAGGATCCCGGCCAGCCGTTCTGCGTCCGTTGCGCCGGGCGCGAAATCCCGCAAGGCCGGCGCCGAAAAGACGGCATAATCGGTTTGACCGAGCAACTCCGGCAACGCCTCGCGAGCCCCGAGATCGGCGTCGAGCACGGTCGGCACGCCGGCTTTCCGCGCGTGGGCGAAGGCGGTGCGCGTCGCCTCGAGCCAACGCAGATCCGCAAGCACCACGTCCGCGCCCGTGATGCGCTCGAGCGGCAGCCAACTGGTGCCTGAGGGAATGGATGTGTCGCGCATGCCGACAATCATGCGCTCGCCGCGGCCGTCAACGATGATCGCGGACGTTGAGGTGCGCGCATCCTCGAACGACTCGAGCGCGCGGATATCGACCTTCTCGGCCTTGAGGCCTGCCTTGACGATCGCGCCGGCATTGTCGTCGCCGATCCGGCTCCACAGCTCCACCTTGGCGCCGAGGCGAGCGGCTGTCACCGCCGCGTTGGCCGCCATGCCGCCGCCGATCTCGATCGATTCCAGCGCTCGCACCTTCGTTGGTTCCGCCGGAAACGCATTGATCCGGTAAATGCGGTCGAGGGCAGCATGGCCAACCGAAATCAGGCGCTTTCCAGCTGGCATAAGGCGCTCCAGGAGACCGACAATGCACGTGTTGCCGGACAGCAACTTTGTGAGTCCCTGATACTACAGCGAAAACTCGGCAGATTGAAGTGTGAATGCGGCGGGCCGCAGTGGCGAGGTGCGGACTCTTTGCGGACAAGGGCTTGACCGGCGTGATTGGCCGCCCCCCGTGCCGGCCATTTATCGGTTGGACGCGCTGCGGCTTCGCCAAACGCCCCTACGAACCGATAACGACTTCGCTCCCTTGCCGGCATCCCCATTGCTATCCGGTCGCATGCAACGTGGCCACGGAATGCGGCGTAAAAATGAGACCAAATCCGCCGTCGATTGCAGCTGGTCCAATCGCCCGTCAACGCCATGCAACCGGCGCAAACTTCCCATCGCTTACAAAATCACGGACAGATACAATCGTAGCGCAGATCAGTGCGACGGACCTGTGGTTCGGCGTGGCAGGTCCGACCCGGAGAGCGCCGATGCGCCGAATTTCAATCTATGCGCAGGCACTGATCGAGGCCTTGCGACAGCCGGGCACGGAACTCGACAAGGTTTTTCGTCGCGTGAGCGCCGAGGTCGCGTCCACCAGCAAGGGCCGGCAGGTGCCAACGGTGCGCGGCAACTGGCCGGCGCAGGA
>JANXRM010000432.1 GCA_025353015.1 Hyphomicrobiales bacterium
TGCCGAACGATCTGAACGAGGCGGAGATCATCATTTTAGGCGTTTCGCGGACCTCGAAAACGCCAACCAGCATCTATCTGGCGCAGCGCGGTTATAAGGTCGCCAACGTGCCGCTGGTACCAGGCATCGACCCGCCCGAGGTGCTGGGGACGCAACATCGCGCGTTCGTCGTCGGCCTCGTCGCCAGCCCTGACCGAATCGCGGAGATCCGCCGCAACCGCGTGCATCTTCTCGCTGACCGGCAGCTCGACGATTACGTCGACCGCAACCAGATCGCCAACGAGATCGCCCAGTCCCGCCGGCTGTTCGCGCGCCACGGCTGGCCGGTCATCGACGTCACGCGCCGCTCGATCGAGGAAACGGCGGCCACGATCATCAAGCTCTTGGCGGACAAACAAGCCGAAACCGCCACCCAGAACATGGACGAGGACGGGTGAGGCATCTACCTCAGTGGCTACCTTTAACACCGTCATCACGTAACACCGTCATCACGGCGAAGGCCGGGACCCACGACAGGGTGCCGTATTTCAACGACAGTCGCCGTGGAGACCCGCCGTCAATGCAGGGCATCGCTCCGCGATGACGCAGGCATGACGCCGAGGCCGGTTTGTCCGTAAAGGACTCAAAACCCCTTCTTCTTCGCCAACGCCGCCAATGATGTCTCCGGCCGGGCGCCGATGTGGCTGATGATCTCTGCTGCGGCGATGCTGCCGAGCCGCCCGCAGATATCCAGCGGCTTGCCCGCTGCGTGGCCATAGAGGAACCCAGCCGCGTAAAGGTCGCCGGCGCCCGTGGTGTCGATCACCTGTTTCACCGGCTCGGCGCCGACGGTGACGGCTTTGTCGCCCGACATGATCACCGAACCCTTGGCGCCGCGTGTCAACACGGCAATCTTCGCCTGCGCCTTGGCGAGCCGCGCGCCTTCCTCGAAGGTCGCAACCTTGTAGAGCGACTTGAGTTCGGACTCGTTGGCGAAAAGGATATCGACCTGCGTCTTGATCAGATCGAGGAACTCAGCCCGGTGCCGGTCCACACAGAACGAATCCGACAGCGTCAACGCCACCTGCCCGCCGGCAGCTTTGGCCTCCGTTGCGGCCGTGCGGAAGGCTGCTTTGGCGTCCGGCCGGTCGAACAAATAGCCTTCGAGGTAGACGATTTTGGCAGCGCGCACTTCGGCCAGATCCACTTCACCCTGGTTCAGCTCCGGACTGACGCCGAGAAACGTATTCATCGTCCGCTCGCCGTCGGGAGTAACCAGCACCAGCGATCGTGCCGTCGGTGCGCCACCTTTGGACTTCGCCGTTTTGAACGAGACACCTGCCGCCTTGATGTCGTGTGCGAAAATACCGCCGAATTCATCGTCGGAAACCTTGCCGATGAACGCCGCGCTGCCGCCGAACGAGGCGACGCCGACCATTGTATTGGCCGCCGACCCGCCGGAAATTTCGATCCCAGGTCCCATGTCGGCGTAGATGGCCTTGACCGTCTCGGCATCGACGAGGCGCATGCCGCCCTTGGTCGCGCCGTGCTTGACGAGGAACATGTCATTGCAGCGTCCGATGATGTCGACAATGGCATTGCCGATCGCCAGCACGTCGTATTTGTGTTCGGCCATGGGTGTCCCCCGTTCGTGAGCGGCGTGTTCGCTGATGGCTTACTTCGCCAATTTATCCTGCGTCTTGGTCTGGAAATCGCGGGCGTCGTGGCGTTCGTGTAGCTGGCTCTTGGGATCGCCGGCGATGCGGTTGACCATGCGGCCGCGCTGAACGGCCGGCCGCTCGGCGATGGCGTTGGTCCAGCGATTGACGTGTTTGTAGTCCTGCACTTGTAGGAACTCGGCGGCGCCGTAAAGGAGGCCTTTGCACAGCGCCCCGTACCAGGGCCAGATCGCGATATCGGCAATCGAATAGTCTTTGCCGGCCATGAACTCGCTATGCGCCAGATGCCGGTCCAGCACGTCGAGCTGCCGCTTCGTCTCCATCGAGAATCGGTTGATGGCATACTCGATCTTCATCGGGGCGTAGGCATAGAAATGCCCGAAACCTCCGCCGAGATAGGGCGCACTGCCCATCTGCCAGAACAGCCAGTTGAGCGCCTCTGTGCGCTGAGAATGATCTTTGGGCAGGAACGCGCCGAACTTCTCCGCGAGATAAAGCAGAATGGCGCCGGACTCGAACACGCGTTGGGGTTTCGCGCCGCTCCGGTCCATCAGCGCCGGTATTTTGGAGTTCGGGTTGACAGCGACGAAGCCGCTGCCGAATTGGTCGCCCTTGCCGATTTCGATCAGCCACGCGTCGTACTCGGCCCCCTTGTGGCCAAGCGTCAGCAGTTCCTCGAGCATGACGGTGACTTTGACGCCGTTCGGTGTCCCCTGCGAATAAAGCTGCAACGGATGTTTGCCGACCGGCAGATCCTTTTCGCTCGTCGCTCCGGCGATCGGCCGGTTGATATTGGCGAACTTGCCGCCGTTGGCTTTGTCCCACGTCCAGACAGACGGCGGCGTGTATTCGGTGCTGCTCATTGTTCCAAGATCCCTGCTGCGAATTTGGCGGTACCGCGTTTGGCTTCAATGGGCATCTTGTACATGCCACGGCCGTGGCCGCAACATCGGAGCAATCAAATACCAACGAGCACGGCACGCGGCGGCGTGTTTCGATGCTGGCTCGGAAACTGGTGTTACAAGTTGCCCGGATAATTCGGCGCCTCGCGTGTGATGTGCACGCCGTGCGAGTGGCTTTCGCGCATGGCAGCTGGCGAGATGCGGATAAAGCGCGCCTTGTCGCGCAGCTCCTTGAGATCATGGGCGCCGACGTACCCCATACCGGCCCGCAAGCCGCCGACCAACTGGTGCAGCACGTGCCCGACGGGCCCCTTGTACGGTACCTGGCCTTCGATGCCTTCCGGCACCAGCTTCAATTGATCCTGCACATCCTGCTGGAAATACCGGTCCGCCGAGCCCCGCGCCATTGCGCCCACAGATCCCATACCACGATAGGCTTTATACGTACGTCCCTGGAACAGATACGTCTCGCCCGGGCTTTCGTCGGTGCCGGCCAACAGCGAGCCGACCATGACGCAACTGGCGCCGGCGGCAAGCGCTTTCGCGATATCGCCCGAGTATCGAATACCGCCGTCCGCGATGATCGGAATGCCCTGCGAAGCCGCAGCGTCCACGGCATTCATGATCGCCGTCAATTGTGGCACGCCGACGCCGGCGACGATCCGCGTCGTACAGATCGATCCCGGTCCGATGCCGACTTTTACAGCGTCCGCGCCCGCTTCGATCAGCGCTCGCGTTGCCTCGCCGGTCGCGACGTTGCCAGCGATAACTTGCGTCCGGTTCGACATCTTCTTGATGCGCGTCACCGCATCGAGCACGCGCTTCGAATGTCCATGCGCTGTGTCCACCACGATCAAGTCGCAACCGGCAGCAATCAAGCGCTCCGTGCGCTCGTGTCCGTCCGTGCCAACTGTAGTCGCCGCCGCCACGCGCAGCCGGCCTTGTTCGTCCTTGCACGCGTTCGGGTGGTTCCGGGCCTTCTCGATGTCCTTGACCGTGATCAGCCCGATGCAATGGTACTTGTCGTCGACCACGATCAGCTTCTCGATCCGGTGCGTATGCAGCAGGCGCCGGGCCTCGCCTCGTCCGACACCCTCCTTCACCGTGATGAGATCGTCTTTGGTCATCAGCTCGGAAACCGGCTGCTTCGGATTGATGGCGAACCGCACATCCCGGTTCGTGAGGATGCCAACGAGTTTGCCGTCGCGCTTGTTGTTTTTCGACGTCGTCTTCGATCGCTCCACGACCGGAATGCCAGAAATCTTGTTCTTCGACATCAGCTCCAGCGCTTCGGCGAGCGTGGCATCCGGTTCGATCGTGACCGGGTTCACGACCATGCCGGACTCGAACTTCTTGACCATCGCCACCTGGTCGGCCTGCTGTTCGGGCGTCAGATTGCGGTGCATGACGCCGATGCCGCCCGCTTGCGCCACGGCAATGGCAAGGCGCCCCTCGGTGACGGTATCCATCGCGGACGACAAAACCGGTATCCGCACTGAAATCTGCTTGGTCACCTGTGACGCGACGTCCGTTTCACCTGGCAACACCTCGGAACCGCCCGGAATAAGCAACACGTCATCGAACGTCAGGCCGATATGCTCCTCGATCATTGACCGGCGCGAGACCATGCGTGCCTCCTGGCAAATGTGTGAATGTGATAGCCGTCATCGCGCGCGCCAGCGTTCTGGAGCACGGTCTTGAACACGCCGCTGCGGGATGGAAAGCGAACCATCGCCGTATCTAGCAGATTGTTTGGTTTGCCGGAAGGTTCCGCCTTCGGGCTTGGGCTGCGGCGAAACGAGGCCAGCCATGCAGTCTCCGTTGGTAGCGGCCAACGACGTCCGTTTAACTCCGGCTTCCGAAAATCGCCGATCCAACCCGCACATGCGTTGCGCCAAGCTCGATGGCCGCCTGATAATCGGCGCTCATGCCCATGCTGAGGCCGCGGACGCCGCACTCCCCAGCCAGTTTCGCCAGGAACGCGAAGTGCACGGCGGGTTCCTCGTCATGCGGCGGAATGCACATGAGGCCGGTGATTTCGAGCTTCAGGTCATCCCGGCAATAGGCGACGAACGCCTCGGTTTCTTTCGGCGCGATCCCGGCTTTCTGCTCTTCCCCGCCGGTATTGATCTCGATGAACAACCTGAGCCGCCGGCCTTGTCGTGCCATTTCCTCGGCGACGGCTTTGGCAATCTTCGGCCGGTCGATCGAGTGGATAGCGTCGAACAGTTCCACGGCCTCTTTCGCCTTGTTGGACTGTAGGGGCCCGATCAGATGCAGCTCGACCCCAGGAAAATCAGTCCTGAGCGCAGGCCATTTGCCCTTGGCCTCCTGAACACGGTTCTCCCCGAACACCCGCTGACCCGCAACCAACACCGGCCGGATCGCCTCGGCATCGAATGTTTTCGAGACCGCGACCAGTGTAACCGACCCCGGATCGCGGCCAACCTCGCGGGCAGCTTTGGCGATCTCGCCTTGCACGGCTGTGAGCGCTGGGTGGGATGTTAGTGTCATGGCTTTACCTTTGTCGGATAGGCCTCGAACGTGCGCCCGTCCGAGCCTAGAAGATCCATGTATTTGAGTTGGATTATGTTCACAAAAATTGATTTCATGAACTTATAGCGCTCGATATGTCCATTGCTTGAACACATCCCGATCATCATGTCTAAAAAAACACGGTTCATGAACATATCCCGGCGCCCCTAGCTCACTCGGCTACGCCCACCCACGCCTGGCTGGCTTGACCCGCCCCCGCCTTTCAGGCTCTTTACCATCCAACCGCCAATCCAATTGTTTCACGGGAATCAAAATGGCCGTCGAACGGTACAACGCGCCCGAGCGCGAGAAGCACTGGCAGAAGGTGTGGGAGGACAAAGGCACCTTCGTCACGCCGACGGATATGTCGAAACCGAAGTGCTATGTGCTTGAAATGTTCCCCTACCCGTCGGGCCGCATCCACATGGGTCATGTGCGCAACTATACGATGGGTGATGTGCTCGCGCGCACGAAACGGTCCATGGGCTTCAATGTGTTGCACCCCATGGGTTGGGACGCGTTCGGCATGCCGGCCGAAAATGCCGCCATGGAACGCAAGACCCACCCCAAAAAATGGACCTACGAGAACATTGCTGCCATGAAGGCGCAGCTCAAGTCCATGGGGCTGTCGTTGGATTGGACCCGCGAAATCGCGACCTGCGATCCGAGTTACTACGTCCATCAGCAGCGCCTGTTCCTGGACATGTTGGCGAAAGGCTTGGCTTACAGGCGCAAATCCAAGGTCAATTGGGACCCGGTCGACAATACGGTTCTTGCCAACGAGCAGGTGATCGACGGTCGTGGCTGGCGTTCCGGCGCACTTGTCGAACAGCGCGACCTCGAGCAGTGGGCGTTCAAGATCACCGCCTACAGTGAAGATTTGCTCGAATCCCTGAAAACGCTGGAGAAATGGCCTGAAAAAGTGCGCCTCATGCAGGCGAACTGGATCGGCCGCTCCGAAGGCTTGATGATCCGCTGGAAACTCGACCCGAGCAGTGCGCCCAAGGGCCAGGATGAGCTGGAAATCTTCACGACGCGGCCCGATACGCTGTTCGGCGCCTCGTTCATGGCGATCGCGCCCGACCACCCGCTGGCCAAGGCCGCAGCTGCCAAGGATCCGAAACTCGCTGCCTTCTGCGACGAGTGCCGGCGCATGGGCACGTCGGTTGCCGACATCGAGAAGGCCGAGAAAAAGGGCTACGACACCGGCATCAAAGCCGTGCATCCCTTTGACTCCAATTGGCAAGTGCCGGTCTACGTCGCCAACTTCATCCTGATGGACTATGGCACTGGCGCCATCTTCGGCTGCCCCGCCCACGACCAGCGCGACATCGAGTTCGCGACGAAATACGGCCTGAAAATCACCCAGGTCGTCTCCCCTGAGGATGCGTCCGCCAAAACCGAGGCCAAGGCCGCCATCGAAAGCGGCACCTGCTACCTCGGCGAAGGCGTGATGATCAACTCGGGCTTCCTCGATGGCCAGACCCCGGAAGCGGCCTTCGATGCTGTCGCTGATCGCCTCGCAGCGACCATGCTCGCGCCTGATGGCACTGGGCAACCGAAGGCGCAGGCAAAACGCAAGGTCAACTTCCGGCTCCGCGATTGGGGCCTCTCGCGCCAGCGCTATTGGGGCTGCCCGATCCCGGTGATCCATTGCAAAGCCTGCGGCACGGTTCCCGTTGCAGCCAAGGACTTGCCGGTGGTCCTGCCGGAGGACGCCACTTTCGATCAGCCGGGCAACCCGCTCGACCGGCACCCCACCTGGAAGCATGTGGCCTGCCCGACATGCGCAAAGCCCGCCACGCGCGAAACCGACACGATGGACACGTTCGTTGATTCGTCGTGGTATTTCGCCCGATTCACGGCGCCAGACGCCAAAACACCGACTGACAAGAGTGCCATCGACTACTGGATGCCGGTCGACCAGTACATCGGCGGCATCGAGCATGCGATCTTGCATCTCCTCTATTCACGCTTCTTCTACCGGGCCATCGGCGAGACAGGCCATACTGGCGCCAAGAACATCCGCGAGCCGTTCGCGGCCCTGTTCACCCAGGGCATGG
>JANXRM010000467.1 GCA_025353015.1 Hyphomicrobiales bacterium
GCTTCCCAGCGTAACCGTATCGCGTTTGTGTCGATCATTCCTTCGAGGTACGACTGTTCGCATCCCGACGGAATCCCGCAAAGCCGAGTCAGAAAGTCACACGCCAACAGATCGCGATTCAACTATTGTTCGGAGAGTCCTAAGCCCCAACCGCTCGGCGTTCGTCACCCATTGCCGAACGCTCCTCGATGACGGCTGCACGGGTATCGCGCTGCTCGGCACGACCGGAGAGGCCAATTCATTCTCGGTCGCTGAACGCCGAGCCCTGCTGGAGGCGGTGCTGTCGGCCGGTATCGCAGCAGACAAACTGCTGCCGGGCACTGGCGTCGCAGCGATCAGCGACACCATCGAATTAACGCGCGATGCGCTGTCGCATGGTGTGACGACCGTCGTGATGCTTCCGCCCTTCTACTACAAGGGCGTTACGGACGACGGCGTGTTCGCCTGTTACGCAGAAACAATCGAACGCATCGGCGATGCCAGACTTCGCATCGTTCTGTATCACATTCCCCAGATGTCGGCGGTGCCGATTTCCAATTCCGTGATCGAGCGGCTGCGCGCCCGCTTTCCGAAAACAGTAGTCGGGATCAAGGATAGCGCCGGCAATCTTGATAATATGCTGGCCATGGTCGAGCGGTTTCCCGATTTCGCCGTCTTGGCCGGTGCCGACCCGCTGATGCTACCGCTGCTGCGCAAGGGCGGAGCCGGCGCCATCACAGCAACGAGCAATATCGCGGCCAGGGACTTGGCGTTCGTTTATCGCCACTTCGCCGATTCCGGACGCGCCGCTGAAGTCGCGGCTGCCCAGGCCAGTGTGGTCGCCGCGCGCAATCGCGTGTCGCGGTTTACTCAGATGGCCTCATTGAAGACGCTCGTGGCTGAACGGACTGGCGACAATGGCTGGCTGCGCATGCGTCCTCCCCTTTTGCCGCTCCCGCCGCACGAGCGCATTGCTCTCGTCGAAAATCATGATCGAGAATGGCATCGAGGGCTTGAAACAGCGTCAGCGCGGTCATCGGCGATCTCCGTTGCAACGGAAACCGTCAGAATCCTGTTCGCGCCGACATCATATGTGGTGAATTGAATCACCCTGGGATACTCCCCTGCACCACCATTTTTGCCGGAAACAAGTGCCGCCTTTGGCGCCGTCGACGCCTGTGTTTCGGGAATGTAGCGATCGCCAATCGATTGTTGCGGGTTGCAGCCGCCCGATGCCGGCGCTCGATCACATCAGCCGACCCTGAGCAACGGTACCGTGCCCAGGTCGACAAGCTGGCCAACCTCGTCTGGTGGCGCGGGTATCGCATCGGGCAAGTGCCGACGCCGACGATAAGGGAGGTCATGGCGCGCTGGTAATGCCCAAACGGTTGACGTTATGTCGGCTTTCGGAACATGATCGAGTGCATCGAGCAGATGTCCGCCTCCTCGTGCACGCGGATGATGCCTCCTGGTGAGCCCGCCCGCGCCGGGTCTCGTCCTCGCCGTATTTTCTGGAACATTCAGGAGTCGGACTAGGCATGATCGTCTCGACTGTCCGACCGTCGTCGCGCGAAGCGGCCATCGAAGTGGAAGATGTTTGCTTCGATTACCCCAGCGTGCGCGCCTTGAACGGGGTGTCGTTCGCTGTCGAGCGCGGCTCGGTCACAGCCCTGGTGGGCCCGAACGGCGCCGGCAAGACGACCCTGATGCGTTGCTTGGCCGCCCTCGAGCGCCCGTTGCTCGGCACCATCCGTGTTGCCGGCATCGACGTCCTCCAAGAGCCGCGCGCCTGTCACCGCCGCATCGGCTTTCTCTCCGATACCTACGGCCTCTACGACGCGCTGACGGTCGCGCAGTGCCTTACCTATGCAGCGTTGTCGAAGGGCATGGACGCGGGCGAGGTGCCGGGCACGGTGATGCGGACGGCCGAGCGCCTGGATATCACCAACAAGCTCGATGCGCGCGCCGGCGAGCTATCACGCGGGCAGCGTCAGCGCGTGGCCATCGGGCAGGCCCTAATCCATTCGCCGCAGGTGCTCATCCTGGACGAGCCGGCCTCCGGGCTCGATCCGGAAGCGCGCGAGGTTCTGGCGCAACTGCTCACCCGACTGCAGGGCGAGGGCATGACCCTGCTGGTCTCCTCGCATATTCTGGCGGAGCTGGATGCCTACTCGACGCACATGCTGGTCTTGCGCGACGGCCGGGTGATCTACAACCGGACGCTCGGCGGGCCGGCCATCGCG
>JANXRM010000468.1 GCA_025353015.1 Hyphomicrobiales bacterium
CCACCTCGTAGACGCCGGGCGTGAGCAGCATGCGCGAAACGGCGTGGTCGAGAGCGCCCGATGCTGCGAGAAGGCCGTCAGCAATGATTGTCCGCCCGGGTTCCAGCGCAACGATCTCGACCCGCATTCCAGCGGCGGGCACGCCACGCGTGACATCGACGACATGCACGGACAGTCCTGGCATCGGTCGGCCTCCTTGTTGATGACGCCATGATACAGGGCGACGCAAGCGACGCCAACGGTCCGTCGCCGCAGACAATGCCGCCCCTGTGGCCGGCGCTGGCCGCCATGACGGGGCTGCAGGCGCTCGTGGCATTGGCTCTGTTCGCGCCGGGCGTCCTGGGACCTCGCCTCGGTCTCGATGTCGGCCTCATCGGCACGTTCACGACTGCCGTGTTCGCGGTCGGCATGTTGACGTCGCTGCATGGCGGCTGGCTGGCGCAGCGTTTCGGGCCGTGCCGGGTTGCGGCGTTGTGCGCCGTTGCTGTGGCGTTCGGCATGGCGGTCGCCGCTCAGACGGGTAGTGCCGGGCTCGTTGTGGCTGGCCTTTGCATCGGCCTTGCCTTCGGACCGGAGACGTCGGCGAGCTCGACCCTACTCTCTGCACTTGCCCGGCCGGAGCAGCGGCCCCTGATCTTCTCCATCCGGCAGACCGGCAACCAGATTGGCGCCATGACCGGTTCGTTAGCATTGCCGCTGATCGCGGTCTGGTGGCCGCAAGGCGGGTTCTGGCTTATCGCCACGCTTGCGCTGTGTGGTGTCGCTGGATTGGCCGCCTTGAGCCGCCGTTACGATCCGGCAGCGACTGGTGGCAGTGCGCCAGTCGACGTTGCGGCAGCCGTGACGATGGCCTGGCGTGAGCCGGCACTCCGCAAAATCGCCTTGCTGTCGATGCCGTTCTCCGCGATGCAGCTTGCGCTCAATGCCTATCTCGTGACGTTCGCCGTGGATCGGCTCGGACTTGGCCACGTCGCTGCAGGTGCGCTGCTGGCGACGGCGCAGGCTGGCGGGCTCATCGGCCGGCTGCTCTGGGGCTGGGTCGCGTCCTGGGCGGTGACCGCGCGCCGGTTGTTGGCCGTGCTCGGCGTCGGCATGAGCGTCGCGGCGGCCGGCATCGCGATGATGGACCAGACGATGCCTTTCATTGTGGTCGCATCCGTTGCATTTCTGTTCGGCCTGACTGCTAGCGGCTGGAATGGTGTGTTCCTGGCCGAGGTCGCGCGCCTTGCCCCATTGGGCCGTGTCGCAGAAGCGACCGGCGCCGTTCTAACCGCAAGCTATGCCGGACTTCTGGCTGGGCCGGCAATCGTCGCAGCAACGGCTGCCGTCGGAGGCCTCAGCTTTAGCTATCTCACGCTCGCAGTGCTAGTCTTGGCCGCCACATTGCCGTTGCTCAGAGGGGCCAATACTCAGAGGGGACCATGATCAAGCTCGACGCATCGACGATTGCGCGTGAGGTCAATGCTGGACGCCTCGACCCGGTGGCGGTCGTCGAGGCATTCGCGGAGAGGATCGAAGCACGCAACACCGAATTGAACGCGCTCGTTCGTCTCGATCTCGATTGGTCGCGGCGGGAATCGCGGCGTCTCTTGGACCGCGTGCGCCAAGGTCAGCGACTGCCGCTTGCCGGCGTGCCGCTGGTGGTCAAGGACACCGTCTGGGTGAAGGGCCGCAACCAGTCTCAAGGCTCGCGACTGTTCGCAGATTTCATCGCGCCATCAGATGCGATTTGCGTTGAGCGGGCGAGAGCCGCCGGCGCTGTTGTCATAGGCATCGGCAACAGCCCGGAGTTCGCGTGCAAGGGGCAGACGAATTCGCCGCTGCACGGCATCGCGCGACACCCGATGAACCCATTGTTGACGCCCGGCGGTTCCTCCGGCGGCAATGCCGCGGCGCTGGCCGCCGATTTCGCGCCGATCGCGCTCGGCACCGACGGTGGCGGCTCTGGACGCCGGCCACCCGCGCATACAGGCACCGTCGGCTTCAAACCGTCGTTCGGTGCAATCCCCTATGGACCGGGCTTTCCCGAGCCGTTCTGGGGCATCGCCGTGATCGCGCCGATGGGTCGTACGGTCGCCGATACGGCCTTACTGTTCGATTGTGTCGCCGGTCCCGATCCACGCGACGCCGAGGCAATCGCGATCGATGCCTTGTCGGCGCCACCCGATTTCCGAAGCTTGCGCATCGCCTACAGTCCACGGCTCGGTCTCGATGTACCTGTTGATGCCGAAGTGGCGGCGGCGATCGAAACCGGAATAGGGGCGCTCGCGCATGTCGGCTGGCCGATCGAGCGCACGGATCTGCCCTGGCCGGCCGATCTCAAGGAAGAGACGCTGATGCCGTTGCAGGCGGCCGGCCTCGCGGCGTTGCACGGCGATGCTTTTGCGCACAATCCGTCCCTTTTCGATCCGGACATCGCGGCGCAGTTACAGCGCGGGCTCGCTATGACAGGTCGTGATGTCGCCGTAGCACTGGAGGCAAGTGCCGCGATCCGGCGCGCGTGCGCGACGTTCCTGACGAAGTTTGATCTACTGCTGTCGCCGACGACGCCGTGTGTCGCCTGGTCCGCCGACCGCCTCGGCCCCGAGCGGATCGGCGGTGTTCCGGTAAAAGCGCGCGGACACGCCGTATTCACGCCGTTCTTCAATCATGCGCTGACGCCAGCGATTTCCATTCCGTGCGGCCGCGGACACGACAACTTGCCGGTCGGCTTGCAGATCGTCGCGCGACGTGGGCGCGACCTGTTGGTTCTGGCGGCGGCTGCGGCAGCGGAAAACGTGCTCAGTGGCATCAATTTGAAGCGGTGCCCCACATGACGACGCGCGATCTCGACCGGGATTTTATCGGGTACGGCGCCAATCCACCGGATCCACGCTGGCCCGATGGCGCGCGGCTCGCCTTGAATTTCGTGCTGAACTATGAGGAGGGCTCGGAGCCGTCGATCGCGGATGGCGAGGATTATTCCGAGAATGGGCTCACCGAGGCGCACGGCATGGGGGTTGTTGCCATTGGCCGCGACCTCGCCGCCGAGAGCATGTTCGAATATGGTAGCCGCGTCGGTTTCTGGCGCTTGCACCGCTTGTTCCAGGAGCGCCGCCTGCCGATGACCGTGTTCGGCTGCGCGCTGGCGTTCGAACGCAATCCGGCCGCGGCGCAGGCGATCCGCGCTGCCGGCTACGATGTCTGCTGCCACGGCTGGCGATGGGTCCTGCACAGCAAGCTCGACGAAGTCGAGGAGCGACAGCACATAGCCAAAGCGATCGCGTCGCTGGAGAAAAGCGTAGGGTCGCGGCCATTGGGCTGGTACTGCCGCTACGGCCCAAGCCTACATACACGCCGGCTGCTGATCGAGGAGGGTGGCTTCACCTACGACTCAGATTCCTACGCCGACGAGTTGCCGTTCTGGCGGGCGGTCAACGGCCGCCCGCACCTGATCAGGGTGATTCAAAGAACCGCACCTGCCCGGAGCTGACACGGATCGCAAATCGGATTCTTTAGCTGAGCCACCGGCAACGGAGGTGGCTCGATGACACACACGCTTTGGCAGGTTCTGGGCGCAATCGCGGATCGACGGGG
>JANXRM010000292.1 GCA_025353015.1 Hyphomicrobiales bacterium
GGGGGAGGGCCGCGGGCTATGAGCGTGACGCCACTATGGGGGGATAGGTGGGACGGCGCCACGTTTCGGACACCCCCACAAAACACCAACTGAGGCAAAAATACAAGGGTGCAAGAGAATAATAACTAACAGCTCGTAAAAAGAATTGTGCAGATGTGTATAAATTCTGCTTATAGCGGGCTCGCCGATACGTAAAACGGGCGCCTGGTCCGGTCCTCCATCAACCGGATCGTTCATCAGGGACAACGGCGATCACCTCGATCTGGCCGTCGCGGATGAGCCTTGCGGTCACCGTGACGCCGATCCGGCTGCCGTCCAATGCACGCGAGATGTCGTCGATGCCGGTCACAACGGTGGTATCGAGACTGACGACAATATCCCCCGGCCTGACCCCAGCCACAGCCGCTGGCGTATCCGGCATGACATCAGCAACGAGAACGCCGCTCTTCTGATCGAGCCCCGCCCGGTGCCGCAGTCGTTCCGGCAAGGTCACCTGCTCGCCCGCGATCCCGAGACGTGCCCGGCGAACGCGGCCATGCTGCAGGATCTGGCCGAGCACATAGGACGCACTGTTCGAGGCCACGGAAAAGCAGATACCTTGGGTACCCGAGATCGTCGCCGTGTTGATGCCGATGACTTCACCGGCCGACGACACCAGGGGACCGCCGGAATTGCCGGGATTCAATGCTGCATCCGTCTGGATCACGTCGCCGATCAGCCGCCCGCCATCGCCACGCAACGTCCGGCCGACAGCGCTGACGATGCCCGCCGTGACTGTCGATCGGAATCCCAAGGGGTTGCCGATCGCGATGGCAACCTGCCCGGGCGCCACCGACTTGGAGTTGCCGAGGCGCGCAGCCACAAGCCGTTCTGTGGTTTCGGCCCGCAGCACAGCCAGGTCCGTGTCGGGGTCGCGGCCGAGCACGCGCATCCGCATCGGACGGCCACCGTTGATCACGGCGTCGATCCGGGCCGCTCCGTCGATCACGTGATTGTTGGTGAGAATGATGCCGTCGGGGGAAACGACGACACCTGAACCCGAGCCTTGCACACGGCGGCTCTGGCGCTCACGAGCCACATGAATGTGTGCAACGGAGGGCGACACCTGTTCGACGACGCCGACGACAGCGCGCGAATAGGCGTCAAGCAGCGGCCCGTCATCGCGCGAACGGTCGCCTTGTGCAGGGGAGTGCTGTCGAGGGGCGTCCGGCGCCGGCCCATCGTGCGCCGGCCCATCGTGCGGCGGCAGATCGGACAGCGCCGGCTCACGGCTGCAACGTGTCTCTGCCACGACGCCAACGGGCCTGCGGAAGATTCGAGCGATCGCACTCATGTCAGGACACTCCCGGGCGAGGGTTGCGGTTGCCTGCCTATATGGGGACCCATCCCGGCAATTTCGACACCCCCCGGGATCGGCGCCGCGCGCGCGCGCCCTCAGACGTCGACGGCTTGCCACAAACCAAACCCACCGGCGCCATATTAGCCGTCTATCTGCTGGCCCTTGGTATGCCGGAACCTCAGGGTACAGCCGGCTCCCGGCCGTCTGCAGTCTCGCGCGACGGCCGCAGCGGGAGGCGCTAGGTGCGACACGATCAATGACAATGCTGCTGCGCCTCGTCACGCACCTGATCGAACGTGTGGTCGCCGGACTGACAGGGCTCGGCGGCCTCTTGTTTGTCTCGATCGCGTTCAATCCACGCCTCGGACCGCTGCGCCATCTCGCAACCGCCGCCGTCGCCTATGTCGTGTTTGCCTTCGCGCTCGTCTATGTGGCCGCCCCGATCCGCGGCTATATCGGCCACTTCTACATGGGCGAAAAGATCCGCTACGATGCCGAGCGTTGGCTCGCAACCGCGATCTATGACCGGCAAGGCCAGTTCATCGGCACGTTCGATCCCAGGCTCGACAGCCAGCGCGACGTCAACTTTACGGATTCGGCGATCGAGCTCGGCGGCCACACGGCCAACCCCGATCACAAATCGATTCCCGTTGCCGAGGTGCCCGCACGTTACTGGCAGTGCCTCTCCTATCACGAGGACCGCTACATCGGCGGCATCCTTAATCCCGCCGGCATCGATCTCGTCGGCGTCCTGAAAATCCCCTACTCCACCATCAAGCGCTCGATCGCGTTGAAACGGCCGAGCATCGGCGTTGGCGGATCGACGCTGCCGATGCAGTTCGCGCGCGTCATATACAAAACACCGCCCGACGCGCGCGAAGGCAGCTTTACCAAACTCAAGCGCAAGATGGGCGAGTGGTGGCTGGCGCCCGTCATCTATTACGAGCTGACCAAAGGCGGCGACGATACGCCATTGAAGCAATGGGCGGCGAACCATCTATGGCTCGCACAACGCACCGGCGGCTCACCGCTGCACGGCGTCGAGATGACTGCCCGTGTCGTGTTCGGCAAGGAGGCGAAGGACCTAACGACCGCGGAGCAGTTTGTGCTGGCGTCGGCGGTCAACAAGCCGATCATCCTGCTCGAGGGCAACGAGAAGCTGAACGAGGTGCGCCTCGATCACTGGCGCTACATCGCCGAGGTGCGTGCCCGCCACTGCGCCGAGAAACTCATCGACGACCAGACCGAGCGGCAGAACATCGTATTCGAGCTTATCAATCTCGCCGGTGGTCCGCCGGATCCGAAAGTGCGCCCGAAACTGCAGGAGGCGCTCGACCGCTACGCCTCGCCGGAGGCCGCCCGCCGCGCCACAGCCAATCCAATGATCCGTGCCAACGCCCTGCTACCGGCCGCCCGCTACGGCATCCGCGAGGAGATGAAACAACTCTACGGCTTTGGCTGGCGCGACAAGGTTCGCGGCGTGGCGACGACGTTGGATGTGACCGACAACCTCGCATTCAGTGAAAAAATTCGCACCGAACTCGTCCAGATCGACCGAAACGCGCAAGCCAAGCTCAATCCGGGTTTCGCCCTCGATCCCGCACGTGTGACTTCGGGCAGCGGCTTGCGGCTGCCGCACGTGACCGTGGTCGCGGCCAATGCGAAGGGTGAAATCGTCCGCTATTTCGAGCTTGGCGAAACCGCCCCCTATTTCGGCTCGCCGTTCGCGCGTGATCCAGCCACCGGCCGCTATCTGCCCGAGAAAGAGCAACGTCGCATCGCCTCGACCGGCAAGATGCTCGTCGCCATCGCGTCCGGCAACGAGAACCGCGATACCGGCGACACGCTCTATACCGACGCGCTCTCGCCCGATCGTGGCCTCGACACCTGCGAGAAGGGCAACGGCACACATGGCCGCCGCGCGATCGTCGCCTTTGCCTGCTCGCTCAACCGGCCGGTGGAATGGCGGGCAGCACAGCTCGGCCAATTGCGGATCAAGCGGCTGATCGATGCGTTCGGCTTCAATATGCCGCCAGCGGCCAACAGCGCTGGGGCGACGCCGCCCTCCACGGCCGCCACCCGAGGCCTCGTGTCCGGCTCGCCGCGCCGAGTGCACCACATGGCCGGTGTGATATTGGCCGCCTTGACCGGTCAGGGCGACAAGCCCGTGCACGCGCCGACTTTGGTGAAACTCTACGATCATGGCGACCTCGGTGCACTCGAGACGTTCGCGGCCGAGAAAGCCATCGTTCCCAATCGCTACGTCCGCCCGCAGGGCCATGCGTTCGTGCGCGCCATGTTGCAGGCGCCACTTTGCTACCGACAGGGTGGCCAGGCGCACGGCACATTGAAAAGCCTTGCCCACTGGTGCGCTGCCGAACGTCCAGGCCTCAAGCTGCACTTCGCCAAAACCGGTACGGATACAGCCGAGGACGTCAACCAATCGGTCGACACCTGGGTGACCGGTGGGCTGCAATTCGCGAACGGGCAGGCCTATTCCTACGTCGTCCTGGTCGGCACGGGCTCGACGCGGGAGCCCTTCGGCCGCGCCCTGCACGCAGCTCAGGTGGCAAGCCCCCTGGTCGAGGTCTTGCTCAACGACTTGGAAGCCGGGAGCAAACGCGTTGCCAGTGCATCAGCACCGGTGGCTGCGAAAAAACCGTCTGCGCCCGTCGCGGCCAAGGCCAAACCTGTTCGCACCGGAATGGTTCAGACGATCGCTCCCTGACCGCGGATCGTTGCCGATCGACTGCGGCGCAATTCAATCGCCCACACCCCATCCCGCACCGGAACAAAGCCACCTGTGTCTCAGGAACTGTGCCGGCGCAAGCAAATGAAGTATCCCGCGCACCGCTGATTGTCGCCCGATCCGAATCAACCTAACGCTGCAACGATTGAGCCCAGCGCACGCGACGCGTTGGCCATCGACACCGGGGGATGAATGCGGGCCACATTCAATGCGCACATCGATAGCGCCGCCAAGATTGCCGTGGCACTCGCGATGGGACTGCTCGCCGGCCTACCCCAAGCCTCGGCCCAGCATGCAGCCGACCTCCCTTCCTCGGAAGAGGCGATGACGGCAGCCGGCAACCAGTTGTTCGCGGTTCCAGAAGGTATTCGCGTCACGGTTGGCGCGATGGCGGTTTATCAGCCCAAATACGACGGCGCGAAGCGCTATGAATTCTCGGCACTGCCTGTCTTTGGCTTTGCACCTATCATGTCGAACGGCGCGGGTGGCGGCCTGCCGTTCGACGCGCGCGCACTCGATGACGTCTCGCTTGCGCTCGTTAATGTGCACGGCTTCGAAGCTGGTCCGCTGATCGGCTATCGCGCTGGTCGCGCCGAAAAAGACTCACCCCGTCTGACGGGCCTCGGCGACATCGACGGTGGTTTGGCCGCCGGTGGCTATGCGCGCTACAATTTCGGAGCGTTCTATGTGCGTGGCTCGATCAATCAGCAACTGACCGGCACCGACACAGGATACCTGCTCAGATTCGCGACTGGCAGCAGCCACGCCATCACGCCGAAAATCGTGATCAAGGGTGTCGTCACGCTCGACTACGGCAGTAGCGATTACATGCAAGCCTATTACGGCGTCACGGCGCTGCAGTCGTCCCGTTCCGGCCTTGCCGTCTATGACGCCGGTGCCGGCCTCAAGAGCATTGGCGCGCTGCTCTCGACGGAATATGCACTGACGGCGGATTGGACACTGCTGGCGACGGCCGGCTATACGCGCTTTCTCGGCGATGCCGCATCGAGTCCGATCGTCGAATCGGCCGACCGTTTCGAAGTTCGCCTCGGCGCGCAACGCTCGTTCGACTGGCGCATGCACTGAGACCACGACGTCTGATCTGATCGCCTCAACGCGCAATCTTCCGCCCGCCGGCGATCACCAGCCCCACGCCGGCAGCGACAAGCAGCATCGCCGGCAGCGCGCTCCAATCGACTGGCACCGGCGCCAGGATACCAAGATGCACGGCCAGAAGTTGCATCGCCAGCGTCACCAGCGGAATGAGCGCCGTGGTCGCGATGAAGTTCTGCGCTTGAATTTTGACGACCACCGAGAATCCCAGATATTGCATCGTGGTCAGCACGACCGCGCCGACGAAAAGTCCGAGCAGGATGGTCGGGGGATGCTGAAAATGATGGATCGAGGGAACGCCGGCCAACGGTGGGGTCACGCCCTGCGCCGTCAATGCCATCAACCCAAACACGATCGCCGATCCTAACATCGACGTGACCAGCAGCACCAAGCCCGTGAGCCGGAGCTTTTCGCGGATTGTCTTGGCGCTTCGGTTCCAGGGATGGAACTCGGTTGCGAAGGCGCGGCCACTCATGATCGCACCACAGCCAACCGCCAGCGTGATATTCAACGCGCGGTTCGGAGCATCTATGTGCAGCGCAAACCCGAAGATTGCGGCACAAACCACCGCTTGCCCCAGCAGGGCGAGCCACGTCGGCCTCCGGCCGAAAAACATGAGCCCGAGCAACGCGGCCATCGGCACATTGAGGCGGACAAGCAGACTGCCATCGGTCGGCGTCGAGTGTTGGACCAGGATATAATAAACTGCCTCCATGGCGATGATGCCGAAGCCGACGACGAAGCTCAGCGGGTGCCGCACTATGGCGGCCCAGTCGGGACCGGGCCCCGTCAGCGCCAGGAGACAGAGGGCGGCGACCAGCATGGCGATGACGAGAAACGCGACCGGGTGCACGCCGGTCTGGCTGCCGACGCCATAGGAGATGTTGAGCACAGCCAGCGCGATAGCAAAGAGCCCGGACTCGACCCAGCCATTGAGCCCCGCAACCCGGCTCGCCGATACACCGGCATCGTTCGTCATGCGATCGCACCGCCGGTCGCAGCCCCCGCCGCTTCTTTGAACCGCGCAAAGAGTGCCATCGTATCGCCCCAGGTGCGCTGATCGAGAACCTCGAAACCTTCCGGCAAGGCAATGGCCGTTCCCGCCCGCTCCTCCAGCACGATCACGGCATCAGCCGCCAACCAGCCGCCGTTTGCGGCAGATGCAAGCGCGCGTTCGCCGAGCCCTTTGCCATAGGGCGGATCGAGCAGAACCAGCGTGAACGGCTCGCGATTGCCGCTGTCCCCGAGTTCGGTCGCATCGCGGCGGTAGACGTGCGTCACGCCGGTCAATCCAAAGGCTTCGATGTTGCGGCGGATGAGGCCGCGGGCTTCAGGATCGTCCTCGACGAACACGCAGGCCTTGGCACCACGTGACAGCGCTTCGATACCGAGCGCGCCGGTGCCGGCGAAGAGATCGAGCACGCGCGCGCCGTCGATCGCGAAATCGTCGATGCCGTGCGCCAGAATGTTGAACAAGGCCTCGCGCACGCGATCCGAAGTCGGCCGGATGTGCTGATCCTCAGGCGTTGCCAGCGCACGGCCGCGCAATGTGCCGGCCACAACTCTCATCGCTTATCGTCCCGCCCACTCTCCCGCTCGCGCGGCCCCGTCGCAGCCTTGCCTGGGTTCTTGGTGGCCCCACGCTCACGGCGCGCGTCGGCCTCGTCCATCAGCCCCATCTCGCGTGCCAGATGGGGGCCGAGCTGATCGGCGAGCACACGCATCTTCACGGCCTCTACGGTGCCGGGCGCCAGATCGAGCAACTGGAACGGCCCGAACGAGATGCGGATCAGGCGGTTGACATCGAGGCCGAGCGTGCCGAGAATTTTCCGCACTTCGCGGTTCTTGCCTTCGCGCAGCCCGATCGAGAGCCAGACGTTGGCGCCTTGCTGCTTATCCAGCGTCGCCTCGACCGGGCCGTAACGCACGCCTTCGATTTCCACGCCTGCTTTGAGGCTGTCGAGCTGCTCCTGCGCCACTTGCCCATGCGCACGCACACGATAGCGGCGCAGCCAGCCGGTGCCCGGAAGCTCCAGGTGCCGGGCGAGTGCGCCATCGTTGGTCAGCAGCAGCAAACCTTCCGTATTGAAATCCAGCCGGCCGATGGAGATGACGCGTCCCATATCAGGCGGCAGCTTGTCGAAAACGGTCGGGCGGCCCTCGGGATCGCGGTGCGTGGTGACGAGCCCCTTCGGCTTGTAGTAGCGCCAGAGCTTCGACGGTTCCTGCGTCGGCAACGGTTTGCCATCGACGACGATCCGGTCCTTGGGGCTGACATCGAGAGCCGGCGACGAAAGCACTTTGCCATTGACGGCCACGCGGCCATCCGCGATCCAGCGTTCGGCGTCGCGGCGCGAACAAAGACCCGAGCGTGCGAGTGCCTTGGCAATACGCATTGGACCAGCCGGCGCGCCTGTGGCCTCCGGCTCGGATTTTCCAGTACCTTTGTGAGGCATTCCGCCACCGGCCCGCGCGCCCGACTTCGCGCCGGGGCGCGTTTTGTGCCGCGGTGCGTTATCGGGCTTTTCGGCCTGTTCGCGGCGATCTCTGGGACTACGCATAGGTACCCTTTGGCATTAAGAGGCCGTGGCGAAGCGGCCGAGTGTTGTTACTCGTTCATATCATACCCCACGGTGTCATCCTCACGCTTGTCGCGAGGACCCATCGCCCCGCACCGGTGAGCTGTGATACTTTCTGAAAAATCACAGCAACCCGTTGTCGCACAGGTCGCGGAACCATGGTTGGTCGGCGTCATGTCGGAGACGTGCTATGCACTTGGGCCCGACCATGACACTTGTTGATGTTTGGGTACTTTGTGAACGAGGCAGAACACTCGCGATAGCGCTGCGTGTGTGCAGACCCACGCACCGCCCTACTTCCCGTCCACGACAGCCACGAACACCTTCACGATCGGCTTCTTGCCCCAAACCGCGTCGACGGCAGCCCGGGTGGCGCGACGCACGGCTTCGCGTACCATCTCGGGATCGCGGCGGCGGGCAGGCGGAATGCTTGCCAGCGTGCCGTCAACCGCGTCGAGCACGACGTCCTCGAGCGTCTGGCCTTCGGCGCCATGCTCGGGGATGCCATCCACCGCGATCTCGGGATCGGCGAGGATCTCGCCCTTCCGCGACAGCACGATGGACACCGCCACCAGGCCGACAACCGAAAGCTTGCGGCGCTCTTTCACCGGGCCGCTATCCCCCGGCACAAGCAGACGACCATCGCGAAACAAGCGCCCGACGGGGATCTCGTCGATGATCTGCGGTTTCCCCGGTGCCAGGCGCACCATCTCGCCGTTGATGGGCGTCATCACCTGCGGCACACCGGCCTCGCGTGCAATGCGCGCGTGCTCCTTCAGATGCCGGATCTCGCCATGCATCGGCAGCGCGATCTGTGGTTTCACCCAGGCGTACATCTTGCGCAGTTCTTCGCGCCGGGGATGGCCGGTCACGTGCACAAGCGCATCCGCATCGGTGACGATATCCACGCCCATGCGCGCCAGATTGTTCTGGATGCGGCCGATCGCCTTCTCGTTGCCCGGAATGGTGCGCGAGGAAAAAATCACCATGTCGCCCGTGGTCAGCGACAGCTCGGGATGCTCGCCCTCCGAGAGGCGCTTCAAGGCGGCCCGCGGCTCGCCCTGGCTGCCGGTGACGAGCGCAACGACTTCGCTCGGCTGGATGTAGGAGAACTCCTGCTGGTCCGAGAAACGGAACCCCTGCGGCAGGTAGCCGGTATCGATCGCGACCTGAATGACGCGATGCATGGCGCGGCCAGCAACGACCAGCGTACGACCCGAGGCCCGCGCCGCGTCGGCGACCGCCCGGATCCGCGCCACGTTCGACGAGAACGCGGTGACCAAAACGCGGCGCTTGGCGCCCTTGATGATCTTCGCGATCGAAGCCGCGACCTCCACTTCCGACGGCGAACTGCCATCGCGGAACGCATTCGTCGAATCGCAGACGAGCGCCAGCACACCCTCCTCGCCGAGCTCCGCGATGCGCTTTTCGTTGGCGGCGTCGCCGATCAGCGGCGTGTCGTCGAGTTTCCAGTCGCCGGTATGGAAGACCGTGCCGTGGTCCGTGCGGATCGCCAGCGCCGAGGGCTCCGGGATCGAGTGCGCCATGGTGACGAATTCGCAACCGAAGGGACCAACCTCGAACTTAGAATTGAGCGGGATCTCCGTGATCGGCATCTTCAGGCGGCCGCCGTATTCGGAGAGCTTCGCCTTCAGGAACGCCGCCGTGAAGGGCGTCGCGAACACGGGGCATTTGAGGCGCGGCCACAGGTCGATCATGGCGCCGATGTGATCTTCGTGCGCGTGCGTGATCACGATACCGGCGAGGTTCTTCGCGCGCTCCTCGATGAATTTGATATCGGGCAGAATGACATCGACGCCCGGATCGAACTCGCCTTCCGGAAACGTGATGCCGAGATCGACCATCATCCAGCGCCGTTGTGCGGGCGGACCGATACCATAGAGGTAGCAATTCATGCCGACCTCGCCGAGCCCGCCAAGCGCCACATACACCAGCTCGCTGTTATCGCGCGTGCCCTTGTCGACTTTACCTGCCATGAACCTCGAACCTTTGGGATCTCAGACTGATGGGCCCGGCAGCGTCACGTCTCCCCAGGAGAAGCGGCGCCGGTGCCCTGTTGGCTCTAAAAGCAGCAATGCGCCATCGATGTCCAGTCCCGCGAATGCGCCGTGGACCGGGCCATCGCCCGCATTAACCATCATTTCAGTACCTTCCGGCAGCGCGCGGGCGGTCCAGGCGTCGCGGATCAGCGGGAAGCCAGCGCCCTTGGCCCAGACCTGTAACCACGTTTGCATGTGCCAGGAAATTTTGGCCAGCACGGCTCCCGGCGATGGTGGCGTGGCGGCATGGTCGGCCAGGCACGCGAGCGTACGACCCTCAATTTCCGGCGCCATGGCGATATTGATGCCGATCCCGGCCATGGCGATGATGTCGCGGCCTTGCAGCCGGCTTTCGATGAGAATGCCCGCCAGCTTGGCATCCCCGATCAGCAGATCGTTCGGCCATTTCAGGCTGAGCGGCTGCATCGCTGGACTGCGCGCAAGATGCGGCGCGACCGCATCGAACGTGGCGATCCCGGCAACCAAAGAAAGCTGCGGCAGAAGTGCTGCCGAACATCCCGGCTCGAACAGCAGCGTCGCCGCGAGATTTCCCGAAAAGCTCGCCCACGAGCGGCCGGAGCGACCACGTCCCTGCGTTTGAACCGCCGCGTTGATCCACACTGGACCACGCTCGCCTGACGCCGCGCGTCGATGCGCCTCGGCCTGCGTGGAGTCGATTTCACTCAACTCGACGACAGGCCAGGGTGACGCGTGCTGTGCTGGCGTGGTTGGGCTCATGGCATATTTATCTCAGGGAATGCCCCGAGACACCGCCCGGGATCAGAACAATGATCTGGCCGCGACGCCAGCCGCCTCGACAACGGGCGCGGCAATGAACGGCACGATGAACAGCATCACCAGCAGCAGCGCCGCGGCAATGACGAAACCTTCCTTGGCGCGCACCGCGGCGAAAGCAGGCTTGGCCTCGTCGAAGAACATGATCTTGATGATGCGCAGATAATAGTAGGTGCCGATCACGCTCGCGACAACGCCGATGACGGCCAGCGGATAGAGCCCCGCCTGGATCGCCGCGACGAACACGAAATACTTGGCGAAAAAGCCGGCGAGCGGCGGAATACCGGCGAGCGAGAACATGAACATCGCCAGCGCGAACGCCATCGGCCGGTTGGTTTCGCCGAGGCCTGCCAATTCCGAGATATCCTCCACCGGGCCCGACTCGCGACGCATGGCCAGGATGCAGCCGAACACGCCAAGCGTCATGACGACGTAGATCGCAAGATAGACCAACACACCCTTGGCGCCCTCAGCACCACCAGCCGCCAAGCCGACAAGAGCAAAGCCCATGTTGGCGATGGAGGAGTAGGCCATCAGGCGCTTGATGTTGGTCTGGCCGATGGCGGCGAAAGCGCCGAGCACCATGGACGCGATCGACAGGAACCAGATGATCTGCTGCCATTGCGGCTTGATGCCAACAAAGGCGGTACCGCACACGCGGATCAACAGCGCCATGGCCGCAACCTTGGGCGCGGCTGCAAAAAACGCAGTGACCGGCGTCGGCGCGCCTTCATAGACGTCCGGCGTCCACATGTGGAAGGGGACCGCCGAGATCTTGAACGCCAAGCCGACCAGCAGGAACACCAGGCCGAAGATCAACAGTAGGCTTTCGCCGGCACCGGCGACCGATGCGGCCTTAGCGATGCCAGCAAAACCGGTCGTACCCGCGAAGCCGTAGATCATCGAGGCGCCATAGAGCAGCATTCCCGACGACAAGGCGCCGAGCACGAAATACTTGAGGCCCGCTTCGCTCGATTGCACATGATCGCGCCGGAATGCGGCGACGACATAGAGCGCCAGGCTTTGCAGCTCCAGCGCCAGATAAAGCGAGATCAGGTCGTTGGCCGAAATCATCAGCAACATGCCCGCCGTCGCCAGCAGCAGCAGCACGGGGTATTCGAATTTGAAGGATTTGACCTCGCGCAGATCGTCGAAAGCCAACAGCAGCGCACCGCCCGCGCCGATCAGCGCCAGCACCTTCATAAAGCGCGCGAAAGCGTCGACGACAACGGCGCCGCCGAACAGGCTTTGAGTGCCCGAGCCTTTCATGACGAGCACACCCGTCGCCACCATGAGCGCCAGACTGAGCCATCCAACCGTCGCCGCCTCGATCTCGGTTTCCGGCCGCATCACGCCGTACATGAGCAACACCATGGCGCCGAGCACGAGCACGATCTCGGGCAGCAGCGGCGCCAAGTTCGAAAAATCGGCCATATTTGCTCTCTTTATTGATTGCGCCTTCAGATGCCGACCTTCGGCATCCGGCGCGTGAAACGAATGCTCGATCAGCGCCCAGGCCCCGGAACAGACGCCGGCGGCAGGGCCGCTTGTTTCGTCGTCTTGACCGCCGTCTCGTACTTCTCGACAAGCTGGCGCACCGCCGTTCGCGGCACATCGAGCAGCGGCGCCGGGTAGACGCCGAACAGAATGGTGAGAATGACCAGTGGGGCCATGATGAAGATCTCGCGCGGTCCCATATCGGTGATTGCCTTCAGCGATGGCTTATCGAGCGTACCGAAGATCATGCGGCGATAAAGCCATAGCGCATAGGCCGCCGACAGGATCACGCCGAACGTGGCGAAGAAGGCGACCCAGGTGTTGACCTTGAACGCGCCGAGCAGCGTCAGGAATTCGCCGACGAACCCTGATGTGCCCGGCAGACCGACGTTGGCCATGGTGAAGACCATGAAGCAAAACGCGTAGATCGGCATGCGCTTGACGAGGCCGCCGTAGGCCGCGATCTCGCGCGTGTGCATACGGTCGTAGACGACACCGACGCAGAGGAACAGTGCTGCCGACACGATGCCGTGGCTGAGCATCTGGAAGATGGCGCCATCGACGCCCTGCTGCGTCACCGTGAAAATGCCCATGGTGACATAGCCCATGTGCGCAACGGAGGAATAGGCGATCAACTTCTTCACGTCCTCCTGCGCCAGCGCCACCAGCGACGTATAGATGATGGCGATGACGGACAGCGTAAAGACGAACGGCGCCAGTTCGGCGGTTGCGAGCGGGAACATCGGTACCGAGAAGCGCAGGAAG